>CAITYL010000323.1 GCA_903896595.1 uncultured Lentisphaerota bacterium
CCGTTCCTTTCCTTTTTTATTGGGCCACCGTCCGCCAAACCAATGATGCGCGTCTCCGACGATGACGGGTTCGTCCGCCCGAGGACGGGCGGCTCCCGGGTATGGTAAAACCTTGTTACTTTTGAAAGCAGCTCAATGGTTTTGTAAGAGCCTCTTATTTTTTTATCCGATAAAGGCGGATGGCGTTGTGATGGAAAAGGTTCTCCTGGTCGTCGGCCGTGCAGCCGGCGATGGCCCATTCCAGGGTGGCCACCCACCGGGGATAGGTGGAGGCCAGGGTGATGACGGGCCAGTCGCCGCCGAACAGCACCCGGTCGAAACCGAAACAGCCCAGGACATGGTCGAGGTATGGCTTGAGATCCTGCGGGGTCCACTGTGCCGGATCGGCTTCCGTCACCAGGCCCGAGAATTTGCAGGCGACATTGGGCAGGCGCGCCAGTTCACGCAAGTCCTGTTCCCACGGTTCCCGGAGCCGGTTTTTGATGTCGGGTTTGCCAATGTGGTCGAGGATGAAAGTAACCGCCGGACATTGCCGGACCAGTTTAATCGTGTTGGCCAGTTGCCGGTGCAAGATGCAGAGGTCAAAGGTGAACCCGAACCGGGCCAGCCCCTGGACGCCCTTCACAAAGTCGGGCTGAAGACAAAACTCCGGATCGGTTTCCGACTGGATAAGCCGCCGGACCCCTTTGACGAGGGGCAGCTCCGCCAATGCTTCCAGGTGCGCGCGGCTGTTTTCCCCCTGTTCCAGCGGCGCCCAGGGAATGATGGCCCGCAGCCGCGGTTCCTCTTTGGCCAGGGCGCTGACCCAGCGGGCTTCGTCCAGGGCCTGGGCAAAGGCCGTTTCGCACTGCATGAAGACCATGGCGTCAACGGTCACCGGCCCGCAGGCCGCCGTGTAATCAACCGGCAGGAACGGACGCCGGAGGGCGGGGATGCCGTCGAGCCAGGGGTAATGGAACCGGTTCGGGTCCCACAAGTGTACATGAGCGTCAATAATGGGGAAGGATGGCATCAAAAGTCTCTGGGTTTGCCGATGGCGGCTTCGTGAAACGTTTTGGGCGCGCGGTTGGGGGTGGCGGTGTAATGCACGGGGGCCGCTGCCGGTCCGGCAACGGGGGCGATCCGATAGCGCTGTTGGGCGATGGTGGCGAAGCTGATGCGGTCGCCGTCGGTGGTCGTCGCGACCGGCTGGCCGTTGGCCCACACCTCGGCCGGCCCGTGCCAGGGATTAAGCACGACGCATGGCCCGCCGCGCTGGCTGAGAATGTCGATATCGTCCACTGCCTGGTGGGCGTCACGCCGGCTGCTGACGAGAAACCCGCCGGCCGCCAGCAGGGTGAAGGCCCCCTCCCAGTCTGCCGGCACGGCGGGAAAGATGCGGATCGCGCCCTCGTGGCTTTGGATCAGCATTTCCTGCAGACCGGCGGTGAAATGCCCCAGGGTTTCCAGCCCCGCCTGAATGAACGGGGTGGCGGGCGTATCCGTCCGGTGTTCCCGGACTGCGTCCGCCGGGGAAGCCTGGACCAGTACGTTCTTGTAGCGGCAGGCCCGGTCGGTCAGATAATCCCGCTGACAGGCGGTGGTGTCGTCGAGCTGATAGCCGCGCGAAGCCCAATAATCGCTTTCGCTCCACCGGCCGAGTTCCATCGCGGGCGCCCGCCGGGAAAGAATCCACCAGTGGTCGAGGTTGTAGAAGAGGCCATTGGAAAAATGTTGGAGATTGCGCACGAGGGTGGTCAGACGGCGCCGGGCCTCCTCCGCCATGCCCAAGCGGGCGGCGATCGCCACCACGGGGGTGATGGCCACGGCGGCGGTCGGGTAGGTGGCGAGCGAGTTGCAGGCCGCCGCAAAGAGCGGCGACTCCCGGTCTTTCAGACCCAGGTCGCCGGCCGGATAGACCGGGCAGAAGATCGGGCCATGGTTGTGGTTTTCTTTTTCCGGCAGTTCCTTGCCATCCAGCAAGCCGCTTGCCAGCGTCGGGCCGCGGTTGGTGTCGCGGTCGTTCACCCGGTAGGCCGGAAGATGGTCCAATACCTGTTGCCAGCGCGCCCGCAACTCCGCATCCGTCTGCAAGCGTTCCGCGGCCGCGATCAGGGCGGGAAAGAGCGCCCGGATCATGGCCAGATTGGTGATGCTGTCGGTGAACCGCCCCGGCCGCTCGTCTTCATAGGTGCTGGCGGGGGGGATTTCGTAGCGGTTTTCTTCCGGCCGCCAGCGCAGGAAGCCCAGGTAGAAATCGCCCGCTGCCTTCATGAACGGGTAGCCCTGTTCCCGCAGGCGGCCGAGATCGCCGGTCGCCTGGTAGTGCCACCAGAAAAACATCGCGATCTGGGATGCAGGGGTGTAATTGTCCCGGAAGCTCGCGGCATCCTCGGCCACCTGCCGGCCGAAGAAGTCATGCTGGTCGACCCACAGCATGCCTTGGAAACCGCGCCGCTGGGTCGCTGCCAGGGCCGGCGCCATCGCCCGGTGGTAGGTGTCCAGATAGGGCGCCAGGAATTCCGCCCGGTTCGCTGCGGGCAGGCACCAGAACAGTTGTTGCTCGTTCCAGTGGTGCGGGTTCACCCAGTTCCGGACATCGTGGTTCCATAGCATGTTGGCGCCGTTGAAGAGGGGCGGAAACCGCCCCCGGGACGAGCAGGCCAGCAGATACAGATGCAGGTAATAGAGGTTCTCGAAATAATCCTGCGAGAGATGCAGGAACGAGCGGCTCCAATAGTCCGCCCACCACTGGCGGTGCCCTTCGGCCAGATTGGGCTCCGCGGCGGCCGCGTCAAGGGCCTGGCGGGCGGCGGCGGCCGGCTCCGCGGCGTCCAGGCTGGTGACGCAGGCCAGCAGGATGGTCACGTCTTGCGTGGGGGCGGCATCAAGAAGAATTTCCACTTGATGGTCATGGTTGACCTGGACCCGGCCCGCCGCGCCCAAGACCCGGCAGCGCAGGGCCACACTCACCCCGCGAAACACCGTTTCCAGGCAGGCATCCTGGCCGTCCCGGCTGGTTTTGCTGGCGCCCAGGCTGAGCCCGGCTCCGCCCTGCATCGCCGCATACCACCAGCCGCCGACCCGGCTGCCCCAGCGTTCGAGAAGGATCCGGACCGGCGCTCCGGTCCGGGCCAAGTCGCCCGCGTACTCCGCCCGGTGCGTGAACACCGCCACCGGCCGTTGGGCGTGGACGTAGGCCGTGGTGCGGAAGGTCCCAAACGCGGTGCGGGCAGACCACTCCGAGCCGCCCGCATGCAGGTCCAGCCTGGCTTCATAGTCATTCAAATACAGCCAGTTGTGAATTGGCGCCGCGTGCTGGATCTTCAACTGGCCGCAACTGCGGAGGACCGTCCATTGCTCTTTCGGGTCCTGCGGGTCGACCTGCTCATAGGTGTCGGTGTGATTGGCCTGGAAAATCAGCCCGTCCTCACTGGCCCACAGCGGTCCGCCCAGGGAACCGTTCCCCAGCGGCAGTCCCTCCCAGCCCTCCCGCGGCGGCGACAAATGGACGACGTCATGCCTGGCCAGATAATTGCGGATATCAACGGTAAAACTCATCGGAATGGCTTTCGGTAAAAATCCACAAGGCAAAGTCGGCGTTATTTCAAGATCGGGAGCCGCCCGTCCTCGGGCGGAAATCGATGGCGTCACACCCGTTTCGGCCATTTATTGGACCATCATCTGTCAAACCCATGATGCGCGTCTCCGACGATGACGGGTTCGTCCGCCCGAGGACGGGCGGCTCCCCGGGATAGGAAAATATCGTTACTTTTTAAAATCCTCAGTTAATCGATTATACCGCGTTAGGGTGAGATATTACGGACCTTCAGTCTACCGCCTAACAAGCTTCCGTCTAACGCCGTATGACCGTTGGTTCGTATGGTTGCAATATGGCGTTAATTCGCCAAGTCTCCCATAAATGATGGGTATAGTTTTGTTCAAGAGGTGGTATAGTTATGTTCGATATGCCTAATCGTGGGGCGAGGCGAGGGCGTGCATGACCGTTTTGTTGGATGATGTTGGGGCCATCCTTTGCGGATTTCGCAGGCCGCTCCAGTGCAACACGTCATGATTGGGGCACAAGGGCGGCCTGCGAAATCCGCAAAAAGGTACAAAAAGGTTTGACGGAGGGTTTGGGAACCGCCTTATTCCTTAAAAGGGGGTTCCCACGAACATCGAACATTCAACGTTCAACATCCAATGTGGATGATTCGACGTTGGACGTTGAATGTTCGATGTTGAATGTTCATACACCCAGGCGAGGCCGGTCAACGCATGAATTCCCCCGAAACCACCTATTACCTGTCGACGCGCGCCATTGAACCCATGGCCGGGGGCTTGTGGGTTCATGACACGGGACTGATTACGGGGCAGGGCGCCTCCCATTGGCAGTGGCGCACGGATTATGTCTGCCTGCACGTGGTGCTGGCGGGGCGCGGCACGGTGCGCACCGCCGCAGAGACCTGGACGGTGCAGGCCGGCGACATGTTCTGGCTGTGGCCGGGGGTCACCGTGGAGTATTTCAAGGACCCCGCCCTGCCATGGCAGGTGTACTGGGCGCATTTGATCGGGCCGATGGCGGTCCCTTTTGGCCGCGCCTGCGGCGCGGGTCCCGGCATGATTTGTTCACGGCCGGCCGAGCCGGCGGCGGCCACCGCCTGCGTCCAGCGCATTTATCACCTGTTCCAGCGGAAAAAGGCGGACCGGGCGCCCTACCGGGTGATCAGCCTGCTCTACCGGTTGTGTGACGCCTGTGGCCACCAGCCGGAGCCGTTGCCGGCGGTTAGCGCGGCGGACAGTCAGACCCTGCTGGTGGCCCGGGCACGCCAGTTCATTGCCGCCGCCCCGCAAACGGTGAAAGGCGTGACCGAACTCGCCGCCGCCCTCCATGTCAGCCGGACCACCCTGTTCATGGCCTTTAAAAAGGTCTTGGGCGTGTCGCCCATCCAGTGTCTGGCGGAAGCGCGGGTGGCGCGGGCCAAGGAATTGCTGGGCACCACCAACCAGCCGCTGGCGGCGGTGGCGCGCCAATGCGGGTTCAATGGCCCGAAATATTTCCTGCGCTGCTTCCGGCGCCAGACCGGGCAGACGCCCAGCCAGTGGCGAACTAATTGCGGTGCTGTAGGTTAAAGCGGTTGTAAACTGATTCTGAGCTTCAAAAAACAAAAAACAAGTCGAGTGCGAGAGGCGAGGGCCGCTACGCTGAGCGCGAAGTTCCGGTTTGTTTTGTTTTTTCGCGCTCGCGCTCGATATGGCCGCCGCGTCCTCTTTGTCCTCAAGGTCCTCTCGTGGCCAATGTCCTCCATGTCCTCGGCGGCGGCAAGGTGGCCGTTGTTGGCGGGGGGCGGGGCGAGGACTTTGAGGACAACGGCGCCACACGAGGACAAGGAGGACAGAGAGGACGCCCCGCACGGGTGCCCCTTGGCGCCATATTGCCTCGCGCTCCGGCTGGCGGCTGTCGTGGCATTCGGCGGCAACGGCGGTACATTTTTAGCATGCGCCAACGGCTGTTCAATATTGCCGGCCCCTGCCTCGTGGGCAAGCATTACCTGTTGCCCACTCTTGAACGGTGCCCGGAAATCGCCGAACTCATCGCGGGCGAGCAGTACTTTGTCATCCACGCCGCCCGGCAGTCGGGCAAGACCACTTTGCTCAAGGCGCTGGCGGCGGAGATCAACGGCGGCACCGAGCGCGTGGCGCTGTATTGCTCGCTGGAGACGGTTCAAGGGTTGGTGGATCCGGAAAAGGGAATTCCCGCTATCCTTGATGCCTTGACCCGTTCGCTCCGCTACAGTCCGGCGTTGCGTGCGTTGCCCGTGCCACCACCGACCGGCGGGGTCACCGCCCAAGTCAGCAATTTCCTTACCGACCTCTGCACTCACCTTGGCAAACCGCTGATTGTGCTGTTCGACGAAGCGGACTGCCTCTCCGATCAGACCTTGATCACTTTCCTGCGTCAGCTTCGCGACGGGTTTGTCAACCGCGTCGAGGCGCCGTTTCCCAGTTCTATCGCCCTCGTGGGGATGCGCAATATCCGGGATTACAAGGCGAGCATCCGCCCTGATCGTGCCACGTTGGGCTCGGCCAGCCCGTTCAATATTATCACCAAGTCGCTGACTTTAGCCAATTTCACCCAGGCCGAGATTGGCATCCTCTACGCCCAGCACACCACTGAAACCGGCCAGCCCTTCACGTCTGCAGCGGTGGAACGGGCCAGTTACTGGACGAGCGGGCAGCCGTGGCTGGTTAACGCCATCGCCAGGGAAAGCGTTGAGGAAATCTTGCGCCGCGACTGGACGCAGCCGGTGACGGCGGCGGTGATTGACCAGGCGGCGGAAAACCTGCTGCGCCGTCGCGACACGCATCTCGACAGCCTGTACGAGCGGCTGAAAGAGGAGCGCGTCCGCCGCGTCGTCGAGCCGGTGATTACCGGAGGGGACGCCAGTATGGATCGCTTGGGGGATGATTGCCAGTATGTCTTGGATCTAGGCCTGTTACGTAGCGAGCAGGGGCGGCTGCTCCCGGCCAACCCGATTTACGCCGAGGTGATCTTGCGCACGCTTTCTTATAATTCGCAGGAGGATCTAAAAATCCGGATCCCCCAGCCGCCGTGGGCCACGGCAACCCGTTTGGACATGAACGGATTGTTGCGGGCGTTCCAGGAGTTCTGGCGCGAGAACAGCGAGGTCTGGTGCGAGCGCTACGAGTATCGCGAGGCCGCGCCGCACCTGATCCTGATGGCGTTTTTTCAGCGGGTGATCAATGGCGGCGGGCAGATGGTCCGGGAATACGCGCTGGGGCGCCGCCGGATCGATCTGTGCGTCCACTATGCCGGAACGCGCTACCCGGTGGAACTCAAGCTGTTGGCCGGGCCGAAGGCGCGGGAGGAGGGCGTGGCCCAGCTCGCCGCCTATTGCGATCTGTGCGGCGCCAAGGAAGGCTGGCTGGTGCTCTTCGACCGCACGCCCGGCAAAAGCTGGGACGAGAAGATCACCTGGCAAACCCGCCAGGACGCCGCCGGCCGCACCCTTCATCTCGTCGGCTGCTGAGCGCGGCGGCGGCGCGATCCAAGTCGCTCTCGCGGGTGAACGCTCACCATTCACCCTACGCTCCTTGAAGGAGTTGCGGCACTCGGTTGGCTTGGTTGTCGTATGGGAGCCGCCCGTCCTCGGGCGGACGAACCCGTGCTCGTCGAAGACGCGCGATGTCGCGCCGAACTGGGGCTCGGCGGTCCCAAGGCTGCCCGGCCAAGAAAATAGGGTACATCAGGCAACCGCATTCATGGCTTTGGCGTCTAACCGTGATACGTGATGGAAAAAGTTCCCACACGTTTCCGATGTCTTGCGGTAAACGCGTCTTGGCTTTATCCGCGCACATCCGCGCCATCCGCGGTTAAATTCTTTTTTTGACCGCTGATTACGCGCGGCGGATTAACGCGGCTTAAACAACGTTTTGCCAAAGCCTCACTCGTTCCGTTGTCCGCAACACGGACCGTTTTTCCCGGCATAGTCCGAAAAAAAGTAGATCTTCTCGACGCCCTTCATCCTTCGTGGCTTCGTGTGAGAGGTTTGAAAATCGAGATCGTGGTCGTGAGCGAATCGAGTCCGATGGACGACCACGAAAACGACAACGACGACGAATTTGTCTTTGTAATAAACTTGTGTATAGTACAAATATCTCACACGATTGGATGAATTGGTCGGGTTCGGGTAGCAACGGTTCACGAAACGAAAAAGAAAGGAGGGTAGGTGCGGCAGTTTTTCTCGGAACCGGGAGCAGAAAAGCAAGAGAGTTAGGGCGGGTGACAGTGCTCGGTGATGGGCTGACCCCCGCGAAGCGTGCCAATTAAACCCTGCTAATCAAGAAAGAGTCTTACAATGAGCAGTACAAACAACGTGATCATTGGTGCCCTGAGCATCATCCTGTCCGCGGTGGTCCCCGTGCAAGCCGGCTTCATTCAGGCCGTTGATGCTACGATGAGTGGCGACATACAAACAGTACTTCCTGCTGGTAATTTGATTATTGATGCCACTAGCACCGCATATGTGCAAGTGTCTTCGGACGCCACGCCTATGTGGGAGGGAGATACTGGCAGCACGACAGCGAATCCGCCACAAGTCCTTCTCACCTTTGACATAGGTGCTAAATATGATGTCAGCAAACTTTATGTTTGGGCGTGGAATTATCCGGGATCCTATCAAATGCAACAACGCAGTGTGAACGGATTTGATCTTTATGGGTCTGCCAATGGGGTTGATTTTACCTTACTCAAGTGTTGCAGTTAAATTCTCGCACAAACTTTGCGGCTAAATGATAAAAAATAA
>CAITYL010000324.1 GCA_903896595.1 uncultured Lentisphaerota bacterium
CGTTCTTCGCAACCTGCACAAAACAACCGGCAAAAACCGCGCCAGTCCACGCCACAGGCGGAGCTTGCCCGAAAACCCGCCGCAAACCAAGGCAACCGCCGACCCCGGCCCGCCGGGCAGGGGGATTCTTCATTCCTGCCTCTTGCACGCAGAAGCTTGCCATTCAATCCGCCGTACGGTAGAGTGTTCATGTCACATGTCGGGCGACTGGGGAAAGAACAATAGGCGAGACGTCGAACTAGGAAGATGATCCCCAAAACCGGAGAATACGATGCAGGCGACAATACCGCTGGAAACAATGACTGTTCCCGATAAGCTCCGCGCGCTGGAATGTATTTGGGATGATCTTTGCCGTACGGAGGAAGTCATTCCTTCTCCCGAATGGCATGGGGATGTATTGCAAGAACGGGAACAACGGATTCAGGCAGGGGAGGCGAAATTCGTCGAACTGGACGAGGCGAAACGCAGGGTTTGGGACCTGGTCAAATGAAGGTCATGGTTCTTGAAGAAGCACTGACTGATCTTGCGGCTGGCTATCGCTTCTATGAACGGCAATCGGAAGGGCTGGGGATCTATTTCATTGACACCCTTTGGTCGGATATGGACTCCCTGCGCTTCCTCGGCGGGATACATTACCTCCACTTTGGATACTACCGGATGTTGTCAAAGCGCTTTCCTTTCGCCGTTTACTACCGAATTGAGGCGGAGGTGGTGCGGGTTCGTGCCGTTCTGGACTGCAGGCGGAATCCGGCATGGACTCGCAAACGGCTGAAATGACCCCGAACAATGTGGGACGGCGGATGGCTTCGCCCCTGGGATAAGCCCGTCTTTATCGTCTTGCTGCCGTCCTTGTTTGGGGTTCTGCTGTAGCGTGCGCCTCTTCTGTCCTGGTGGCGTTTGTTCTGCTCTGTTGAACTTGCGCGGCTATCGTGTGTCTCGTTGTTCGATTCCTTGTTTCTCTTCTCGTTCTTGGAATGCCCTTGAGATGTTCTCCCAATTCCCGTCTTGCTTTTTTCTGAAGAACGTCCCTCCAGAGACATACGCACCGGTTCCTTCGGCAAGGCGAACTTTGCCAAAAGGTAAAGAAGCGCGGGGGGCAAAGATGGTTGATAATGCCTTGCATCCCATCATTAAATCGCAAGAGTAGTACAAGGAAACGGGGGTTGTCTCTGTATTTATCTCCCCCCCCTCGCAGCGCAACACCGAAATGCAATTTCATACCCCGCAATCAATGTAACAGACACAAGTAAGGTTACCGTCATTTTCTTGATCAATGTCATGTCTTTTTCTCTATTATATATACGGGTGTTTAATCGCAAAAATCGGAATCCGTTCCCAAAATGTAATCATCCGCTTTACCAAGTCGCACTGTGTCACGTACGGGTGACAGGTTCAACGGTGCGCATTCCATTGCCCCATCAGTCTCCAGGAAACGGTGCCCTGGTTGCGGATTCAGTAGGCAGCTTTTGTGCGACAGGCCACGATTGGGACTGCACGGGCTGCCTGCGGAATCCGCAATGGTAGGTATATTTCCCTTCATGATATCCCACTGGCGTTCCGGAGGTGCGGCGCATGCGGCGATTTTTCCTGTTGTTTTTGTGTGGCGCTTTGCCGGTCCTGGCCGGGCCGCCGGTTGGGCGGACCGTCGTGCTGGACAGTTTTGAAGCCCCGGCCGGGTGGACAACCGTCGGCGGAGGCACGCTTGAATACAGTGAGTCGCTGGCCAAGGAGGAGGCGCACTCCTTAATTTGGAAGGCGCCGGCTGTCAAGGCGCGCAATTCGGCCTGCGGCATTGAACGCACCGGCCTGAAGCAACCGCTGCCGGACAAGCTCAGTTTTTGGGTCTATCCGGAGCGGGGCGCGTTCCTCTTTGTCGGCCTGAGCGACTCGCAGGGAAATCGCGTCATGAAGACGCCGATCCCCGGCTTGCAGGTGCGCCAGTGGAACCTGGTGGAACTGACCCCGAAAACGATGACTCCGGCGCTGCGTTACGGCCAGCCGCTGACAGACCTGGACGGCATCTTCATCGGCACCGAAGACGGCTGCGGCGAATACCCGGCCACCGGGGTGTACCCGTATTACCTCGACGGTCTGACGGCCTGGTATCCGGCGGCGGCCGTGCCGGCGGCGGAGACCACCGCCCGCCGCGCCGCGCTTGACGCCAAGCTGGCGCAGGTGAAGGCCAAGGCCGCAACCCTCGACGCCCTGCTGGCGCGCGCCGCCGCCGCCGGCCTTGACACCCGCTATCCGCGCGTCTCCCGCACGGTGATGGGGCAGTTCGTGCTGTTCGCCGCCGCCGAGGCGACGGAGGGGAAGCTGGACCGCGCCCACCGGCAGGCCGATTTCCTGCTCGCCACCGGCGACCGCTCCATTGGCGATCTTCAGCAGGCCCTCGCCCAGCCGCAACTGGCTCCGCGCGCCGCCGCCGCGGTGCCCATGCAGAACCTGGTCGCCCGCCACGGAAAATTCTACAGCGGCGACCGGCCGGTGCTGATGGTCGGCCTATGCGGGTGGTGGGACACGGCCAGTCTCCCCGTGGTGGCGGCCACCGGCTTCAATTGCATCAGTACCGAAGTTGGACCGGCGGGGGTGCTGAAATCAGCTGAGGCGACCGATCCGGCCGCCATTCAGAAGGTGGTCGCCGTGATGACGGACGCGCAGCGGCAGAATCTGGCCGTTGACCTGTTGCTGTCACCGCATTACTTCCCCGACTGGGCCTATGAAACCTACGCCGGGGTTGACGAGGGACGGGCCCGCCGAAATCGCAACCCGTTCATGCCGTGGGACGTCAGCAGTCCCGATTTCCGCCGGGTGCTGGCCCGCTACCTCGGCGTGATCTTGCCCGAGGTGCGCCGGCAGCCGGCCCTGGTCAGTTACGACCTGGTAAATGAGGCTTGGTATGAAACCCTCGGCGATCTGGACCCGGCGGCCTATGCCGAGTGGGCGCGGACGGCGAGGAAGGACCACCCCTTCTGGACCTCCCTGAACGAGTTCAACAAGGCGCGGGTCGTCGAGTTCTTTGCCTGGTATGCGGCCGCCGTCCATCAGTACGACACGGCGCATCCCGTCTGGGCCAAGGTCATTGGCAACCAGGAAGTGATGGGGATTGACCGGGAGGGCGTTGGCGACGTGCTTGACGCCAATGGCGCCGATCATTATCCGCAATACCCCGATCCCTCGGGACGTTACGCGGCGGACCTGTGGTCGCAGGCGATCATGCAGGATTCGTACCGGTCGTTCCAGCCGGACAAGGTGATGCTCGACGGCGAGTATCATCTTATTCCCTATTCCGCCACGGTCAGCCCGCCCGAGTACATCACCACGGCTCTCTGGCATGCCCACCTGCACGGCCGCGATTTTTCCGCTATTTGGGTCTGGGGCCGGGAGATTGAGAACGAGCTCAACGGCTTCTATACGCAGCCGTGGTGCGTGGAGGCGGCCGGCAAGACGGCCCTCGACTTGCAGCGCCTGGCGGAGCAGGTCACCGCCTTCTCCGCGCAACCGGCGGCGGCGGCCGTGTTTTATGGCGGCACGGACTTTCAGCGCGCCTACGAGGCGATGACGTTCCTTGACGCGCCGTTTGACCTGATTTCCGAGAAGCGCATCGCCATGGGGAAACTGGGCAACTACAAGCTGCTGGTGCTGCCGACGGATGCTGAATTGAGCGCCGCCGCGCAAGTGCTGGTGAAGCGGTTCACGGCGGCCGGGGGGCGGGTCTTCCGTTGCGCCGCCAGCGGAGATGAGCGGCAGTTGAGCCGGGCCATTGACGGGCAATATGACGCTGTGCAGGTGGCCCGGCCGGTGCGCGCCGGGGTCTTTGGGGTCGAGCTCCGTTCGGCGGTGGTGAACGGCAGGACCTGCGCCTATCTGATCAATCTGAACCGCGAACCGGCCACCATCCGGTTGCAGACCTCTACTCCGGTGACGGCACGGTTGGATCTGATCTCCAGAAAGCCGGTCGCGCCGGTCTTTACCCTGCCGCCGTTGAGCCCCCTGCTGCTCGAACTGCGTTGACGTGGCGGCCATAGGTCTCCCGGGTGAACAGGGAGATGACGAACGATACCACCGCCAAGGCCGCCATCACGCCAAAGATGGTGGCGTAGGCTTCCGGCGGATAGATGACGGAGGTGGCGGTCTTCACCGCCCGGTCCGCGAACTGGTTCAAGACGATTCCGGAGATGTTGGCCGCTCCGGCGATGAACAGGTAGAGCGTGCTGTTGATCACGCCGATGGCGATGCCGACGGCGTCCGACGGGCACAGTTCGCGGGTGGACGAGATGAAAATCGTGGAGAAGCCGGACGACAGGGCCAGCAGCACGTAGCAGGCCGCGAAATACCACCCGCCGCTGTGCAGCCGGATGCCGGCCAGCAGCAGGCCGCAGCCGAGCAGGGTGGCCAGGGTCGCGGCAACCATGAACCCCTTGCGCCGGTTGTCGCACAGCCGGCTGATGACCCCGGACAGCACCGCCGTGGCCATGCCGCCGATCATCATGACCGAGGTGACAGTGGCGGCGGTGGACGAGGCGAGGCCGGCATAGTCTTCCAAAAATTTCTTGCCAATGGTGGCCTGCAGAATGAAGTAAAGGCCATAATTGATGGCAGCGCAGGCCAGAACGCACAGATACGCGCGGTTGCGGAACAGTTGCCACAGCGTTGCCAGCCTGAATTCCGTGGGTTGGTGGCGGGCCGACAGATGCCGCCGGCTGATGTAACCGATCAGGGCCAGGACCAGTGTGGAGAGAATGGCAATCGCCAGCAGGGACTGGCGCCAGCCCATGACCCGGGCCAGTTGCTCATAGGGCAACGTTCCGAACAGGCCGCCGGAAAACCCGATAAAATAGGCCATTCCCATGATCGGCGCGAAATTGGCGCCCCCGAACCGGCGGTCCAACTCCTTGATGATGCACAGGTACATGAAGCTTGAGCCGAAGCCGGCCAGGGCGCGGCTGAAGTAGAGCAGGGGCAGGGAATGGGCCAGGGGGAACAGGAGGGAGCCCGCACACATGAAACCCCCGCCCACCAGCAGCGTCTTCAAGCCACCATAACGGTCCGCCAGAATGCCGATGAACAGTTGCGCGCCGCCGTAGATGTACAGAAAAATGGCCCCGAGCGCGGTGACCGCCGCCGCCGACAAGCCTAGGTCCGTCTGGATCTCGTTGAAAATGGTGCCGGGAATGGCCACCCGGTTGAAGTAGGAAAAGAAATACAGGGCCGTCATGCCGGCCAGCAGGGTGATGTCGTGCCGTTTTCCCTTGAACTGATTGAGGGCGGTGGTCATGGGACGGAGGGGGTGTCCGGTTTTACCGTTGGCCGAGGACATAACGGGGTTGGCCGAAGAGGTCGCGGCGGGCGTGGGCGTTGCGGAGTCCGCATGCCTGCAGGAGGGCGGGGGCGGTGGTTTCCTGGTCGTGGCCGATTTCGCAGAGCAGCCAGGCCTCGGGCGCCAGGTGGCGCGCGGCCTGCGCCGCCAGGCGGCGGAGGACGGCCAGGCCGTGTTCGGCGGCCAGGAGGGCGGTGACCGGTTCATGGTCGCGCACGTCGGGTTCCAGTTCCGGCCAGGCGGCTTCCGGGATGTAGGGCGGGTTGGCCACGATCAGGTCGAAGCGCGCCGTCGGTGCGACGGCGTCCAGCAGGTCGCCTTGCCAAAGATGCAGGTTGGTGAGGTTGAGGGCGTCACGGTTGCGGCAAGCCCAAACGAGCGCGGCACCGTGGAGCTCCATGGCGAAGACGCGGGTGTCGGAACGTTGGGCGGCCAAGGCGCAGGCAATGGCGCCGGAGCCGGTGCAGGCATCCAGGATCAGGAGCGGCGGTGCGGCGGCGTCCGGGGCGGGGAGCTGTTTTAGGGCCAGCTCCACCAGCCCTTCGGTTTCCGGGCGCGGGATCAGGGTGCCGGGGCCGACCGCAAGGGTCAGGCCGTAAAACTCGGCTTCGCCCAGGATGTAGGCCAGCGGTTCGCCGGCGAGGCGCCGGCGCCGGGCGTCCTGACAGTGGGCGGCCCGTTCCGGCGGCAGTGGCTGTGTGGTGTTGCGCCACAACGCCGCCACGCTCACGCCCAGACACCCGGCGGTCAGCCAGGCGGCTTCATTGGCGGCCTGGCGGAGGCCGGCGGCGTGCAAGTCACGGGTGAGGGATTGCAGCCAAGCCGCAACGGTTTCTGGGGGAGGGGGCATGGGAGTCGTGGCGGCAGGGTCTGGTTACGCCCACAGGGCGAGGCCGATGTCTTCCTTGTGGGGCATCTCCTTGTGGTATGGCATGATGCGGATGCCGTAGGCGTAGCTGCCTTTGTCGGTGGGGGTGAAGGTGGCGGAGAAGACGGCGATGCGGGCCTGGGGTTTTTCGACCATCTGCATCGGGATGACCTGGGGGTTGCGGATTTGGCACTTGGGATCGCCGAGGCCGACGACCAGGTCGGCGCAGATCTCATCCGTGGCGTATTCGCCGATGTTAAGGCGGATGGTGAGCGTGAAGGCGCGGCCGACCTGTAGGGCGCCATCCTCAAGCCCCTCGGTGGCGATATCCAGCAGGTGGAGCGAGGAAAAACTGGCGGCGACCCGGCGGCGCCAGTCGGCGAGCGTCCGGGCGATCTGTCCGTTGTCTTTGGAGACGAGTCGGTTGCGTTCGGCGCAGGGCTTGTATAATTGATTAAAATAGTCGCGCAGCATGCGGTGGGTGTTGAAACTGGGCACGATCGTTTCCATCGACCGGCGCATGACGGTGATCCAGCCTTCGGGGAGTCCTTTGGCATTGCGCTGGTAATAGAGGGGGACGATGGTGTCCTCGATCAGCGAATAGAGGGAGTTGGCGTCCTCGTGGTCGTCGGAGATGCTGTCCTCGTCCACCAGGGCGGACTCGGGGCCGATGGTCCAACCGTTGTCACCGGTGGCGCCTTCGCACCACCAGCCATCCGCGACGCTGAGGTTGATGGTGAAATTGATGGCGGCCTTTTCACCGCTGGTGCCGCTGGCCTCGTACGGCCGGCGGGGGGTGTTGAGCCAGACGTCGACGCCGCGGACGAGGCGTTTGGCGATGGCGAGGTCATAGTTTTCGATGAAGACCAGCCGACCGGCGAAGCGTTTGTCGCGGGTGAGGGCCACCACTTGGCGGATCAGATCGGCGCCCATGGCATCCTTGGGATGGGCCTTGCCGGCGAAGAGGACCTGGACGGGGCGACGCGCGTTGTTGAGGATTTTCTCCAGGCGGTCCAGATTGGACAGCAGCAGGGCGGCACGCTTGTAGGGGGCGAACCGGCGGGCAAAGCCGATGGTGAGGGTGGAGCCGCGGAGGCGGGAGACGGCATCTTCGCGGGTCAGGTCGTTGTCCGGCGTCGGCTGCCAGTGTTCACCGACCTGTTCACGGGCGAAGGAGATGAGCTGCTGGCGCAGGCTGCACTTGGTTTCCCACAGCAGGTTGTCGGGGATGTTGCGCAAGCGCCGCCATTTTTCCTCGTTGAGGAGGTCGGCTTCCCAGTTGACGCCGAGGTAGGTATTGAGGAGTTTGTGGATTTCGGGGGCGATAAAGGTCGGGGTATGCACACCGTTGGTGATGCTGGTGATGGGGGTCATGGAGCGGTGCATGCCGTTCCACACCCGTTCCCACATCTGGCGGCTGACGCGGCCATGGAGTTCGCTGACCCCGTTGGAGAGGAAGGCGCACTTGAGGGCGAGGATGGTCATGATGAACGGTTGCTGGTCGCCGCCGTCGAGCCGCCCCAGTTCAAAGAAGCGTTCCAGCGAGAGGCCGGTTTCCTTGAGGTAGTTGGTGAAGTAGTGCTGGATCAGGTCCCGCGGGAAGCGTTCATTACCCGCCTCAACCGGGGTATGGGTGGTGAAGATCACCTGGTTCTTGACGAGTTCGCGCGCCTCGTCAAAGGACATGTCCTGGGTTTTCATGGCGTAGCGGATGTTTTCGAAGATCAGAAACGCCGAATGGCCTTCATTGAGGTGATAAGCGCTGGGGGTGAGGTTGAGTTTGCGCAACATCCGGGCGCCGCCGATGCCGAGGAGGATTTCCTGCTCGATGCGGGTGCGTTCGTCGCCGACATACAGCTGGCCGGTGATATTGCGGTCCTGCGGCGTGTTGCTGGGCAGGTCGCTGTCGAGCATGTAGAGGGAAATCCGGCCGACGCCGAGTTTCCAAATAGTGGCGTTCAAGGTGCGGCCGGGCAGGTCAACGGAAATGGTGACCGGGACCCCGTTTTCATCGCGCAACTGCCGGGGGGGGAGACTGGAGAAATCGTTCTCGGGATACTCGGCCACCTGCCGGCCATCGCCGTCAATGCGCTGGCGGAAATAACCGTATTTGTAATAGAGCCCGACGCCGACCAGCGGGATATTGAGATCGCTGGCGCTCTTGAGATGGTCGCCCGAGAGGATGCCCAGGCCGCCCGAATAGATGGGCAGCGACTCGTGGATGCCGAACTCGGTGGAGAAATAGGCGATGGGGTGCGACCAGGAGATGGCATCGGTTTTTTCGAGGGCGGGGTGCGGCGTTTCGCTCTTCATGTAGGCGTCGAACTCGGCGAGCACGGCATGATAGGAGCGCAGGTACGCCTCGCTGCCCGCCAGTTCGCTCAGGCGCTCGGCGGCGACCTGGTCGAGCAGTTTCATCGGATTGTGATGGGTAGATTCCCACAAGAACGGGTCAATGCGGACAAACAGGTCGGTGGCTTCGGCGGCCCACGACCACCAGAGATTGCCGGCCAGTTCGCGCAGCCGGGCAAGCGGTTGGGGCAGGTCGGTTTCGACGACGAACGACCGGAAGTGCGGCATCATGGAGGTGGTGGCGGGCAGCACCTGGCCGAGGGTGCCGGTGCGGATGGCGGCCAGACGGAAGGCGCGCTTGTCCGCCGTGCGCAGGGCCAAGTCATAGGCGTCCAGATAGTTGGGGAAGAAGTTGGTCCAGGAGGCCAGGGTGGCAATGGCGCGGGCCGCGGCGCGCTGCCCTTGCAACTCGCCGTCGGACCAGGCCATGGCGCGCTGGAGCTGGCCGGCGAGCGCTTCGCTGACCGTGTTGACGTCTTTGTCGCACCGGGACAGCACGGAGACGCCCTCCTGGCCGATATTGGACAGGTGCGGTTTGCACCACAATCCGAAGCCGGCCAGATCGGTGGAAATGGTGGGCACGGCAAAGGCGGCGCTCTCATGCGGGGTGTAGCCCCACGGCTCATACTTGGAGGGGAAGACCCCCAAGTCAAAGCCGCGCAATAGATCGTAGTAATGGGTGTTGAAGACGCCGTCGCCGGCGCAGAGGTAAACCGGGGAGAAGATGATGTTGACGCGGCTGCCGGGCTGGTTGGTGAGGCCGCGCTGCAGGCAGGAGATGAGGATCGGGTCGTTGTTTTCGTTGGGCAGGCGGTGGGTGCAGATGAGCGGGGTGGCGGAAACGCCGGCCAGGCCGCGGTCGGGCCGATGCTCCAAGTGGCCGCCGAGCACGAACAGATAGGCCAGGACGCGCTGGCCGTCGGGGATGCGGTCGCGGAGCCGGGCCAGGGCCTCAATGAAGACATCCACGCCCTTGTTGGCATACTCGTAGCGGCCGGAGATCACCATCAGGCGGGTGTGGGCCTCGGGAAATTCCAGGCCAAGAAAACGGCGGCCGAAATCGAGCAGGAGCTGGCGCGACGCCTGGGCCGGCTGGCGGTCGGTCGCATAGTCGGGAATGGATTCAATGTCCATGCCGTTTTCGGTGATCGCGGGGCGGCGGCCAAGAATTTTATGCGCTTCGCGGGCGGTGATCTCGCTGACCGTGGTGAAGCAGTCGGCTTCGCGGGCGCTGACATGCTCCATGGAATGCTTGGCGATCACGTTGTAATTCCGGGCTTCCTCGACCGGCGAGATGCGGTCCAATTCACCATAGAGGTCGCGGCCATTGCCCATCAGTGAGCGACCCAGCACGGTGGCATGGGTGGTGAAGACGGTGGCAATCGCCGGCGCCTTGTCTTTGAGGTAAAGCAGGCCGGCGCCGGTCATCCATTCGTGGAATTGGGCGACCGCACGCAGTTCCTTGTTCTCCCGGGTGAGCACTTTGACCAGCGTGTGGATCACTTCGCCGCAGGCCGTGCTGAACTGCACCGGTTCGATGTAATCCCAGCCGCCGGCAATGGAGTCGACCCCAAATTGTTCCCACAGGCGGTAGAGAATCTGGTCTTTGTCGTAGTGGTTGTCGGACTTGAGCAGGATGACCTTGGGGCGTCCGGGGATGGCCCAGCGGCCAAAGCGAAACTCGAACCCCTTGACGGCCAATGGCTCACGCAGGTTGCGCCAGCAGGCCTCGTCGGTCTCCTCAAACTCGACATTCTGGGGCAGTAACGGTCCGACCAAGAAGTAGTTCTCGCCGAACTCCTGGACGGCGTGGGCGGCCTTGGTGCGCAACACGGTATGGATGCCGCCGACCTTGTTGCAAACTTCCCAACTGGTCTCGAACAAGACGGTATTATCAAAACGTGCCATGACGAAATTTCCTTCTGATGGTGCCGCGCTGCCGGTCGGTGCCGACACCGTGACGCTTGGTAAGGTCACAATATAAGGGGTAACCCCGGTAGTCGTCAATAGGCTTTTGGGTGGGCGGGGGACGTGGTCACTGTTGGGGGGGCTGCCAGGTGAACTGCGGATTGCCGAATTCAGAACTCAAGATTTGTCAATCTGCGGTTCGCGTCTCTCGTTTACCTTGGCCTCCTGCCCACTGGCCTGTTGCCGTGGTTTTGTCACGGTACGGTCGTAGACGTAGTCCAAAATCTGAGGGTCCGGGGGGCGGCTGGCCGGATCGCCGCAGATCGCATGGAGCTTCTCCGCCAGGTGCTGGAGCCGGGTGTTGCTGTCCGCGATCAGCCATAGGAGGTCTGTCTGTTTCGCCGGGCTCCCGCCCAGCTGGTTGCCGAGCAACAGGTCAACGGCGCACTTGGTCACACATAAGGGTTGCAGAAGTTCCTGAATGATTTCGGCCAAAATCGCAAACAGGTTGTGGTGGGCGGCTCGTTGCCGTTTGGCTGGCGCCGGCGTTTGCCCGCCGCCGCGCAGTTCGTCAGCCAATGCCGTCAAGCGGGCCAGTTTGCCGCTGGTCCGCGCCATCATCGCGTCCAGTGCCGCGGTGACGGCGGCGGCGGCTTTTAGTTCCGCCTGGGTTGCCTCCGCGTTGCGGACACCCGGTGAGTGCTGTTCCAGTAATCGACTCAGGCGTGCCAGCAACATTAATATGGTTTCGGTTCCGGCCACCGTTGCCTGCGCGCCGGAGCCGTCGTCGTCACTCGTTGTCGCGGCCGGCGCGTTGTTCCCGGCCGCCAGTTCCCGCACCGTTTCCGCCGCCAGTCCTTCCTCCCGCAGGCGTTCCTGAAGGGCCGCTGCCGCGTCATGCCCGGCCGTTCGCTTCAGGAACCGCACAACTTTGCCTTCCGCCGCCTTCGCGGCCTGGCGTTTCTTCATGTAATCGACGGCCAGGGCGTCGACCGCCACGTCTTGTTGCAAGGCGTTGAGGGTCTCGGTGACGGCGGCGAGGGCGGTGTCGGGCAGGCCGGCGACGCGCAGGCGTTCCTGCAATTCCGCCTTAAGGAAAAGGAAGAGTTTGGCTAGATTTTTTCGGCCCTGCCGCGTCTTGACCGCCGGTCCGTCCAGTAACTCCGCCCCTTTGTGGCGCAAGTTGTCGAGAATGGCGGCGAGCAAGGTAGCGGCAGATTCCGGTGCGCTTTGGGCAGGAGCCGCGTTGGCGGCTGGCATAATCACGTCCGCCAATTGGGTGGCGGCGGTTTCCGGGGATGCCGGTTCCGGGGGCGGTGGCGGGCTGTTTGGCGTTCCGCTGCCCGCGTGGCTGGCCTCACCGTCCCGTTTGCCGGCCGGGGCACCGCTGTCATTGGTCGCTGCCTGGGCGGCCAGGTCTTCTTTCTTGAGTACCACCTCATTATCTTCCACCCGCCGATAGGAGGACGACTCGACGCGGATCAGGCTGGCGGGGTTCCGGAGCCCCAGCAGGGCGGGCTTGCTGGCCGCCGACGGCATGCCGAGGACATGCGCCAGCCGGGCCAGGTCTTCCCGGGCCGCGCCCCGGAAAAAAGCCAGATTGGCGAACCGGCTGTTTTCCAGCTTGGTGGCGAGCCCGAGAATGAGCGAGTTGCGGGTCGTCACCGGCAGGCCGTCCGCCAGCAGCGCGCCGTCCATCGCGTTCAGGGTCAATTTCTCACGGGCGGCCAGCAGCGGACCACTGGCGGCGGTGGCCTCGTCGAGCGCCTGTTGCACCATTTTATGCTCAAAGGTGTAGACCGTGGCCGTGCTGATCAGCTGGCCGAGCAGGCGCAGGAACTCGACCACTTCCGGCGGTGCGGCAAGCGGGGTGTGAAAGGGGCTGTCAGAGGATGTTTCCATAGGGCATTCACTATAGAAAGGCACACCCTGAAAAACAAGGAGAGGCGACGTGTCTGCCGGCGCGGCACGGCGGCAATTACCCAGGCTGAATACCCCCGGTTACGGGTTGACAGTGGCGTTTGTACGCTTAGGCTAACGGTCGTTAGTGTTTAAGGAAAAAATATGGACAAACGTGCCAATCACGATACGTATCGGTTGCTGGATGCCGGGGCCGAGGCCAAGCTGGAGGAGGTCGGAGGGCTGCGTCTGGTGCGGCCCTGCCCGCAGGCGGTATGGCCGCGGGCGCTGCCGGCCAAGGACTGGGATGCGGCGGACGCGGTTTATCATCGCAGTGAAACAGGCGGTGGCCAATGGGAATATCGGCGTCAGCCGCCAGCGGAGTGGACGGCATCTCTGGGCGGGCACTCATGGCAGCTCAAGGCCACCGGGTTCGGACATCTCGGCCTGTTTCCTGAACAATTGACCCAATGGCGATGGCTGGAGACGGCCGTTCGCGCCTTGCCGGCGGGTGCGCGCACCCTCAATTTGTTCGCCTATACCGGGGGCAGTACGCTGGCCATGGCGCGCGGCGGCGCGGAGGTGACTCATGTGGACGCCGCCCGCGGCGTCGTGTCATGGGCGCGTGACAATGCCAAACTGCAGGGGCTGGAGGGGGCCCCGGTTCATTGGGTGATCGAGGACGTGATGAAGTTCTGTCACCGGGAATTGCGGCGCGGTCGGCATTACCACGGCCTGGTGCTGGATCCGCCATCGTTCGGGCGCGGGCCGACGGGCGAGCTATGGAAGCTGGAAAGCGATCTGAGTGACTTGTTGGGGGTCTGCCGTGACCTCCTAGAACCGGCCGGCCCGGCCTTTGTTCTGCTCAGCGCGCATTCGCCGGGCTTTTCCCCGCTGGTTCTGGAAAACGCCCTGGCGGCCGTGCCCGGCGCGGCCGGGGCGCGTCTGGCCTCGGGCGAAATGACGGTGCCCATGGCCGCCACCGGCCGGTCATTGCCCTCCGGCTGTTTTGCCCGCTGGTGCCGGGGACTGACGGTGGACAGTGGCGGCTGACGCGCAAGGAGGCGGGATCCAGCAGATGCAGCGTGGCGGCAACGGTGCGGCGCGGGTGGCCAACGGCTTGCTGCTGGCGGCCCTGTTGGCGGCCTATCCACTGGCGCTGGTGCGGCCCGTGCATACCGGGACCTCCCTGGTCTTTTTCCTGATCCTGCCGGTCTTTTTCTGGCTCAGCCTGCTGTGCCTGGCCTGGTTGCTGACGACCCCGGTGGGGCGGTGGCATCCGGCGGCCGGTTCAGACGGGATCGTCCCGGGCTATTGGCTGCCGTGCGTGGTGCTTGCGCTGGCGGCCTGGGTGGCGGGGAACGCCTTTATTCACCCCGGGGCCACGCTGTTTGACACTGTGCTGGCCCTCGGCGCCTTTGTGGTGCCGGTCTGGTTCGCGGTGGCGCCACGGGCGTGTCTGCCGCGCCGGTTGCCCCTGATGCTGGCCGTGGTCTGGGGCGCCAGCGCCGTGCATGGGCTGTGGCAATTGCAGGTCGGCTTCCAAGTGGTCGGCCTGACCGGCAACCGCAACTGGATGGCGGCCCTGATTCTGGCCCTCACCCCCTGGGTCTGGCTGGCCCTCGCCCCCCGCCGTTCCTTGCCGGCAGTCTCACTTGGGGAAAACCTTTTGAGGAAAGGTTATTCCCCAAACCCCTTTCCAAACCTTTTTGGTAAGCATATTGCGGAATTCGCCGGCAGGGGCAGCGCAAGGGACATTCCTGATGTGACCAGTGCCTGCCTGCGAATTCCGCAATCGGCACAAAAAGTTTCGGCAGGGGGCTTGGGGGAGAACCCTTTTCAAAGGGGTTCCCCCAATAGGGGCTGGCCGCGAGTCGTGAGGCTACTGGCCGGGGCGGTGGTGCTGGTGGTGAGTTTGGGGTTGGCGTCGCGGGCGGAGTCGCGGGGGGCGTGGCTGGCCCTGGGCGGGTATCTGTTGCTGTTTTGGGTGTTGCCGCGTTTTTCCTGGCCGGGGCGCGGGTTGTTGGTGGGGGGACTGGCCGGGGTGGCGGTGGCGTGTGTCATGACCTGGCCGGAGCGGGTGGCGCAGGCCATTGAGGACGATATCCGGCTGCCCCTGTGGGCGCAAACGGCGCGCCTGGCGGCGGCCCAGCCCTGGGGCGGCTGCGGTCCGGGCTTGTTCCGGCGCGAGTTTGTGCAGTACAAGTCGGCGGCACAAATGGAACGGCGGGTGGCGGCGGCGGTCACGGAACATCCGCACAATGAACCATTGCAGGTGGCGGCGACTTTGGGTGTGCCCTTGGCCGTGCTTTGGCTGGCGCAGTGGTGGCCGTTGACGCGGCGGCCGCGGGGGGCGTTGCTGGCCTGCGCCCACTTCACGGCGTGGATGATTTTTTGTACTGCGCTGCTGGACAAAACCTTGACGCAGCCGCCGACCCAGATCGCCGGCTACCTGTGCCTTGGACTGTTGTGGCGGGCGCGGTGGCCCGGGCGGCTGCGGCCGGCGCGGCGGTCACGGCTGATGCGCGCCACCTGGCTGGCGGCGGCGGGAGTGGCGCTGGTGATCGGCCTGGTGGTCGGGGTGCCCCGGGTTCTGGCCTCGGCCTGGTTCCGTTCCGCCGCCATTGCCGAGGAGGCGCAACGGTATCCGGAAGCGGTGGCGGGATATGCCCGGGCGGCCCGGCTTTGCCCGGAAGACCCGACCAGCGCCATGCTGGCCGGCACCCTGGCCAACAGCCGGTTGCGGAATCCGCAGCAGGCGTTGGCGTTCTTGCAGGCGGTGTGGTCGCGGGAGCCGGATTTTGCCCATGTCAACGGCGAAATCGGGTTCGCGCTGGGGCTGTTGGGCAAGTCGGATGCGGCATTGCCATTCCTGGAACGGGACACCCGTCTGTATCCCTTTGACGGCCTGGCGTGGCAGCGTTATCTGATGTGCTGCCTGCTCAATCAGCGCTGGGAGGCGGCCACGGCCGCCTCTGACCGGCTGGCGGAGTTGTGGGACCGCAAGCTTCGGAATCAGTTGGGTGACGTTGAAGTCAAGCTGCGGTGCGGCGCCTTTGTGCTGGCGCTCCAGGAAGGCCGGCTGGGGGATGCCCAGGTTGCGGCGCAGGTGTTACTGGGCACTCTTGACGCGGAGTGGGCCGATCCTGGTTTGGGCGATCTGCCCGGCGGCGTGGATGCCGCCCGGCGGCTGGTCCCGCTGCGGTTTGGTCCGGCCGATGCCCGGCTGTGGCGGCAGGCCTGGACGGACCGGCAGGCGGTGCTCCGGGGCGCCGCTTCCGGTGGTGACCATCCCGGTGTGATTCGGCGGGGGGGCTATCCCGTGCATCCGTTGGAGTTTTGCGGGCGGACCTTGGTGTTGGCCGGCCTGCTCAAAAGTGAATTTGGCGTCCGGGCGCCCCTATTGGCGGAACCGCCCACCCTGCGGCTCGCCCGCTGCCGGGCCGCCGCTGCCGCCGCCGGCGAAACCGCCCCGGTCGGGTTTGTCGCGGAATGACGACGCCAAGCAACGGATAAAAATTAATTTTTTCAGGGTTTGGGTCGGGCGGGGGACTGGAATCGGCGACTTGGGCATCGTTATCCCCCCGTGGAACTGACTTGTGCCGGGTTTTTTCTTCCAAGACGCAAATTATGAAGTTTCGGACTATACTTCATGGTACCGTAGTAAACACACACCACCAAAACAGATAAGGAAGATGCCGATGAAGTCCCCCAAACTATTGCGATTGTCGGGGCTAGTGGCGGTTTCCACTCTCGCTTTTTCACTGGCTGGCGGGTGCGTTTATACGAACATCCAGGTTCCGTTGAGTGATAATTACGACCGGACTCAGGTGGGGTGCAAGAGCGGCCGTGCCTCAAGTCACATCGTCCTCTGGCTGGTGGCCTGGGGCGATGCCGGCTCCCATGCCGCCGCAAAAGAGGGTGATATCACAACGATCTATCATGCCGACCGGCAGATCTTTTCCCTGCTCTTCGGCACCTATACCCGGACGACCACTGTGATTTACGGGGAGTAAAGAGTGACGGAAGGCAAAACGCCAACCGATGCACGACGGTTTTTCCGGTTGTCCGTTGTCCTTTTGGTACTGCTGCTGGGCGGTTGCGCCAATGGTCGGCTCTATACCGACGTGGTGCGGCCACGGATGCGCGAGTTCAAGGCGACACCGGTCGGCACGAAGCACTTTGCCGTCGCGCAGCATCGGCTGAAGGAGCCGATCACCCGCATCAATCTCTCGGTGGAATGGGACAATACGGAGGTTAAAAAAGCCGCGGCCAAGGCTGGGGTAACCAAAATCTACTACACCGACACCCGGACGCAAAGCTATGTCTTTGAAATCTACCGGCGCACCACCATCATCTTTTATGGTGACTGAACCCGACTCGCCAGTGTGGCTGCCGGCCGGGTGCGGTTGTGCTAGCGGGCGAACGGGAAATCTCCCGGCATCCCGGCGATCCGGTTTAGGCGGTGGTAATTGTGTTGGGATTTTACCCTCCACCCTGCCCGAAACCATCATTTCGATTCCAATCGGGTAATTCCGTTCCAGGATTCGTCGGGTTCATGGTTGAGATATTTGTCACATCGGTCCGTGTAGAGCAGAGATACTTTATCTTCAGGGAAATCGTGCAACACAGATTGAAATAATTCTTTGGCTTTCTTCCACTCTCTTTTCAGATAGAGGTTATAGGCGTCCTGGAATCGGTCGGAAAGAATCCTGAGTTTATCAGATTGTGGTGAACTGTTTTCCGCCAGCAATTCGTATATCACAACACTTTGGCTGTTGCCCTTGACCGCTATCTGATCGAGAATCCTGCATACGAAACGGTTTTGGACATACCGGTGGGTTGATTTGCTGATAATAATGCTGGTGCTGTAAATTTTATTTACGCCCTCAAGTCTACTTGCCAGATTCACCCCTTCGCCGAGAACCGTGTAATTCATCCGTTGTTTGGAACCCATATTTCCGACCACATTATAACTTGTGTGAAGCCCGATCCTGGTGTGAAATGGCCTCATGCCCTTCTTTTCCCATTCCCGGTTTAGGACCTCAATCGCTTTTTGACATCTCAATGCCGCCCGGCATGCCATTGCCGCATGGTCGTCGTTGACAATTGGCGCCCCCCAGAATGCCATGACCGCATCGCCGATGAACTTGTCCACCGTTCCTTTTTCACTTTCGATGATTTGCGCCACCGTCTCAAAATATTCAGACAGGTGGAGCATTAAATCCTTTGGGGGAATACTTTCAGAAATACTGGTAAAATCTGCGATATCCGAGAAAAACAGCGTCAATTCACGATCCTTTCCGCCGATGGTCACATTTTCCCCGGATTCGATCAGCTGTTTTACCAGGGTTGCCGGAACGTAGACCTTGAACGCTTTCAAACTGTTTTTCATGGCGCGAATCGCGGCATCCATGGTCTGGATTTCGTTGATATGGGAGTTGATTTCTGTACGGGAATCCAAATTAAAATTTTTCACTTCGAGCACTTCGGCGGCGAGTTGCTCGATCGGTCTGGAGATCCTCCTGGCCAGCCAGCCAGCCATTAGAGCTGAGGCAATGAGAATGCAAAGAGAAAGGAACAATACCTCGCGGAGTGTGTTTTTCATCGGACCGATAAAGTCGTCTACGGGCGCTATTATGGAAAACCTCCATTTTTTTCCGAATTCGGGGGGGAACTCTTTAAAGCAGGCAAGATATTCCGTGCCGGCAGCTTGATATGTGAAAAAAACATCCCCTTTATCCTCGTAGTTCCTGACCGCTTCAGTGACGCACGGAATTTTGAGTTCACGCGGTTTCAGGCTCCGTGTGATGCCGTTTTCAACCGTCAGCATCCGCTTGGGATCTGGATAGGCAATCAGTTGTTCTTTTTCATCCAGGATGAAAACCAACCCGTTCGTGCTAATGTCGATGTTTTTCAGGAACTTGGATAATCCGCCGAGAATGATATCGGTCGCGACAATGCCCCGGAGCGTTTTATCCTTGTTATAGACGGGACATGCCACCGTTATTCCCGGTTCCCCGTTTTCAAAAAAGATATACGGGTCAGTCCAGAACGTTTTGCCTGTGGCTTTTGCCCCCTTATACCATGGCCTTTCTCGCGGGTCGTATTTAGTATCGGCAAGGCTTTCCTCGCGCACCTTATTAAGATCAAGATCAAAATATCGGAAATTCGTCACGGCTTTCCCGTCGATTTGGCGTATGGATTTGACATATAGATCATTGCCAAGGTGGGCGGCCTGCAGGAAGTTTCCTTGTTCATCTCCGTAATAACACAATCCGATCTGCGGATAGGTCATAATTATTTTAAGGAGATACTTGGCTTCTTCCGTGTCCAGTCCCAGTCTAACGTCCGGGTCATCAAACCGCTCGGTGGCAATTTCGGCTGTGCGCTGTGCGGCTCTCATGTAATTGTCGGTTTTATCGATTACAGACTCGGCTTCTTCTGCAAAATTGCCACGGATAAGCGTGAGGGTTGACAATTTGTTTCCGGAGTAGGAAAAGAAGGCGAGAAGCACAACGGTTGCGACAATCAATGAGATGAAGACGAAGACGATGTCAACTTTAAACGTTCGTTTCTTCAGTATTTTTAATAATGAATGAATAACCGGCAGGCCAATTGGTTTGACGTCTTCATTATTTTGCATAATCTCTGCCCATGCGAGTGCTTTGGTTATTGGGTATTGTAATCATGTGGGCAAGGTTTTTACGCTTTGTACCCGTTTGTTGTGAGCATGGTTTCAAAGCTGATGAGGTTGCGATTCCCGCACGGCCACCCCCATGGGCGCTAACTTTAGCCTGTTGGAATCTGGATGGCAAGCCTGTTAAACGTAAACCGGGAACTCCCGCTGGCGGTCATCGTCTCGGAACCCTTGGCCGCCGGCTTGCAGAGCTTCCGTCAATCGCTTATACTGGCTGATAAAACTAAGTCAGAGAATCGTGTGCATAATTGACCCGTTACTGACGTTTCGGGCTCGGATGACCGCGGTTCCCCGTTATGGCCTTTTGTCTCCCGCAATGGATCGTCCGAAAGCGCGGTAATCGTATCATCGCATGATCAAGCCAGCCGACCCCATGGATCAGATAGTGGCCGCGACGGAGGCGTTCTTCGGCGCGGACACGCCGTTGCGCCGGGCCGCCGAGGTGGGCGGCCGGCCTTATGAGCCGCGGCCGCAGCAGGCGCAAATGGCCAAGGCGGTCGCGGAGGCGTTTGCCGCCGGCCGCCACCTGTGCGTCGAGGCGCCGACGGGAGTGGGCAAAACGTTCGCCTATCTGCTGCCCGCCCTGCTGCTGGCCAATTTGCGCGGGCTGCCGGTGGTGGTCAGTACGCACACCATCAGCCTGCAGGAACAGATCATGAACCGCGACCTGCCGGTGTTGCGGAGTCTGCTCGGGGTGGAGTTGCGCGCCGCCGTGGCCAAAGGCCGTGGCAATTATCTGTGTCTGCGGCGGCTGGGGGCGGCCGGCGCCCATCATCAGGATTATCTGCCCGGCGCGGAACTGGCGCCGGATCTTGAACTGCTGCGTCGCTGGGTGGCGAAGACCGCGGACGGCTCGCGCAGCGATCTGCCCGCCGAGCCGGCGCCAGCGTTGTGGGAGGCCGTGTGTTGTGAGACGGGTAACTGCCTGGGCCCCAAGTGTACCCATTACCGCGCCTGTTTTTTGATGCGGGCTCGGCGCAAATTGCAGGAAGCCCACATTATTGTCGCCAATCATGCGTTCTTCTTCAGTGATCTGGCGATCAAGGGGGAATCGGGCGATGACGATGAGGCCAGTTCGGGACTGTTGCCGGAATTCGCGGGGGTGGTGCTGGATGAGGGGCACACCCTGGAGAACACGGCGGCCGAACATCTTGGCATCCGGGTCGCGGCGGGCGGCGTCCGGCGCCTGTTGCACCGATTGTATCATCCCGAACGCAATCGGGGGTTGTTGCGGGATGCCGCCCATCTCACGCGGGGCACGGTTGAGCGGGCGTTGGAGGGCATGGAGTGTTTCTATCTCGGCATTGAGGGCTGGCTGAACCGGGTGGAACCGCCCCTGGGGCCCGGGCAGCCGTGGCGGATGCGCCGGCCCGGACTGTTGCCGGTGCCGCCCGCCGCAGCGCTGCTGGCGGTGGTCGAGGCTGTCCAGCGCGAGGCCAAGGCGGACGACGACGACGGGCGCCGCCAGGAATTGCGGGCGGTGGCGATGCAGGTGGCCGAACTGAAGGATGCGCTGAACGTCGTGGTCGAGATGTCACAGGAGAATCTGGTCTACTGGATGGAGCGGCCGGGGGAGCGCGGCGGCCGGGCGGGCGGCGGGCGCGGCCTGACCCTGCATGCCTGTCCGGTGGAGGTGGCGGATTTGCTGCGGTCGCTGTTGTTTGCCCGCGGCGTGCCGGTGGTGGTGACCAGCGCCACCCTGGCCATTCGCGGGCGCATGGACTATTTCCAGCGGCGGGTCGGCGCCGAGGCGGCGGACACCCTGGTGCTTGATTCCCCGTTTGATTACGCGCGGCAGGTGACGCTGTACGTCCCCATGGACATGCCCAATCCCAATGATCCGAAATTTGTGGCGGCCGCCTGTACCCATCTCAGAACCTTCCTGTTGCAGACGCAGGGGCACGCCTTTGTCCTCTTCACCAGCTACAAGATGATGCAGGAGATGGCGGTGGCGTTGGGGGACTTTTTTCAGACCTCCGGCCTGCGCCTGATGATGCAGGGCGATGGTGTGTCCCGCACCCGGTTATTGGAGGCGTTTCGCACCACGCCGCACGCCGTGCTGTTTGGCACCGACAGCTTCTGGACCGGCGTTGATGTGCCCGGTGAGGCACTGATCAATGTCATTATTGTGAAGTTGCCGTTCTCCGTGCCAGACGAGCCGTTGGTGGAGGCGCGGCAGGAGCGGATCGAAGCCCGCGGCGGCAAGCCGTTTTGGGATTATGCCCTGCCCGAGGCGATCCTCAAGTTTCGCCAGGGGTTCGGCCGCTTGATCCGCAGTCGTGACGACCGTGGCATTGTGGTGGTCCTGGACAACCGCATCACCAAAACCTCCTACGGCCGCGTCTTCCTAGACTCGTTGCCGGATTGCGCCCGCCGGGTGTTCTAACTCTTGTTCCCGTTATACCGCATTAGGGTAAACGTTTTTATTTAATGGTATTTCTGTAGGCATGGGCATGTCGCCCGTGTGCGACGCGCCCTCACAGTGCCGCCGCGGGCAGGGCGGTGCCGGCGGCGCGGGCCTCTTCAAGCCGTTTGGCGCGGGCGGGGTCGGCCCAGCCAAAATCGCGGACCGTGCTCTCGAAATAGGTTTGGGTGCAGAGGGGGTCTGGCAGTCCGAACTTGTTCCACAGCAGGGTGCGGTCGAAATTTACGTACCAGTTGGGCACGAGCTGGACGGTGCTGGTAAGCAGCCGGTCCTGGGCATGAATCTGGAAGGCCAGCTCGGCGCGGGAGCGGGCCTGGACGACCCGCTCCAGCACTTCATCCACGGCCGGGTTGCGCAGGCCGGTGAGGTTTTGGCCGCCCGGGGTGCCGGCGGCGGCCGAACTGAAGTAGCCGAGCAATTCGTTGCCGGGGGAGCGGCTGTGAGGGTAGATGGCGATCAACATGTCGTATTCATAGGCGCGTTCCCGTTTCTCGTACTCGGCGGGTTGCAGCACGGAAACGGTCATCTCGGCGCCCAGCTCGCGCAGGCGCTGGCGGTAGGGCTCGACAATGCGCAGGAACTGATCGCTGGCCAGGAGCATATCGAAGGCCAGCCGCTGGCCGGCCTTGACGCGGATACCGTCGGCGCCCCGGCGCCAGCCGGCGGCCTCGAGGAGCAGTTCGGCCTGGCGCAGATTTTCGGCGGCGCTTTGGCCCTCGCCGGGCGCCTTCAACGAGTCGCTCAGGGCCATTTTGGGAACGGCTTCCGCGCCATGACGCCGCCGCAGGTCGGTCAGGTAGTCCTTGAGTTTTCCGGCCGGGGGGGCGGTGTCGGTGAGGTCGGGGCTGTTCTCGAAATAACAACGGGTGCGGGTGTATTGGTTGTAAAAAAGATTGGCGTTGCTCCAGGGAAAATCAAAAACCATGGCCAGCGCGTAGCGGGTTTTGAGCGATTGGAACAGTGGCCGCCGCAGGTTGAAGGCGAACCCTTGCATGCCGACCGGACGGCGATGATGGAGTTCCCGCCGCAGGATGTAATTTTTTTGCACGAACGGGCCGTGGAAATCGAGTGCCCAATCCTTGGAACTATTGGGCATGAAGACGTCAAACGCGCCGCCTTTGAACGCTTCCTTCATGGCCACGTCGTCCAGATAGACGCGGGCCGTGATGCTATCAAAGTTGTGGGTGCCGCGGCAGCGCGGCAGGTCGCGGGCCCACCAGTTCGGATTGCGGCGGACGGTGATGTATTTGCCGAACTCAAAGGCTTGCACCACATAGGGGCCGGAGCCGACCGCCACGGTGTCGAAGTCGCGGCCGAACTGTTTGCCCGGGACACCGTACACGTGCTTGGGCAGCACCGGCAGTTCGCCGGCGATCAGCGGCAGTTCCTGGTTGCGGCGGGCGAATTGGAAGCGGACTGTTCGCGGGTCCACGGCCGTCACCGCCTGGATGTCGGCGAAGTACTGGCGGTACATGGGATGGAACTCAGGGTCTTTCATCAACTGATGAGAGAAGACAAAATCCTCGGCGGTGACAGGTTGGCCGTCGGAAAAGCAGGCGTGCTCGCGGATGCGGCAGGTCATGCTGAGCCGGTCGGGGGCCAGATCCATCGATTCCCACAGATGGCCGTAAACGGTGAACGGTTCATCGTCCGCCGCCGAGGCTTTGGCCCCGGATTCAAAGACCAGGTCCACCAGCGGCGCCGGGACGCCTTTGAGGGAATAGGGGTTGAGCTTGGTGAACGGTCCTGAGCGCATGACCAGCGTGCCGCCCTGGGGGGCCGCCGGGTTCACGTAGGGGAACGGGGCGTCCGGCCCGCGCTTGACGTCCTCCGGTCCGTACAGGCCGAGGGCATAGCGCGGTTCGGCCATGGCGGCCGTGGCCATCATCAACCCGCCGGCCAGGGCCGGCCACCAACGTAACGGAAATGTCATGCGGCAAGATAACACAGGCGTGCCGGAGCGCAATATCCGGGGGAGAAAAGTGTGCATGTCGGGAAGCTAATAAAGAGATTACCTTAACGCAGTATAAGAGGGGCGTATAAACCGCGTCAGCCGGGAACCGGGCTGGCGCTTTAGAGTGTCGCCGGCTTGACGGCGCTTTCATACTGCATTTGCAACGTATTAGCGTCTAACGGTGAAATCAGTTGCCAGATGCGCATGATTTTACCACAGAGAGCACAGAGAACACAGAGGAAAAAATACC
>CAITYL010000325.1 GCA_903896595.1 uncultured Lentisphaerota bacterium
CGGCCATCTCCAACCGGGGGCAGTTGTACTTCATGATCTTCCATGAGGGTTTCCGCGTGGCCGTCTTCCTGGAGTTCCTCCGGCGGGTCATCCGGCAGGCGGGCCGGAAGGTCTACCTGGATGAAATGCTTAACAACGACGTGAAGTCGAACGCCGTGGGCAGGAAGCGCGCCAAGGACCGTCCCCAACTTATCCGCAATGTCCATGGCTACCTGAGGAGCCGACAGAAAACGCCCGCAATGGTCCGCCGGTATTTCCATGCAAAAACCGTCCGTTATGCAGCTTGAATCATTGTCATCTATTTAGTGAACTGGTTAGTATATGGCATGACAGTGAAAAAAGTTTCGTTCCGCCAGCCGGGCGGATATATTCGCCAGTGGCGCCTTATGCGACACGAGCCACGGGTATGACCATCTTCCGTTCAACACGTTGTTTATTGGGAGCTCTCGCCATGAGCCTTTCCGCACACGCCGCCGGCAGTGTAACGCCCGCCGTCCGGGAACCGGCCGCCCAGGGGACCTTTTATCCGGAGGATGCCGCCGAACTGGCCCGGATGGTGGACGGTTTTCTGACCGCCCCGGCGCTCATCCCGCCGCCAGTCGGCCGGGTGCGCGCGGTGATCGCACCGCACGCCGGGTATGTCTATTCCGGCGCCTTGGCCGGTCAGGCCTTGCGACTGGTTCCGGCGGACACCAAGCGGGTGATCATCCTGGCGCCCTCCCACCATGTTGGTTTTGACGGCACCTCGCTGCCGGCCTATCAGCTGTTTCACAACGCCCTCGGCAACATCCCGCTGGACGCCGCCTGTGCCGTCCTGCGCACCCAGGATCCCAGGCTGTTCCACAACCTGCCCGAGGCCCACGCCGAAGAACATTCGCTGGAAGTCATGCTGCCGTTCCTGCAACGGCGGCTGAAGCGCTTCACCCTGATCCCGATCGTGGTCAGCCAACGCTTTGACGCCGGGGCGATTGCCAAGGCGCTGGCGCCCCTGCTCAAGGATCCCGCCACCGCCCTGGTGGTCAGTTCCGACCTGTCCCATTATCATCCGTACGCGGAGGCCAACCGCCTGGACCGTGCCTGTCTCGCCCGTATCCTGGCCGTGGACGCCGACGGGTTGCAGAACCAGGAACTGTGCGGCCAGGCGCCGGTGACCTGCCTGCTCGCCCTGGCCAAGCTGAAAGGCTGGACTCCCGTCCTCGTGGGCAGCACCAACTCGGGCGACACCGCCGGCGACCGGAGCCGTGTGGTCGGCTACGGCGCCGTGGCGTTCACGGAAACCGCGGCGGCCAGTGCGGCACCGGACAAAACGCCGAAGGCCGCCGCGACCATGGCGGCCGAGCCGCCGCTGCTCACCCCCGCCCAACAGCAAGCCCTGCTCACCCTCGCCCGCGACACCATCACCGCCAAACTGGCCGGCCGACCACTGCCGGAGCTGCCCGTCGACGGCCCGCTCTTCCGCAAGAAACTCGGCTGCTTCGTCACCCTGCACCTGGACGGCGACCTGCGCGGCTGCATTGGCAATATTTTCCCCGCCTATCCCTTGGCCAAAGGCATCCAGGAAAACGCCCTCAACGCCGCCTTCGAGGACCCGCGTTTCCCGCCGGTGTCGGCCCGGGAACTGCCCCACTGCCAAATCGAGATCAGCGTACTCACCCAGCCCGCGCCCTTGCCTTACTCCAGTGCGGCCGACCTGCTGGCCAAACTCAAGCCCAACGTCCATGGCGTGGTCCTGCAACAGGGGTACAATCAGTCCACCTTCCTGCCCCAGGTTTGGGAGCAGTTGCCCGGCAAGGAGGAGTTCCTGGAACACCTCTGCCGCAAGGGCGGCATGGCCGCCGACGCCTGGCGCGATCCGCAGCACATGACGGTCGAGACCTACGAAGCCTTCGTCTTCGGCGAGCCCGGCCATTAATCCCCGCCCGCCGCAGCTGGTGACGAGGGGGGTATGACTGTTTTATCAGACGATGTTGGGAACCCCCTTTTAAGGAAAGGCGGTTTCCAAACCCTCCGTCAAACCGGTTTGTGCCTTTTGCGGATTGCGCAGGCAGCCTCTGTTGTCCCAGTCATAGCCTGTCGCACGAAAGCTGCCTGCGCGAACAGCGTGGTTACATTGGCCATCAAGTTACCGGTTCCGGCCGCCGCCGGAACCTTTAGAGTGGCGGTGGCTCGACACCGCTTTCATACTGTATTTTTGACATAATACGTTTAAATACAGTATTAAAGCGCCGTCAAGCCGGCGACACTCTAAAGCGCCAGCCCAGTTTCTGGCTGGCGCGGTTGACGTTTAAGTTAGCGCTTAATGGTTGTCGAATTTACATCCCAGGGCGGTGCCCTGGGCTACGTTGCCTTCGCGCCTTCAGCGAGCCGAAAATGCAGCGACGGACTACTGGATCTTAAGGACGGGCGGCTCCTGGCAACGGGCGCACGAAAGCCAATACCCTTGCACCGCCCCCCCTTGCCGGTCAGCCGCGCTTCAGGCCCTGATAGAGCGCCCAGTGAATGACGGTGCGGTAGGCGAGGTTGTAGGGAATGGTGTCGGGCCGGCCGCGCCGGAGCGCGTAGAGGAAATCACGGAGCAGTTCGCGGCCGCAGCGGTACGCCTGCCGGAACGGCGCCGGACGCTCGCCAAAGATGGCGGCATACGCCTGGCCGTGCCGGAATTTCTTGCGGTACAATTCCTTCAGCGTGTAGTCATGGGAATGTTCCACCCGCGAGTCCAGAACCATCTTGAAGCGCGCCCCCTGTTGGCGGCAGGCATGCGCCCAGCCCAAATCCTCGGCATAGCCCGAGGCCGGGAACGGCGTCTTCTCCCATAACTCACGCTTGAAGGCGCAGGCCACGGCGGAAAAGAAATCGGCATTGTCGCCCGTGAGATGGCGCGGATCATAGGCCCGGGCATAGTCGTACTTGACCACAAACAAGGCGTTCTCCCGCGGTCCCTGCCAGCTCATGGTGGCCTCCGCCTCGCCTGCCAGAATGGGCGCCAACAGCCGTTCCAACCAAAACTCGTCCAAGGGTACGGCATCGGCATTCAGGAACACGATCAGCGGCGCCGTGGTGGCGGCAATCATCCGGTTGAGCACCTTGCCAGGCACATACTCATCGGGACGGATGCAGGTGAGCCGGTCGGGATTGAATTCGCGCACCACCTCCAGCGTGCCGTCCGTGGAGCCCGAGTCCACATTGAACAAGGTGAACTCGCGCCAAGTTTGGCGGAACAACCCCTCCAGCGCCCGGCGCGGATACGGTTGCTCGTTCTTGGACCGCATGATGACCGCAACCCGTTCCGGGTTCGCCAACGTCGTTTCCGGCATGATTCACTCCCCGCCGTTCCTGTCAATGAAAGATACCGAACCATCCCCAAGTCATACGTCCCATTCGGCCATGCGATATGGAATATATATGAAGAAACGATCATCCAACAAGTTGCCCCACCGACCAATCGAGTCTACATTCAGCCATGGTCGGGGGTTGACTTGTGACTCTTGGCTATGTCAACGGCGGAGGTTACAACCATGGATGCCCAATGGACCATACAATACCTGCCCGAACAGCGGTTGCTGCAAATCATCACCCGGGGAACGCTTACCGGGGCCTGCACCGAGAAACTCGTCAGGGAAATCCAACAAACCGGGATTGACCTGAAAAAGACAGGCATTCTCATGGACAACCGTGACGCCGAGCTTCAGTTCGGCACCATGGACATCTATGACTGCCCCAAAATGTACCAGCAGCTCGCCAACGGGCGGCAGACGCACCTGGCCATCGTGTTCCGAGAGATCCGGAAGGACACGTTGTTCTACGAGACCGTTTGCGCCAATATGGGCTATCAGGTGGCGATTTTCACCGACTACGCCCAAGCCGTCGCCTGGCTGACCGCGGCGCTCGCCGGCCCCGGCCAACCGCCGCCCGGAGAAATCGGCACGTAACTCCATATTATTCCAATTAAAGTTCAAGCGGTACGAGCCGAAATTGATAAGCAGTCCAAGCTCACTTCGCGATGACTTCAAGTAGCCCATAATCTGCGCTTCATGCTCGGGAGCAATGGACTTTGTGCTCTTTGCGTTCTTTGCGGTTACTCAAAACTGAATCTGGTCGCAAAAACCATGATCACGGGCAACCTCGGGTCGGCGGGTAAGGGCATAAACCCGCCGTACAAGATCGCGGCCCAGCCGCCAGACGGGAAGCTCTTCAAAGGTTTTATGGGGCATGGCGACACCGCCGGTGGACACTATGGGAAGAATTACGGAAGAACGGAAAAACGGAATTACCACAAGCCGAACGCGTTACCCTTATTCAAGGCGCCGCATGGCATCACCAGACTATTCCGCGGCGGCCAGGGGGCAAGCGGCGCATTGATGGCCAAGGGTTTCGCAGAAATCGCGGTAGATTTCCAGGAGCCCCTGTTGACGGCAGGCGTTGACGGCCACGGTGGCGAGACGGCTGGGCGGCACCAACAGACGGTGCGCCACCTCGGTCAGGCGACGATTGCCCTGCAAGCGCGGCGCCTCGCGGTAGGCCGCTTCGGCGCGTTCCGCCACGGCCAGGTCGCCGCTCTGCCGGGCATGGGCGGAGAGGAACGGCAACGCCACGTTGACCACAATATCGCGGGCGCGGGTCTCTCCCAATAACAGGGCGCCCTGGCGCAATTGCTTGTCGAAGGCAAGGAAACCCGCCAGGCGATCATCACGCACGGTGAACGCGCGCACCAGTTCCCCCCACAAGGCGCGTGGCGTGGAACAACCGGTGGCGAGCCGCGTCACCCAGCGCACTGGCCGGCACTCCCAGCGTTCCACCAGGGCGGCCCCGGCCAACAGCCGGCGTTCCGGCCGGTTCAAGGGCCGTTGCCCCGCCCGTACCCAGGCCAGGTCGGCGCGCCGGCCGCCCGTTTGCCACCACAGGCGCCACCACTCCTCTACCTCGATCCGATGTTCGGACAACACCGGCACGCGTGTCCGATCCGGCAGAAAACCGGCCACCCCCAGCAGCAAGGCGAGGCGGTGCCGGGCATCGGGCAAACCGCCCAGTTCCGCCAACGGCGTCTCGGCGGCCAGCCGCCGCATCGCCTCACGGTTGGCGCGATAGCCCAGGGCGGCAAAGACCGCCTCGAACAATCCCTGATCGAACCCCTGCGTCAAGCCCGCGCGCAACAGGGTGCCAGCCTTGTCATGGAACCGGGTCATGCCCGCGGTTTCCAGCAGGCGGCCAATGACGTCGTCCTCGCGCCAGGCCAGTTTCAGCGCGCAGCCGCCCGGCGGCACCCGGCGCGCATACGGCCAGGCGCTCAGCCGCAACTCCGTGAACAAGGCCTGCCACTCCACCGGCAACGCCGGCCCCAACACCAGGCATGGCGCATCGCCGGGCGGCGCCGCCGTGCCGGCCGCGGGCGGTTCCCAGACCACATGCAGAATGACATTGGCATAGGCCGGATCCCGGTCATGGCCATGCCGCCACCAGTCTTTCAACGTCCGGTGTACCTCCACCGCACCGCGCTGCTCACGCCCGTCCACCAGCAGCCGCGCATCCCGAAAATCGGGGCCGGCACCGACATTCCAGACGCCCGGCGCGACCACCTCCAAGCACCGCCCATCGGTCGCCCGCAACGGTGTCGTCAGGCGTTGTTCGCGCCACAACGCCTGCAAGAATAGTTCCGCCGGTTGGAAATCCTCGTCAACCCCATTATTTTCGGCAATCACCGGTTCTTCCGGCCGCGGCCGTGGTGCCGCAGCTCGCAAAGCGCGGTACCAGGCCACCCACGGATCAGGAACGGCCCCATCCCAGTCAACCCGTTGCATAACGACCTCCATAGAATCACACGTATGTTAGCCATAAGCACCACCCACCTTAACGCCTTTGGGGCGCGTTTATTGTGTGCCACCGTCCTGTGGACAGTGGCGCTGGCGTCACCGGCACAGGCGGCCCGGCCCGCCCCGGTGGCGCCGCCGCCCCCCGACGCTCCCCGGCCCGCCAATGTGCCCGTCCTTCCCCCCAACAGCGCCCGACGCACCGCGATCACCGACGCCGTACAACGAGTGATGCCCAGCGTCGTCAACATCGCCACCGAACGGCTGGTCCAGGTGGCGGACCCGTTTGGCGCCTATTTCGATGAGTATTTCCGCGCCCACGGCAAAATCGTGCGCGAGACCATTCCCCTGGGCAGTGGCGTGATGGTGGATGCGGCCGGACTGGCCATCACCAATTACCATGTGGTCCGCCGTGCCTCCAAGGTTCTCGTCCACCTGTGGGACGGCCGCATGCGGCCGGCCAGCGTGATCGCCGCCGACCCGGTGAATGATCTCGCGCTGTTACGGCTGGAGATGTTACCCGCCGACCCGCCCTTGACCGCCGTCGCGTTCGCCATGCCGGACGACCTGCTGCTGGGGGAAACGGTGGTGGCGGTGGGCAACCCCTTTGGCCTCGAACACAGCGTGGCCGTGGGCGTGCTCAGCGCCCGCAACCGCACCTTCCAGGCGGGCGGCCGCACCTTCAACGACATCCTGCAAACCGATGCCGCGATCAATCCCGGCAACAGTGGCGGCCCCCTGGTCAACACCGATGGGGAACTCATCGGCATCAACCTGGCCATCCGCCTCAACGCGGAAGGCATCGGGTTTGCCGTTCCGCTCCGCCGCATTGAAGACGTGCTGGCCCGCTGGCTCACCCCCGCAACCTTTTCCCAGGGCTGGATCGGCCTCACCCCGCAAACCCAAATCACCGAGCTCGGCACGATGCGCGCCATCGCCGGAACCGTGGATCCCGGCAGCCCGGTGGCCGCCGCGGGGCTGGAACCCGGCACCATCATCCGCGCCGTCAATGGCCAGCCGGTCACCCGTGCCCTTGAAATCGGCCACTTGCTGTGGTCCCTCAAGGCCGGCGACCCCGTCACCCTCGCCGTCGGCCCCGAACCCCCCCGCCTCATCTCCTTCAAGGTCGCCCCGTTGGCGGGCGACGCCCTGGTCCGCCAACGGCTCGGCATTCAAGTTCAGGAGCTCACTCCCGCCCTGCTCCGCGCCATGCATCTGCCCCCGGACCTGCACGGCCTCGCCATCAGCGACGTCCTGGCCGACTCGCCCCTGGCCGAAGCCGGCGCGCGCCGCGGCGACCTCATCCTCAACCTCGACGACCAGGACCTGACCACGCCCGTGCAGATGATGGACTGGCTGGGCACCCGCGCGCCCGGCCTGATGGTCCGGGTCGGCGTGGTGGCCATCGAAAACCGCGGTTCGCAGCCGATCCTTCGCCAATCGCTGATTACCATTCCATTGCGTTGATGTAGATTACCTCGTCCCCCGCCCCTGGTTGTCCCGGAGACTCCCTGCCATGTTCTACCGCGTCATCAATATCCTGCTGCTGTTGCTCGCCGTCGTGGTCGCTGGCGCGGCGGCCTACCTCATCCTGCCGGTCTATTTCGAACACCGCTCCACCAAGCTCGCCATCGCCGACCTGGACAAAAATCTCAACCAGCAGCGGCAGGAAGCCCAAGAACTCCGCCGCGAAATCGATTCGCTCAAGCGCGACACCCGCGCCATCGAACGGGTGGCCCGTGAAAAATTCGGCTATTGCCGCGAGAATGAAAAGATTTACCACTTTGATGAACCGGTCGGCCTCGGCCCCAGCTCCCCCCCGGCCACCCGTCCGGTCTTGGAAACCCAGTAAGTCCTGCAACCGCCTCAAGCCGGTCAACGTTATGTTATACCGCGTTAGGGTGAAAAAAAGTTAATTTCTTATCCTAATTCCAATCACACTTCAAATTGATTCCAAAAATTAACCGCAAAGATCGCAGAGATCGCAAAGATAAAACAATCTAAAAATGCGCAATTAATCTTTGTGTTCTTTGCGTTCTTTGTGGTAGAATAAAAGATCAACTTGAACTTTAATTGGAATAACGCAGTATAATCGCGGTGCCCCAACCGCCCAACCCCTCAACCCC
>CAITYL010000326.1 GCA_903896595.1 uncultured Lentisphaerota bacterium
CCGAGGGTTTTGGCCGCCTCATGAATGCGCCGGCGCTTCGGTTCCGAAACCGCGGCCGGCCGGTTGTAGGCACGGGAGACGGTGGCGGAGCTGACCCCGGCCAGCCGCGCCACATCGTCGCGCGTAACCCCGCCTACATGTTGAGCTCCAGCCATTTCAGCAAGCCTTCCGCTTCACGCTTGTCCGTGGCCTCCACACAATAAACCACTCCCGCCGGGGACAGTTCCCGGTGGAGGGCTTTCACCTGCGCCGGAGTGACGCCATAGACCTGCAACCCCTTGCCGGCCGCCTGGATGCGCTTCAGGACGTCCAGCCATTCATGCATTGGCCGCTGCCCGTCGCCGGGAACCCATTGGATCGCGTCAATGTCGGTGATGGACAGGATCCCGTCAAGATGCCGGAGCGCGCCGGGACCATCCAAATGAAGAATGCAATGGTCCAGATAGGCGGCCTCCTCCTCCAGCGCCGGCCGGACGAAGCGGTTGAACGCCTCCGGCCCGACCATGCACATAAAATCGCATTGGATCACCGCGTAGCGGCCCGCGCACCAGAAGGGGATCCAGCCGACGGAGCCGGTCTCGCCGGTGATGCCGGAGGCCTCACGGATGGCTTCATAGACGGGCGCATAGAGGCGCCGGACCCCCGCCATGGCCCGGTCCAGCAGCTCCGGGCAGTCCAGAATGTCCATGCAGAGATTTTCCGGGCCGCGCAGCGCGCTCAAGGCGTCCAGGTTCGAGTGCAGGTCGCAGACGCCGACCAGAAACTTGCCCCGGGCCGCCTGCGCCAGGAAGTTGGCATAGCCCAAGACGCCTTTCCAAATCGGTCCATCCGTGGCGATCTTGGCCTCAAATCCCTCCCAGGACGCCACCACCGGTTCGAGCCAGTTGGTGCCGCCGGAGCCCTCGGAAAAGTTCAGCGTCCCGCCGGAGAGGAAGGCCCCGAACTGGTCCGGCCCGAAATCGGGGCTGATGAACGGCATCGTCTCGGCAAGATACTCACGGCTGTCCATGACGGCCTCGAGCTCGGCAACATGCTCCTTCCAGCGTCCTTCGACCGGACGCCGGTAGTGCAGCCCTTCGGGGCCGGCCGGGGGGGCCGGCGTCCCGGCTTTCGGCACCGTGCAGACCACCAAGGGTCGCCGCCAGACTTCCCTGGCCCAGTAATGTCCCCAGGCCACCTTGGCCGCTTCAACATCCGGTTTGTAATGCACTGGCATGGCGTGTCCTCCGGCTGAGTGATGTACACGTGTACAAAATACCCTCGCCGGCCGTTTTGTCAAATGAACCGGGGGCGGCCGTTTTCCATAACCAGGCCCCCGAGGCCGCCCGGAAGTCAACCAGGGCGATACATCGAGGGCGGTTTGCCGTAACGCTTTTTGAACGTCCGGCTGAAATGAAAGGCACTGGAATAGTGCAAGCGTTCCGCGATTTCCGCCAGTTTCATGTCGAACGCAATCTGCGCCTTTGCGGGGCCAGGGGCGGCATCGTCATCGGACCGACCCACCTGGTCGAACCCGAAGTGCCGTGGGCGAACCTATTGGCCATGAAAGAAGCCTGCGAACAGTTCCAGCTATGATAAAAAAGACCAATATTTAACAAGAGAGGACCCTTTTAAAAGCTCGCATCTCAGGATAGAATAATTTTATATACCACGTTAGGGTGAAAAATAAATTAAACCACAGAATTACGATGACCCACCTTGCATGTATGGCCGGTGAATCCAGGGAAACGCCTGGTTCACCACCCGCTACGCTAGAGACACCGAGGCACGAAGAAGA
>CAITYL010000327.1 GCA_903896595.1 uncultured Lentisphaerota bacterium
CAGCACAATCATGGTCTCGCCAACGGCGCGGCCGAAGCCGATAATGATGGCGGCAAACACCCCGGGACTGGCCGATGGCAGGATCACCCGCCACACCGTCTGCCACCGGCTGGCCCCCAGCGCCAGCGAGGCGGCCTGAAGATTTTTTGGCACATTGGACAGCGCATCCTCGGCGATCGTGAAGAGAATGGGAATGACCGCAAAACCAAGGCCGAAAGCGATGATCAGGCTGTTGCGCTGGTCGTAGCGCACGCCCAGCACCTGGTACATCCACTGCCGGGCATCGCCGCCGAAACAGAGCCGTTCAACCCACGGTCCCGCCGCCCACGCCACCAGCACCGCCGTCAGCAGCACCGGGACCAGAATCAGGAACTCGCGGCCACGTTCCAGGCGCTTGGCCCATTGAAACCGGCGCACCCCCTGCCAGAGCGCCATAAACAGGATAAAGGCCAGCGGCAGGATCACAGCAAACAACCCGACCGCGACCAACCCCGTCTCCAAACGGGGCGCCAGCCACAACGCGATGAGAAAACCGATGACCACCGACGGCACCGCCGCCATGACCTCGACCGCGGGCTTGATCACTCCCCGCACCTCGGGACTGGCGAACTGGCTGATGTAAATCGCCCCCAATAACGCCATCGGCACCGCGAACACCAGGGCAAACAGGGTCGCCTTCAAACTGCCAAACATCAGCGGGATAAAGCTTAGCTTGGGCTCAAAGTCGTCCGAGGCGGAAGACGACTGCCAGACTCGGGCCGGCAGGTTATAATTCTCATAATGCACCTTGCCGAACAACACCGTCCAGCTCACCTCGGGATGGGGATTGTTGATGTGCCAAAGCTGAAGTTGGCCAGCCGCGTCAAGGGAGAGCGCACCGGTCCCGCGGGCATTGGCCCGATAAATCAGAAATGGCGCTTTTTCGCGCAATACCAAGAGGTTGCGTTCGCTGGTCAGATAATCTAAATGCGCGGCGCCCGCGGCATCCAGGCTCCACAGGCACTTGTTGTGGGCGGCGGCTTCGATGCGGACGACCGGCCCCGCGTGTTTGGCCAGCGTGTGAATCAAGGCCAGGCGCGGCTCCAGGCCGGGGTCCGAGACGACCGGCATCCAAGTGGTCACCCCGCCGGTGGCGTCGCCAACCGCCAACGACAGATCGCCAAACACCAGTCCCAGGGCGGTGATGGCACGGCCGTCCCGGAACGCGGTCAGGCGGTCCAGCAGACGCGGCGTGTCCCCGCTCACCTCCCACCGCAACAGGCGCCCATTGCCGGTGCCGGCGTACAGAGTCGTCCCCGCCTTGTCCAACGCATACGCGGACACCGCACCCAGCGTGTCGTCCGCAATGACCGCGGTTTGACTGACCGTGCGCTCCGTGCCGTCCGGGAGCACTTCCGGATGGTCGCGCTGAAGCAGGAACCGGTTGCCGGGCAACCAAAAAACGCCCATCAAACCATCGCCGTCCCCGGGCCGCAGGCTGGCCGCCAACGGTGCCCCGGCCGCCGGCACCATGTTGCCCTGGGGTACCACCCGGTGCCGGATCACCCGGCCGCCGGCGGAAAACTCCGGCGTGAACACCACCCGCGCCAGCGTGGCCGTGCCGTTCTCCCACAGCAGGGTCAAGTGGTCGTCCGCGCCGACTTCAACCGCCTGGAGGCGCAACCCCGGCCGCGGCGGCCGGATCGGGATGCCATCCAGCAACTGGCCGTCGGGCAGCGAGAAAAAGGTCAGGCGCCCGGACCGGTCCAGCACATACCCGGTTTCCAGATATTCGTCCAGCCCCAGCGCCAAGACGTCCGCCGTGGGCACCCCGCCGGGCAGCGGCAGGCGCACCGTCACTTCCGCGTGCGCCGGCCGGAACAACGGCAGGGCCACCGACACAATCAGCGCCAGCATCAGGGCTACGCACCCGATCACGCCGATGCCGCCGGCGCCAATCAACCACCGGGCAATCCGGTCGCGGCGCTTGGCGCGTTTGAGAACATGAGGGTTCATCTTCCCTAGTACCTTGTAACCGTTAAACTTTCGGATTCACCACGATCGTGGTGAAGGATTTAATTGTTACTGGGTACTAGTGTAAGCGCCGATTATGAGTTGCTGGTTAGAACCGCGTGAATCTTTGGTCAGTAGTCGTGAGCCGCCTGATACATGGCCAGAACGTTCGCCACGGGACTGTTGTCCTGCAGGCAATGCGTCGGCGCAAACAGGTAACCGCCGCCGGGCATCATGATGTCCATCGTCTCGCGGACATTGCGCGTCACCGCCGCCGGCGTGCCAGTGGCCACTGGGCCGGCCGTGCTGATGCAGCCGTGAAAGGCCAGCCGGCCGCCAAACCGCGCCTTGAGATCGGCCGGGGCCATATTGACCGCCTCGGGCTGCAAGGTGTCCACCGCCGTAACCCCCATCTCAATAAAATCCTCATACGCCCAGCTGCTGGAACCACAGGTATGCACCATGACCGGCAGGTCGTACGCCTTGGCCAAATCAATGACCTGTTGGTGCCGGGGCCGGATCTGACGGCGGAACAGCTCCAGACTGAGGATCGGCGCGATCTGGGTGCCCAGATCCTCGCCCATCCAAATGAAATCAAGGTCACGCCCGACCTGCTCCAAGGTACGCCGCATCACCTCCAGCTGCAGCTCCAACTTGCGGTCGATCAGGCGCAGGCCGGCCGGTTCCTCCGTGATCAAATCCACCAGCACCTGCTCCATGCCGCGCAACATGCTGGTGCTGTTGATGACATCCGGCAGACCGGCGCCGCCGTAGTAGACGGCATTGGGCCGCTGGTGCCGGCACTGCTCGCGCAAGGTGCTGTAATCATAGTCGTCGGGCACCGCCAGCGGCCAGGCCTCGATTTCCGCCAATGTGGCCGCCTGCAACGGAAAATCGCAGAAATCCCAGTAGCCGCCGGACTCGTGCTCGATCCAGCGGGTGCGGATGCCCAGTTCCGGATTGATGTTCCGGCCGGGCAGTTCGGGAAACCGCCGCGGCCCGCGAAACACCGGGCCGATGCCCCGGAAATCCACGCCCAGTGCCTGGCGCAGCCCTTCATCGTCGTGTTCCGCCAGCCCCAGCACCGCTTTCAACCGGCGGTCAATGCCGGGATTGGCAAGGTAGTTGATCGGGACGCGGTCCACCGGCTGACGGTGAAACGCCGCCAGCACCCGCTCCCGCGCGGCCATGGTTTCCTGGGCTTTCCGGATCATCGGCGTGATCTCCTTGTTAATGCAGCGGTTCTTGGCGGTTTCGTCCCGGAGGGACTGAATGACAATAGGCAGGGGCTTCAGCCCCTGTTTCAGAAAACAAAAAAATGGCGTGCCGTAGGTACGCCGCGATTCGCCACGTACCTAACGGCACGCGAAATGGGGGGGGGCAAAACAGGGGCTGAAGCCCCTGCCTATTTCCGCACCGTCCCGCTGGGACGGAAAAACCGCAACCGTTGAGTTCTGCAAAACTCCGGACCTGAGGCAACGCCCCAGGTGCATGATCAATCAACGGTTGAGGGCTGAAGGCCCGATTCATAGAACGCCCCTTCAGGGCTCAACGGTTACATCTTTTTTCCTGGGGCGTTGCCCCAGGCTGGTATGAAAGCGCGCCGGTGGCGCTCCAAACACCTGAAATCTATCCCGCCCCTGATTTGACAACCAGCCTCAAACCGCGCAATATTTGCACTATTCACGCAATTTTTTATTATTTTATGCCAAAAATCATAGCAAAACAATCAGAATTTCGCTGCGCGCCCGCGCCAGTCATCCTGTACGCCAACCACATCCAACTGGCCGGCCGCGAAACCATCCGCAACGGGCCGGTGGGCAGCCGCATGCTGTTGCGTTGCCTGGAGGGCGAAGGGCCGGTGGTAACGGGAGGACGCCGCATCCGCCTGAGCGCCGGCGACTGGCTGTTCCTGCCGTGGCATCACACCGTTGAGTATGAATGCCGGCACTGCCGCTCCTTCTTCCTGGAGGGCATCCATCTGGTGCCCCGCCTGCCACCGGGCGCGGAACGCCCCCTGCTCTTTCAAGTGCCCCACGGCGCCAGCGCGCCCTTGGCCACCGCCCCCCAGCGCCAGGATGCGACGTTGCCCGGCCTGCCCGCAACCCTGGCCCAAGGCCGGTTTGCGGCCGGCGGCCGGCTGGACCTGTTCTGCCGGTATGTGGTCACCTGGTACGCCAACGACGACGCACGCACCGAACCCGCGGCCCGCCGGCTGGCCGGCCAGCTCCTGGCCGAACTGGCGCAAGCCCTGGCAACTCCCACCCAAGCACCCATGCCGGTCAATCTGGAGCGGGTGACCCGGCATGTGCAGGACCACCTGGACCACGCCTTTTCCGTACCCGCCCTGGCACGCCTGGCGGCCTGCAGTCCCGCCACCCTGACCCGCCGGTTTCACCGGCATCTCGGGCTCTCGCCGACGGCCTGGATCATGCACACCCGGATCGCCCACGCCGCCGTCCTGCTCTCCACCACCGACCTGCCCGTGGCCGAGATCGGCCGCCACTGCGGCATCCCCAATCCCTTTTATTTCAGCCGCCTCTTCCACCGGCTCCAAGGCGCCACCCCGCACCACTACCGCCACCTCCACCCGGTGCTGTAAATCCATGTGGGGGCGCCGCCCCCATGCCCCTGCCAAAGGGACCTGTCCCTTTGGAATCCCCTTTCAAACACGCCGGGGTCGGGGGCCGCGACAGGTAACAACGCGCAAGAAGGAACGATGCCGGCGTCCCCCAACCCCGGCGTTTTTGAAATAAGGGTTGCCTTGAGTCGCAGGCGCCCCCAGTATTCAGCGGCATTTTCTTGGCAAACGTTTCCCAAAAGCCGCGCTGGGGCGCGGCTTTTGGGAAAGGGGATTCTCAAGGGACGGAGTTCCTTGAGCGGGGCCTGGGGCAGAGCCCCACATGGATTTTTGAATTTATTCGAGCTTCTTCACTTCTTTGGCCACCATCTCGGCGGACAGGGGATAGAAGCCGTCTTTGACCACGATCTCCTGGCCTTTCTTGGACAGGATCGTCTTGAGGAACTCCTTGACCACCGGGGACAGCGGTTTGCCGGGTTCCTTGACGATGTAGATATAGAGCGGCCGCCAGACCGGGTACTTGCCCGACAGCACATTGGCGTAGCTCGGCGCGTACGCCTCGCCGCCAGCCTTGGACAGCGCCAGCGCCTTGACCCCGGAGGTCCGGTAACCGATGCCCGAATAGCCAATGGCGCCCTGATCCTCGGTGATGCCCAGCACCACCGATGCGGACCCGGGCTGTTCCTTCACGGTGTCCTTGTAGTCGCCCTTGAGCAGAACGGTTTCCTTGAAGAACCCGTAGGTGCCGGAGGCCGAATTGCGGCCGTAGCTGCTAATCGGCTTGGCGGCCCACGCCGGATCCGTGACCCCGGCCTGGCCCCAGGTCTGGATGTCATTGGGGGCTTTGGCCTTGCGCGTCTTCGAGAAGATCGCGTCCACCTGCTGGGTGCTCAGGGCGGTCACGGGATTGTCCTTGTTGACAAACACCGCCAGGGCGTCCAGCGCGACCTGAATCTCGGTCGGCTTGAAGCCGTACGTGCCCTCGAACTCATTCTTCTCTTCGCGTTTCATGGCGCGGGACATCGGCCCGAGCTGGGAGGTGCCGGCGATCAACGCCGGCGGCGCCGTGCTGGAGCCCTTGCCCTCGACCTGGATGTTGACGTTCGGATACTGCTTGCGAAACTCCTCCGCCCACAGGGTCATCAGGTTGTTCAGCGTGTCGGAGCCGACACTGCTGAGATTGCCGGCCACGCCCTCGGCCCGGACATAGACCGGCAGGTTGCCATCGACCTGAATGGCAATTTCTTCCGCCTGGACGGCGGCAGAAGCGGCCAGCGCCGCACTCAACAGCGCCGCGCCACGGACGGTTTTGGAATAGAACGGATTCATTGTAACTTTCCTTTGTTTTTTGGGTATTTCGCCCCAACGGGGCCGGGGAGAATAGCCCAGGGCAACGCCCTGGGAATCAGATAAATTTTCTTTTTCGCCGCCCTGAAAGGGCAAGGGAACGTTTCCATTGCCCTTTCAGGGCGCAAACGGCTTTATTTTTCTGGCCCAGGGCGTTGCCCTGGGCTATCCTCCTGTCGCCCCGTTGGGGCTCATGCTTCGATGTCCCACGCTTACCGGTCATGTGCACCGTGTGTAGAGATCAAAACTTGTAATTCAGGTCGAGTTGGAGGAGCTGGGCCTGGTCGGCCTGGGTGCTGGAACCGATGTTGCCCGAACCGCCGTCGATGCGGTTGAGGAGCATGTAGCTCGTCCCGATGTTGCAGTTCGCGGTGATGTTGTAGCCGAGCCGCAGGACATGGCCCTGGATGTCGGTGTCGGTGAGGCCGGCGGTCTCGCCGAAGTCGCTGTCGCGCATCGGTCCGAACACCGCGTTGGCGCCGACATAGCAGTAGTTGTAGGTGGCGGTCCACTTGGCGCGCTTGACGTCCAGGCCGAGCAGCCAGCCCAGCTTGCCGCTGTCGTTTTCGACGTCGTCCGCGGGAATCTTCACACCCTGGCCCTTATCGCCATTGGCGCCGAAGTTGTAGGCGGCGTGGGCATAGGGCTTGACTTCAAACCCGCCCATCGGCATGGCATACTCAAGATACGCCTCGCCGATGTTATAGGTGTAGTCGGTGTTCTCGCCGCCGAACGGATTGTTCGGGTCCTGGGACGTGCTGCCGTACCAGGCCGCGGCGTTGCGGTAGGCGCTGGAGACGTTCTGGTAACCGGCCATGCCCATGAAGGTGCCGGTCTCGCCGACCTGCTTGTAGCCGACCTGGGCGGGGATCCACCAGACGTTTTCATCAATCTCATCCTGCTGGCTGCTGCCGTTGATCACCTGGCCGTTGCTGAGGTAGGCCACCTCAAACGCGCCGAGGCTGGCGAACGGGCCGCTGTACTCCTTGTTCCGCCAGTCGCCGTAGGCCAGCGCGGCGCCCTGCGGCCGCAGATCGCTGTCCCAGGTCAGAATAGTGTTGACCTGCGGATTGTCTTTGAGCTGACCGGCCGCCAGGCTCAGCGGGGCGCCGTTTTCCAGCTCCCACTTGTGCTTGGCGTAGGCGTAATCCAGCCACACGTTTTGATGCGCGAACGTGTTGGACATGCCCCAGTCTTGATTGGAACTGCGGCCATTGTTGTCGTTGCCCGTGGCGAGACCGGCGCCGATTTCCCATTGCTCGACCTTGTTGGTCCAAACGCCGCCCAAGCGGAAGCGGTCGCGAATACGGGCGCGGTCGCCGGTGGAACCGTCGGCATTGGAATTGTTGTCGACGGTCTTGTCGCGCATCTCATAGCGCAACCGCAGGTCGCCGGTGATCTTCAGGCCGTCAATGCCCTTGCCCAAGGTGAGGAGACTGGCGGCCTTGTCCACTTTCTTGTTCTGCTCCGCGACTGCTTCGTTGGTCTCCTTCATGGCGACCTTCATGTCGGTCTGCTTGCCTTCCAGATCCTTGACCTTGCCCATCAGGGCCTGGATCTGCTGGTTCTGAGCTTCCAGCATCTGCTTGAGCTGGGCGAGGTCGGCCGGGGCCTGGGCGAAACTGACGCCCGCGCTCCCCAGACACAGGACGCCTGCCCCAATGGTGATGGCTTTGCGATAATACATGGTTATTCCTTATTTGGTTGGGTGGTTGTGCGGTTGAGGGGTTGGGCAGTGCGGGGGAAACGGGACCGCACCGCGAAACAACGGGAAATAAATCGATTGACCAGATGCGTTCTGGCTGCGTCACCTCCTTTCCACCGGCGATGCTTTGAACGCGGTGACGGAGGAATAAAAAATCCGCCCCTGCCGCCGCTGATGTTTCTTCAACACCAACAACGTAGAGGTGGATTGTGAGCCGCCGGTTAGCGGCGCATGAGGGAATGTTAATTATTCGTCAAAAGTGCGTTACCGTGCGGAGTGTCCGCCGTGGGCAGGGTGATGGTGAAAGTACTGCCCTGTCCTGGAGCACTGTCCACGGTTACCAGGCCGCCGTGGGCCTGCATGATATGCTTGACGATCGCCAGGCCCAGGCCGGTGCCGCCGGACTCGCGGCTGCGCGCCCTGTCCACCCGGTAGAACCGTTCAAAAATGCGGGCGTGGTGCTCTGGCGCAATGCCGCACCCATGATCACGCACACGAAGATGAACGCTGCCGGTCACATCCGACGTAGCGGAGATCGCCACGGTGTCGCTGGTTGGGCTGTACGTTAGCGCGTTGTCCAACAGGTTCACCACGACTTGGCGCAACAGGTTCGGTTGCGCGCGCACCTGCAAATCCTCGGGACAATCGACGGTGACATTGATCCGCTTCTCCTCCTGTTTGTGCGCACAGGTTTGAATGGCGGCCTGGACTAGCCCGGCCACGCTGCACCATTCCGGCGCCAAGGCGCCCAGCTCGGCGTCGCGTTCGGCTTTGCTCAGCAGCAGCAGGTCCTCAATGATCGCCCCCAGGCGCTCGGCCTGCTCGGCAATGATGTTCAGGAACCGCCGCGCCGCCACCGAATCTTCCAAGGCGCCGTCTTGCAGCGTCTCGACAAAGCCCTGGATCGAGGTGATCGGCGTGCGCAACTCGTGGGAGACATTGGCCACGAATTCGCGACGCAGGTTCTCCAGCCGGCGGAGCCGGGTGACGTCATTGAGCACAACCACGGCGCCGATGCGGGTGCCACCCGCGTCGCGCAGCATGGCGCCGCGCGCCTGCAGGTAGCGGTCGCCGGTGTTCTGATGCAACGTCACGTCGCCTTCGCACCCCTCGGGGCTGGCCAGGGCGGACATGGCCATTTCCTGCAACGCCAGGTTGCGGATAACATCCAGCAGCGTCCGGCCCTGAGCATCACCCTCCTGGATCTCCAGCATCCGCGCCGCCGCCGCGTTGAGCTTCATAATCCGGTACCCGGCGTCTATCGCGATCACCCCTTCCGTCATGCTGGCCAGGATGGCATTCAGCTCGTTGTGTTGCCGGGACACCGTGCGGAGCCGCTCATCCAGCTGCCCCGCCATACGGTTGAGTCCCTCCGCCAACGCGTCCATCTCCAAGGAATGCCGGAAACGTAACCGTCCGTCCAGTTCCCCGGCGGCAAAGCAGTCGGTCTGCAGCAACATCCATCGTAGCGGCCGGGTGATATGGCGCCCCAGCAACAGGCTTAGGGCGGCGGCCACCACCAGAACGGCCAACCCCGCCAAGGCGGCGCCACGATAAATTCGCTTCACGTGCCGGTCCAGCGCGGTTACCGGCAACGCTGCCCGCAATACGGGTGATGCTGGATCGCCAAACGTGAGTGGCACGGCCACATACACCATGTCCTGGTGCAGGGTCGTGCTTTGCCGTCGGGCATAGCCAATGCCGCCGTCCATCGCGGTTCGCACTTCGGGGCGGTGCCCATGGTTTTCCATGGCGGCGGGCAACTCGGCCGAATCTGCCAATACCGCCCCGTCCCGACCAATCAGGGTAAAACGGGTGGATGACTGCCGCGCCAAGACCTTGCAACGCGCATCCGCCAGCGCCGTCCCGCCCTGGCGCAATGCCTCGTCAAGCGGCAGGCGCATCAGGGACAGCCGGTCTTCCAACGAACTCCGCGCTTCCTGCTCATGGAACCCCGCCACTAATCCCGTGACCACCCAGCTCATGGCCAACAGTGAAGACAGTAAGATCAGGACGAACGCTGGGAACACTTGCCAAATTAATCGCAATCGTGCCATGCTTATTACTCCCGAAAGCGATAGCCGACCCCGCGCACAGTGTCAATATGGTCGCCGTAATCGCCCAACTTGCGCCGCAGGCTGACGATCTGCACATCCACGGCTCGCTCGGTCACCGAATAATCCCCGCCGCGGACGGCATCAATGATCTGGTTGCGTGTCAGCACCCACCCCGGCCGGCGCGCCAGCGCCTGCAAAATGCCAAACTCGGTGAACGTCAGGTCCACCGGCGTCGTCCCCACCATCACCAAGCGACGGCCCGGATCGATCACCAGCGCGCCCCGGCGCTGGACGGCGTCGTCCCCCGTCTCGGCCGTCGTGGCGCCGTGCTTGCGCAACACCGCCCGCACCCGCGCCACCAACACCCGTGGACTGAACGGCTTGGTGATGTAGTCGTCCGCTCCCAATTCCAACCCCGTCACAACATCCGCCTCTTCGCCCTTGGCTGACAGGATGATCACCGGAATGGCCGCCGTCCGCGGGTCGCGCTTGAGCGTGCGACACACGTCCAGCCCATCGATTCCCGGCAGCATCAGGTCTAGCAGAACCAATTTAGGCATTTGGGTGATCGTGGCTCGCAACGCCTCCTCGCCCGTCATGACACAGCTCACCTGATACCCGCTCTTGTCCAGGTTGTACTCGACCAGTTCGAGGATGTTTTTCTCGTCATCTACTACGAGGATGTGTTCCCGCGCCATGGCGATCTCCTTGTGGTCAAACCCATCATCCCGGACTCCGCCGCTATTTTGTTGCCTAATGGTAATTTGCCACCCAATCATTACCTGTTGGTTATCGGCACGTTAATTTTCGGTTAACCATTGACGGAACGTAACCGGCGGGATACCTTGTTTCCGAACAGCTGGTTTTGCCGGAGAATCATACCACGGCGGACGCTCAACCGTCGCAACAAAACAGGAATGCCCCATGCAGCTCGAAATAATCCGCGCGGATGACACCGTAACCCATCTTACGCTGACAGGGCGCCTGGATCTGGCGGGGGTGCAGAACATTGAAATAGCCTTTCTGGGCCACACCGCGGCACGGGGGAAGCCGGTGCTGGCGGATCTTTCCGGGGTGGAGTACATGTCCTCTCTCGGTCTGCGCATGTTGCTGGGCGCTTTTCACGCACTCAAACGTAAGGGGCAAACGTTGCGGCTGTTCCGCCCGCAGACACCGGTTCGGGAGACGCTGCACCTGGCCGGGCTGGATGAGCTACTGGCGAAGTCGGACGACGTGAATACGGCCCTGCCGTCACTGGGGTAAGGCCGGCTAAAAAAACGACGCTATATCACCTGGCGGCGTTGCCGCTGCTGTTATTTCCCCCGCCCGCGCCTATCCATGAAATCAAAATTCCTATCAGTTCCTGTCGCCAGCTGACGTTCACGAGGGAGAACAAATGCCTCTTAAAAAAACACCAACGAGTTCTTTGATTTCGCTGGCCGGAATCGTGTTGCTGGCGCTGCTCCTCAACGGAGCGATCGGTTATTTCGGGTTGCGCTACGTGGATCTCAAGCAGGTCGAACTGTTGCAGCGCGTGAACCTGCTGACGGATGCAACCGATTTGGCGCGTGAAGCCCAAGTCCACTTCAAGATTCAGGTGCAAGAATGGAAAAACCTGCTGTTGCGTGGGCAGAATACGCGGGATCTGGCCGGACATCGGGATGCCATGCTGGCGGAAGCCACACAGGTTCAGGAGGCCCTGCGTCAGCTAGGCGTACAATCGACCAATCTCAAGCTTGATCACGAAACAGCTTTGATCGGAAAGATCGTCTCTGACCACCAGAGCGTGCTTGCCGCTTATCAGAAGGAATTGCATGGCACACAACCCGATTCGGCTCAAAATGCCCTAAAATTGGACCGGGCCGTGCGCGGAATTGACCGTTCGCTCAACGACGCCATAGATCAGTTGGCTGGAAGGTTCAAAGGATTGGCGCATTCGCAGCGACTTGCGGCCGCTGAACAGACGCGTACGGCCATCGAGGTTGTTCATCGCGTCATGGTCGTGGGAACCGCACTGGCGGTGGCCGTCTTGCTCCTGATGCTTGGCATGGCGAGCCGCAGGAACTGAGAGCTATGAATCTCGCCGAATTTCTTCTCCTGCTGTTCGCAGGTTTGGGCCTGTTTTTCATCGGTGTCAAGCTGATCGGTTCGCACCTCAGCCAGATGGCCGGCCGTGGTTTTCGCAAATGGATTCTGCGCCTGGTTGACACCTCTTGGTCGGCGTCCCTGCTGGGCATACTGTTTGGCGCCATCACCCAAAGCACGAACGCCGTCACCTTCATCGTCAGCAGCATCATCACGGCCGGGCTGGTGCCCGTGCGGGTCGCCACGCCGGTCGTGATCTGGGCCAACCTGGGGACCTCGGCCCTGGTGCTCCTGGCTGCGGTGCATCTCCGTTTGTTTGTCTTGACCCTCCTGGGCGTAATCGGCCTCTGCTATTTCTTCAATATTGAAAAGTCGGGCCGCTATCGGCACGTTGCGGCGGCGCTGCTGGGGGTTGCGCTGCTGTTTCTAGGGCTGGATTTCATCAAGCAGGGCGTAGCGCCCTTGCGTGAACTCCAGGGGGTGCGGGATTTATTGGGTCTGGCAGCCCAATCCTATGGGCTTGTTTTCATGCTGGGCGCCGGTCTGGCTCTCGTTGCCCAATCGTCGGCAACTGTGACGGTGGTCGCGGTCACCATGACCAAGATGGGGTTGCTCAGCATGGACTTGACCCTGATGGCCATTTATGGGGCGGGGCTGGGTTCAGCCCTGAGTCTGTGGTTCATGATCGCCAACTCGGCCGGTCTGGCCAGGCAACTAGGGTACATCCAAATCTTTCTCAAAGCTGTTTCCGCCCTATTGATGGTGCTGCTGTTCTCGCTGGAATGCGGTCTTGACGTGCCCCTGATCAAGGCCATGATCACACATCTTTCCGCCAATCCGAGTTTGCAGGGGGCCTGGGCTTATTTGTTGATGCAACTGCTGGGATGCCTGGTTGTGACGGTCTGGTTTGGCCCGCTGTATCGGTTGGCCCTGCGGACGTCGCCCACCACCCTGGAAGAAACACTGTCGAAGCCCCAATACCTTTATGAAGAGGCGCTCGATGATGCGGAAACCGCCCTGGACCTGGTTGAAAAGGAGCAGTTGCGGCAACTGGAGCGCCTGCAGCACTATCTTTCGGGCCAAGACCGGCGTGCGTCGGCATCAGTTACGGAGAACGACGAAAGCGTCGGGATCCATGCCGCCAACAAGTCAGTGACCGCGGAGATAGGCGAATTCCTGACCGTACTGATGGACCGAACACAAGATCGCGAAACGCTCAACCGCATGCTGAACTTTCAAGCGCGGAATCGCCTTCTGGCCGACCTCCAAGATGGCCTCTTCAGCCTTAATGAACTGCTCTGTCCCGGGCGCGCCGATGACAAGACAGAGGCTGTCGCGCACGGGATTGTCGAGGGAGTTGATTTTTTGGTTCTGACCTTGCTGGATGCACTAAAGTCACAGGACGAGCAAGACCGGGCGCTGTTTCTCAAGATGACGGCTGACCAATCAGAGGTCATGGAACGGATCCGCCGGAAACTCCTGCTCAGCAGTGAGCGGTCGGCGAAGATGCATGAGGCGTTGTTCCGCGCCTCCAGTCTGTACGAGCGCATGGTCTGGCTGCTGCGGCAGTATTGTTTGCTATGCACCAGCATCCCATAGGCTTTCCATCGGGCAGGTAGATAAGCGCAGCAATCGTTTATATTTCCCCCGCCCGACCCAATTCGTGAACTGAAATTCATGGCACCGCCACCCGACAGTGGGTGGCGGCCTGAGGTGCAATCATGGCGGCGATAATCGAACATCGGTTTGTGGCGTGTGCTTTCAAGCTGGATTTTCCATTGGCCAGGCTGTCCGCTGAATGGCAGGCCAGTCTGGTGCTGGGTGAGGCCAAGGAATCGCGGATGAAGCATGCCGTCGGCGGGGGCCGGGTGTTCCTTTACGCCTATGGCGTCCTAGTCTTTCATGATGTCGACCCGCGGGAGCGCGAGGCGGAGATCGCCGCCTTGGCTCGGGTTTTGGGCATCTCGCTGGCCGAGCAGGTTGCCACCGAGGAATTCCTGGTGGTCGAGGCGGCAGCGGAGAAACCGCATGTCGAGGAAAGCCGGCTGGTGATCGACCGGCTGACGCCGTCCCGCGCTGCGGTGATCGCCCAACTCCTCGCCCAAAGCGCGGCAATGGAATATTACGAGGAGCTCACCGGCCTGTGGAAGCAAAAAGTGCTGGAACAGGTCTCCGGCGTGGCCGACAAGGGACGCATTTCCATGTCGCAGTGGCGGCTGAACCGCCTGGTCGGCGAGGCGCTGGTGGTGCGTACCGAGGTGGTCGGCGTGCTCCATTTACTGGACAAGCCCGACATGATCTGGGACGACCCGGAAATGGACCGGCTCTATGAGGATCTGCGGGCGGCTTTCGACTTGGCCGACCGTTTCCGGTCGCTGGAGTACAAGCTGCAGTTGACCCAGGAATCGCTAAGCGTTCTGATCTCGACCAAACGGGACACGCGCCTCTACCTGGCCGAATGGCTGATCATCCTGCTGATCGTCCTCGAAGTCGCCTTCTCCCTCTTCCAGCGCTTCCACCTCCTCGGCTGGTAAGCCGCGCTACATGCCATGCACGGGGAGAGCGGCGCCGAGAAGGTTATGGCGTAGGTGAACGGGGCGCTTTGAAATGTCCTCGTTCCACGGATTGTCCGGCGGGAAGACCTGGAGGGCGGCGAGGATCTTGTCCGCCTTGGGTGTATTGAACATCACCGGCTGGGTCACGGCGGGCATGGGCGGCCGTTCCGCGGCGACGGAGGAGAACGCGAAACCGCCACCGACCAGGACAGCCACGGGCAGGACACCGAGTACATGTTTCAGTGATGCCTTGAACATGGCCACTACCTTTCGTGCCGAATGCGCATGAACCTGACCGGTCGTGCAAGTGGCGACGCCAAGTACCCTATCCTGTTCATGGAAGCAGGGCAACCTGGTGGTGTGCGGCACCCCACCGTCGGGACTGGGTTCCGTAAATGATGACTAAGTTCATTGAATACGACCCGGTGTGTCAGTCATCATCTTGGGGGCATTTTGCCAGCGCCGGCATTTGCCTGGTCATGGGCTAAAAAAGGGCGCGAGGCGGTACTGAAATACGTTTTCCGGTGTCGTTAAAAGTGCACGGTCGTGCACTTTTACCTATCCGCCCAAGCTCAACTTTACCCGAACTCCTGGTGTTATCAAGCACCAAACCAGATTCCTAGCCACCAGCATCGTGTTTACCTGGTATTGGTCCGGTAAATGTTGCTGTGCGCCGGAACAGAGTCATCACCATCTTGGGCAAGGTCTGTGCATGAAGTCGGCCACCATTTCTTGGTCTCTGGCGGGGCAAAAACAGATAGCCATTGCAGGGGGTTGCCCAAGCCCTCTTTCCGGTGCACCTTGTATAGACGGCTCCCGCCGTACTATACAAGGTGCATGTCCCGGTACTTTGCCATGACCCCTTATTTCCGTGCTTGAATACGTCAGCCACCACCTAGATGCTGATCGACCACTCAGGTCCGGGGACCAGCCCGCGCCCAGGTTCCGGCTGTGGTGCGGGAATTGTGCGTAAACGCAGATTCCCTTTTTTCACCGCTGCGGCGGCCAGCCTACGCAGGTACGCTTTCCGGCGCCGCTTCTTGTCCTTGCGATACTGTGCCCTAAGCTTGTTCTGGCAATAGGCGCACTTCCAGCTCGGGGGCTTGTTCCCCCGCTTGTGCTCGACCTTCCAATTGCCACACTTTCTGCACAGCAATCCCATGGGCAGCCGGGGGCGTCCGACGGGGGGCTTGTACGGCAAACCGCACCTGGCTTCGATGACATGCACATAATTATCCAGCTTCTTGCGCCAGCGCTTATACGCCTTGCGCTCCTTGCGGGCCTGAACCTGTTGTGGGGTCAGTGGCTTTGTCTTGCGCTTGGTCATGAGGGCATGTGCTCAGGTCGGGTCTTTGAGGGCATCTTCCGTGGTCCCTGTAAAGTCCATTTTCAGCAACGCCAAGTCCTGGGAACTGCGGATCGGATACCCGCGCTGGCGCGGGCCTTTCACATAGCGTCCGTGAAAGAAGTCATCACCAAAGTGCTCGGAGTTGCTCCCGTGACAGTTCGGTGACAGATTCCTTAGTCCATGGTTCTGCTCCTGGTAGGATCTGGTACTGTTCACGGCGGCACACATACCAGGTTGCTCGCTGACCATAGCATAACAGGTTGCCGTTCGGGTGGTTCAATTTTATTCCAGAGACACTTCGCTGCACCATGCATATTGCGTCAAGACACGGCACATCCCAGGACATGCCCGTCCTGGGCCACAGCACCGGCCAGAAGGCCGCCTTGGATGCAGATCCGGTCCGACCACAGGGCAGGCCCTGATACCGGCACAGGGTCGGTTTACGGGTAACGGTGACTGGCTTGCTTTTTGCGTTCTGCTTTTTGGGCGACATAGGTACACGACGCTCCGTAGGTGTTTGTCATTTTGCTGTCATGGACCAGTGGCATCCGCCACCGGCGTTACACGGCGCTGGCCTACGTCCAGCACGGTCAGTTGTTCTTAAAGTTGAGAATCACGCGCTGGGTTCTTGTGGAAGTTCGGCAAGCAAGGCGGTGTGCAGTTTCAGCAGGTAGTCGCCATAGATCCGGCACCGGGCCAGCTCCAGCAGGGCATGCTGCGGGTTGTTGGTGACGACGCAGGGCAAGCCCTCGATCCTGGTCTCCAGCCGGTACACGACACCGAGCCAGATGGCAACCGGGTCGATGATGACACGGATCAGATCATCGAGCAGTCCTTGCTGGTTCGGCAGCTGGTTTGGAAGTAGCACGTTGAACAGCAGGGTTACCGGCAGTGACCGCGGGTTAGCGGGCAGGAACGGAATACTTCCGTGGCATGCGAGGTAAACATCCTCGAACCCCTTCGCGAAACTGTCAGCGGCATATAGCCGGTAACCGTCGGCGATTTCCGGCAGGCGCTGCTCAACGAGCTGATGAAACCTTTGTGGTGCGGTGTTGCTAAATCGGCTAATTTGCGTACTGGGTTGGGACGGCTCAGTGTTTTGAACGCTGTTGAAGAACAAATCAGAAATTTCGTCGCCAGGCGAAATTTCCTGAGTTTTTGAAAAAGGGGATAATAGGGGAATAAGTAATTAAGAGGGATCCAAGGGAGGAAAGAAGAGAAGGGGGGAAAAAGGGGGAGAAATTAAGGAAGACTAGTAAACATGCCCGCCCCCCCATGGCGTCAATTGGAATTTTTTATGTAAGATTATACCGTATAACATAGTATTCATAACATGCTCATTGTCAACAGCACAATATTTTAACTGTTTAACTGCAAACATATTGCGGTAAGTTTTTAGCTTTTATATTGCCATCTAAACACCGACATTCAAGGCTAAAACACAACTTAAACTTTTTATAAAGTTATAACAAGTTATCCATGAGTATGTTGTGTATTAAGCGTCATCTTTATTGCTTACTTATTATGCTTACTATTATGTGTAATTTTAAGATTAAAACAATGAAAATATGTCTTTTATTACTGCCTTTTATATGACATAAAACACATCAACGCAGCTCCGTCTCTACGATCAGGGTATCATTGGCGTGGCGACACCAACCCAATAGCGTCGTCACTGGCCCTGTTTCCTGCCCCGTGGCGGTGGGTCTGGGGGCTGGCGCCGGTGTCGGGACGGGGGCGGTATCTGACCCTGCTTCCCGTGGCACATCGGTGGCACTCGCCAAAACGCAGTCACCGCAGACATAACTGCCCGTGGCCTGCCGGTGCATCAACGCGATCGTGTCCTTTTGCAGACAGACGGCGCAGATCGCCAACGGGACCGGCGTCCCGGCGCCGGACCTTCCTGACCCGGTTCCGGGGCCGCGGGAGGCATCGTGGGTTCCGACTCCGTGAGCAGTAACGGGTTCGGGTCGGCGACGGGTGGCGGGACCGGATCGGCCTTGCTGCCGCGCTTCTTGCGGGTCTTGGCCGGCACCTGATACGGCGCATCGGCCGGGGGCGGGGTGGCGGCATCCGCGGCCGGTGCCGGGGCGTCGGGCGGTGGCAGCACGGTGATGACCGGGGCGGCGGCCGGCTGCTTCTTCTGCGGCATCACCGGCGCCGGGCCACTGTCCCTGGCGGGCGCGGCACGGGCGGTCAGGCACTTGTGTCTGGGTACCGAGGTTCAGGCCGCCTCCCTGGCTGGTTATGCAAGGACCGGGTGTAACCTGAAGTGATCGTGATTATTATTATGATCGAGCCGTTTTCAAAAGTCCCGATCAAAGCGGCACCGTTCTGCGCGTCTTCGACGATGACGGGTTCGTCCGCCCGAGGACGGGCGGCTCCCGGTGATGGGGAAACATCGTTACTTTTGAAAGCGCCTCGATCAACAAATCCCCCGTCAGACAGAGCCGTTCACTGACCAGTTCGCATCCATAAGGCGATGGCTGTTCTTGTTTATGAGAATCAGATCGTCGTCGCCACCTCTGAATCTGCGGAGGCGTGCTGAACACCAGTCTCCAATGCGCTGGTGGATGTCTCGGTGATGACGGGGAATCCGCTATTGAACTGGTGGTGGCGTCAGGGAGACGCATTGCTGACCGGCGGCGGCCTGTTCGTTCGTGCGGATCAAGGGCGGCACTGATTCGGTGTTGGCCGTTTCCGCAATGGCCACGGTCTTGGCCGCGAATGCTTCGTTTTCGAGTTTTTCCAATACGGACATGGGGATCCGACGAGCTCTGCGCCCGACCGACACAAATGCCAACCGACCCGCATCCATATCCAGGTATAACGAGGATCTCGATCTTTTGGTAATGGCCGAATATTCGGCCAGGGTCAGCAAGGCTACGGGTTTTGTCGTGTGCGAGGTATCAGCTTCGATTTTTCCTTCTAGCCGATGGACAAGAGAAACCTCATCGATGTCTTTGGCCAAGGCAGGCGAAAGCGCCATAAAGGCTAATCGGAGTTCCTGGACACTTAATGATCTTTTTAGAAAACTACGAAGTGGTCGGCGGTCGCCATGGACGTCGCCATCATTACGGGGGACGGACGCGATGCCACCACCTGTGCGGACATTCAAGTTGGAATGGTTGACAGGGTGGCCGGCTGCGAAAGCTGAACTGTTTGGGCGCGACATTCCTTTTTACCCTCTCTGCTCACACCTCCGCCTGGGTAAAAAAATAGACCAGCTCGAAGAGGTATGAACCTCTTTGAACTGGCCAACTGAGAGTCGGCGCATATTCAACGATGTTAGTAGCGTTGATCCCGTAGGCCGGAACCATCCACAATCGACAACCGTCACAGGACGCTTGTCGCCTGTACTCGTAGCTTCCCAAGATCGGATGCTTGAGCACAGACCCCTGAAAATGTGGACTTTTCTAGGTGGCATTAAAATACACCAAAACGGGGCAATTGCAAACTGGGATTTCGATGAACAGGAAATCACTGTGCCCACTGATGATGACACGTGTCCAGGATCATGCGACTTACAGGGATAAATTTCTTGTGGCAGGAATGTGGTAGTTATGCGGTTACCGACGACGTTTTTTGGCATCCAAAGACGTCCAACACGCGAATGGAAACCGGGGTACAGCGAATACCACAACTGACACGTATTAAGCGTATTACGCTATAAAATAAGGCCAACCTGCTGGTTTTTCGGCCTTTATTGGGCTGGATTTTGAGTCCAGCGCGTCTGCCAATTCCGCCACTCCGGCCCGGAGGTGAACGAGCCATCAATCTAAACCTGCGGCAGGCAAAGTCAATCCCGCCGCGGGCGGCAGGCGGCCGGCGGGGGTGCATGACCGTTGCGGATTTCACAGGCCGCTCCAGTGCAATTATCCACGATTGGGACAACCGGGGAGGCCTGCGAAATCCGCAAAAGGGTTATATTTGTTTTTACGAAAAGTTAAACGTAACTGGGACGCCGTTAGGATATTCGCAGCATGTCGGACACAGATTCTTTTTTTTCATCACTGACGACCGCCCTGGCGGCGGCGCAGACTGAGTTGCCCGGACTCCACGCCTGGTGCGCGACCCGGCGGACGCTCGACTCCCGCCAAACCCTGCTGCTGGGCCAGCCGGGCAACGACCTGGCGGCGTATCAGGACCGGACCGTTTCCGAAACCACCTACACCCTGCAGGTGTATGCGCGCCAGGACAACCCGGCGGCCATGGGCACGTCGCTGGCGACCGTCGACCCGTTGCGCCCGCTGCCGGCGCAGATTGCCGCGACCCTGGCCGCGGCCCAGTTGGCCCGCAATCCGGTGTGGGAGTTGCCGACGCCCCCCGGCACGCCCTACCCCGAAGTGCGAACCGCCGACCCAGCCATTCTCGCCGACCCCGGCGCCGAGCAGACGCGGTTGCTGGCGCTGTTGCGCCGCGAGGCCGCGGCGCTGGATGGCGTGCGCTTGAACAGCGCCGAGGCCTACGTCAATCGCCGGTCCCTGCAAGCCCGCTGGTCCACCGGCATCGCGGTCGAAAAACAGGCCTCGGATGTTTACGTCGAAATCGCCGCGGAACCGCTGCCCGGCCCGAACCGGCAGGAGGTCAACCCGTTCATTGAGGCGGTCGGAGTGGACGGCCTGGACCTGCCGGGATTTTTCCACCGCGTCGCCGAAGAAACCCGGGCCTTGGGCCGGACCGAACTGCCACAAACCACGGAACACGCAGTCGTCCTGATCGATGCCGAGGCGATTGCCACTCTGTTGCATGAACTGACCGGCCAGTTCCGTGCCGAGGTTGAATATGAGAAACGGCCGTGCCTGCTCCCGGGGGCCGAAGTCGCATCCGGCCCGGTCGCCGCCGATGCCGACCGCCTGACGTTGATTTTGGATCCGTTGCTGCCGGCCATGGCCCAGAGTACGGCGTTCACGGACGAGGGGTTGCCGACCGAACGGGCCGTCATGGTCGAAAACGGCGTGGTCCGCCGGCAGTTGGTGAACACACGGTTCGGCCAATACCTGGGTCGGCCGGCCAATGGCATCACCGGCAATTTGGTCGTCCCCCCCGGCCGGTGGTCGCGGGAAGACCTGCTGGCGGCGGCCCCCGAAGTGCTCGAAATCATCACCTTCTCGTCGCTGCTGGTCAACCCGCAAACCCTGAGCTGGAGCAGCGAGATCAAACTCGGCCGCCTGCACCGCCGCGGCCAGCCCGGCGCGCTGGTCAAGGGCGGCCTGGTCTCCGGCAACCTGCGCGACAATCTGCGCGACAGCCGGTTCAGCAACCGCCTGACCACCCGCAACCTGCTGGCCCGCGCCTGGTACCCCGCCAAAGGCTATTACGGCCCCGACCTGCTGCTCATCCAGTCCGGCGTGAAAATCGCCGGCGGCTGAGAAACACCGTGTGACTAGGACCATTAGGACCCGTGGGACCCTTGAGACCCGTAGGACAAGTAAGGCGAAAAAATGGCGGCCGGTTGTCCCAAGAGTCATAATGGTCCTATAGGTCCCAATGGTCCTACGTCCTATAGCCGCCTGTCACGCCGTCCGTTAAAATGTCATTCGCAATAGGAATTCACCCCATGCCCACCCAACCTCCTGCCGCCCGCCGCCTGCCGTTTCCGGCGCGGTTAAAACAACTGCGGGACCTGCTGCCTGAACTGCTGGCCATTCTGGAAGGCGGCCGCGAGCAGGACTGGTATGCCTTTGTCTGGCTGGAGGAGACGCTGGTCCGCGGCGCCGTCTGCGCCCGGCTGGAAGCTTGCAACCAGGAAACGGACCGCGGCGTGGTCTTCCGCATCCAGGCCGGCGGCGTCCATCATGAACATGCCACCAATCAGCTGACCCCGGCCGCGTTGCGGGCGGCGGCGCGCGCTTTTCGCGCCCGGGTCGAATCGACGCCGGCGGCGGCCGGCACCGCGCCCTACCGGCCGTTGCCATGGGCGGAAGAGTTGGCCCGCCCGCTGCCGTGCGAACTCCGCGAACAACTGCCCGCCGGGGTGCCGGCCGCCACGGCGTGGGTACATTTCAGCCCGCCCTGCGTCCGCGATCCGCGGCGGGTCACCTCCGCCATCCTGCGGCGCCTGGCGGCCCAGACCCGCGGCCGCATCCTGGACGAATCCGCCCGCTTCCGCGCCCAGCCCGGACACGGGGACTTTCCCGAGCTGGGCGAGGTGCGCGTGGCGGCGCGGCAGACCCTGCACACCCAGATCTTTGCCGACCGTGAACGGCGCCTGTCCCAGATGCTGCCGGTGACCCTGCTTTACGCCATGGGCGTGTCCGCCGCGGGCACCAGCGGCCGGGCCGTCGCCGGCGGCCTGGGCGGGCTCGAAATCGCCACCCTCACCCCCGACGGCTTGCGGGAGGCCGCCGTGGTGCCGCTGCTCCTGGCCCGGGCGGAACGGCTCACCCCCGGCCACTACACCGTCATTACCGGCCCGGACGTCACCGGCGTCATCGCCCACGAGGCGTTCGGACACACCCAGGAAGGCGACACCTGGATGAAGGCGCGCAGCGTCGCCGCCGACCTGCGGCGGGACAAGGTCCGGGTCGGCAACGACCACGCCTCCATTGTCAATCACCCCGGGGTCTTCTCCATGGAGAACAAGCCGTTCGGCTCCAACGGCTCCTACTTTTTCGACCATGAGGGCGAACTGGCCCGCCCCCAGTTGCTGCTTGACCGCGGCTGGCTCGGGGCGCCCATGACCGATCTCGCCGCCGCCCAGGCCCTCGCCCTGCCCCGCAGCGCCAACGGCAAGCGCGAATCCTGGCGCCGGCCGCTGATGACCCGCCAGACCAACACCTATTTCACGCCCGGCGACCGCACCCTGGAACAGCTCATGGCCCCCGTGGCCCGCGGCTTCCTGGCCCGGCATGCCCATGGCGGCATGGAAGACCCCAAGGGCGGCAGCCTCACCGCCGGCACCGAGTACTTGGAGGAGATCGTGGACGGCCAGCTCACCGGCCGCCTCTTTCTCGGCCCCGCCGGCGGCCACGTCGAGCTGTCCGACCCCGTTTTCGACCTGCTGGCCCGGATCGGCGGCAAGACCGCCTCCGTGCATCCCGGCGGGGTGCCGGAAAACAAATACGGCGGGTGCGGCAAATACCACAAGGAAAGCGTCGACGCCGGCTGCGGCGGTCCCTGGATCCTGTGGACCAGCGTCACCTGCGGGTAGCGCCCATGGGGCGCCAACCGGGAACCGGGCTGGCGCTCTGGTTACCTTGTAAAACTTAAAATTTCGGATTCACCACGAAGACACGAAGAGCACGAAGATAAATCGACGATGTATTCTGGTGCTCATTTTACCATTGAAACGCTTTGATCGACCTTCGTGTCCTTCGTGCCTTCGTGGTGAAGATTTAAGTTTTCTTGGTACTAAACGCCCGGACTGCCGTGATCAGCATGAGCAGGGCGCCAGCGGTGCTGAGGAACGCGCCGGCAACCGACAGCCAGTCCAACTCCGCCCAGATCAGCATGAACCCGGTTAGGGCGATGGCCACCCCCGTCAGGAAGTCGCGGCAGACGGTGCCGGCGCCCGGCCGGCCGCCGGGCGATTCCGGCCCGCCGGTGCTGGCGCGCGAGGATGGAATGTCGTGGCTCATGGGATGCCCCGAACCTTATCCCACCCCGGCGTAACCGGAACCCATTATCTTCACCACAGAGGACACAGAGAGCACAGAGACGCGTGACCGGATTATGCAAAAAAACTGAGCCGCAGCCTCTGTGTTCTCTGTGCCCTCTGTGGTGAAGACAGTTATCCGGCGGCGGCCAGGTCGCGGCTCAGGGTGGTCAGGGCCGCAGTCAGTTCACCTTGGATGTCAAGATAGGGCTCCGTGCCGGCGGCGAGCAGCGGGACGATCTGCGCGGCATAGCCGCCCTCCCGCGCTTTCCGCCGGTCGACCGCGTAGCCGTGGATCTCATTACTGACCCCGGCCACCAGGGTAATCGGGCCGCAAGCCTGGGCCACGACATCGTTCTTGATCGCCTGGAACAGCTCGAACCCGCTGGCCAGGATCTCCACGGAGCCGAAGCGGAGGCCCTGAACCTCGGCTGGCCGGGCGGCTCCCCCGCCGGCTTCCCGCACCGCGATAAGCCGCCGCAACGCCGTGACCACGACCAGTTCAAACCGCTGCTCATGCGTGGCCGCCGCCGCTTTGTCCAGCACCTGCTCCCGCAGGAACGCCTCTTTCGTTTTCAACTGCGCCTTGAGGTCGGCCAGCGGCGATTGCCGCAAGCTGAACGCCAGGTCGCGCCGGAAATGGGTGACGGCCTCCACCGCAACCGGTTGCGCGGCGGCCAGGCCCGCACGCACGGCATTGGCGAAGCGCGCGGCAATGACATCCAAGGCCAGCAGGGACTCCGGTTCGGGCTTGTGCACGACGCAACTATTGACATCGCCCTGGGCACCCTGGATGAACAGCCCGACCGCGCCGGGATTTTCCCGTTCCAGCAGGTTCATGGCCACCCCGGCGAAATCGCCGTGAATGGCATGGGTTTCGGCGCAGCAGACCACCGGATGGCAGCCGAAATAGGCGGCGAAGCCCAGCAACCGGCCGGCGGGGGTGCGCGCGGTGAGGACATGGCAGCGGGTGTCGGTCAGTTCCGGTTTGGCCGGCCGCCAGTCGTCGCGCAGGACCTCGTCCAGCGGCGGGGCGTCTTGATCGTATTCCCGGTTCAGCCCGACGCCCTCGCAGGGCGGATTGGCATGGGCCAGTTCGGCCTCTTCCAGACGTTCCAGCGCCGTGATGGCGGCCCGGGCGATCTTGTAAGGCAGCGTCTCCACGTAGAACGGATCGGGCTCGCCCCAGCCGAATATTTGGTCGGCCGCCGGGTTGGGGCCGCTGTGGGTGTGGGAACAGCAGATCATCAGCGCATCGCCGGGCAGGCCGGTGGCCGCCGTGACCAGCGCCCGGACCCGGGCGGTGGCGGCGGTCGGGACGCCGATCAGGTCGCAGCCGACGATCACCGCGCGGCCGCCGCCGGCCTCCAGCGCCATCGCCTTGGCCCACAGGCGGTCGCGGATGCCGGTGGAGCGGCGCTTGAGGTAGGGGCCGAAGCCCGCCAGTTCCACGCCGACCTCGGGCGTGATGTCAACCTTGGCGAATCCAGTTCTCATGGTCAGTCCCCTGTTGTTTTTACCGCAAAGAGCGCAAAGAACACAAAGATTAACCACTTGGGTTACAATTGCTTTTCTTTGCGATCTATGCGTTCTTTGCGGTTAGTCAGAGTGAAGTCCGGTTAAAAATTTCAAGACGGCGGCGGCAAGTCGAGCCCGTCCCATGGGGCATAGTAAGGATCCGACCGTGCGGCATGCCCATTTCTGAATCATCGTCCGACGTCCTTTTGCGCCACAATGAGGCGGTCCTCCCAATCCTCTTGGTCAGAGTCCGGCAACCGGTTTTCCCGAATCAGCGCCTCAAACACCCCGGCCAGGCCGTCCTCCAACGAAATCCTTGGATGAAACTCAGGCACGTCGCGCATGAGCTTTTCCGGACTATAACGGGTGTTGTGCGAAAAGATCGTCTCGCAAATGGAGACGTTGGGCACTTTCGCCGCAAGCAGGTTCGCCAGCGGAATTCCGACAATCTCAACCTCTCGCCCGATGACCTTCATCGCCGTCCGGTGGTAATCCAGCCAAGAACCGAACTCCCGTCTCATCAAGTTATAGGTTTGCCCGACACAACGCTCGCGCCCCAAGGCAAAGACGAACGCCGCCGCCGCGTCGTCAACATGGAGCCATTGGTGGAGCGCCCGCCCGTCGCCGCACACGGCGACCGGCTTGCCCTTGCGCACGCGATCCACCCACGTGTTTTCCCAGGCGATCTGGCGGAGCATTCCCAAGGCCGGCCCGTAGGTCGTGGACGGTCGGATAATCGTGAGCGGAAACCCCGAACCGTAGTGTGCCTCAAGAAACACGCGCTCCGCCGCCGCCTTGTTCCTCCCGTAATCGGTTATCGGCCTCAGCGGGTGCTCCTCGGTCACCGGAAACCAGTCATAGTGGATCCCGTAAACGCAGACGGTCGAGCAAAAAATGAAATGTTTGACCTGTCCAAACGCCCTCAGATCACTTCGGGCGTCCTCGGCGTCAAAACAGATCATGTCAATGACCGCATCAAACGAGCCGTCACGCATCGTGTTCTCAAACGCCGCGCGATTTTTGCGGTCTCCGCAAATCGCCTTAACCCCGGCTGGGGGAGCTGGCCTTTGTCCACGATTAAACAGTGTCACCTCATGCCCGGCTTCCATAAGGAGTCGAACCATGCTCGTACTGATGTTGCCGGTGCCGCCGATAACGCAGACGTTCATGCGTTCCCATCCTTGGCCTGCTGCGCGTCCAAAGTGGCGCGGATCTGGGGCAGATGCGCGTTGACCTTGGCGACGGCCGCCAGGATCTGGTCGGCATAGGCATCCGTGCCGAGCAGGAAGTGGTTGGGCAGCGTGACACCGGTTTCGCGGAAAGCGCGTTCGGTGGCGGGCAGCGTCAGGGTCCGATAGTCCTGCACCCGGGCCGGATCACGAAAGGGAATCGGGCTGGTGGTGTCGTACAGATTGAGCAGGGGCGACTGGTAGACCGGCCAGTAGAGGCCGCCGAACCCGATGTTCTCGCGGTTCAGCGCCTGGAGGTAGTCCTCCCGTTTCAGGCCGCCGGCCTGGGCGGGATCGAAATGGAGGGTCATCGCGTAGTAGGCCTGTTTGGTCACCCGCGGGTCCCGTTTGGCCGCCCGCAACGGGCCGCCAAGCTGCTCCAGGCCCGCCGCGAGCCGGGCGGCGAACGCCTCGCGCCGGGCATTCTGGACGGCCAGCCGGGACAGACCGCCGCGGAGCAGGACGGCCTGCATTTCCGTCAGGCGGTAATTGTGCCCGTAGCGGTTGCCGGGGACCAGCTTGTCGCAGGGTTCGGCCGCCGGGTTTTCGGGCGTCCAGCCAACCTGCTTCAGGGCGAAGATCGTCTGGTAGATTTTGGGATCATTGCAAGTCACCGCGCCGCCTTCGCCGCTGGTCAGGATCTTGCTCTGCTGGAAGGAGAAACTGCCGACGTCGCCGATCGCCCCCGCCTTGACCCCGCGCCACTCGCTGCCGTGCTGGTGGGCTACGTCCTCGACCACCTTGATGCCGTGCGCCCGGGCGATCTCCAAGATCCGGTCCATGTCGCACATGCAACCGTACAGGTGGACCGGCATGACCGCCTTGGTGCGCGGGGTAATGGCCGCCGCGAACGCGACCGGATCCAAGCACAGGGTTTCCGAGTCGATGTCGGCGAAGACGACAGTGGCGCCGATGTCCATCGCCGCCTGCGCGGTGGCCACCCAGGTCATGCCGGGGACAATGACCTCGTCGCCGGGCACCACCCCCACCGCCTGCAGCGCGCATTGCAGGGTGACGGTGCCGTTGGCCAGGCAGGCACAGTAGTGGCTGCCGATGAACTGCTTGTACTCCTCGCAAAAGGCGCGCTCCTGGGGGCCGAGCCAGCTCCACGTGCCGCTCCGGACCACGTCTGTCATCCGGGCCACGTCCTCGTCAGTGGTGACCGGCCAGGCCGGCGCGGCATGGGTCACCGCCGCGTCGCCGCCAAGCAAGGCCGGCAGGAGATTAGCTTTTTTTGTCATGGCGGCATTTTCCTTTGATCGAATGAGTGTTGGTCGTTGCCCCTGCGGTTGAGGCGATATCGTCACCACTCATCATAGCGTAACCAGAAAACGGCACCATTGACCGGTCTTGCGAATAATTAACCTTTCTTATTAAAACTGGTCTCAATCGGTCTTGTAGCAAATTGCTGTCTTGACAGGTGCCCGATGGTGCCGTAGATTATTTACATGAAACTGGCGAACGGTGACAGTATTGCGAATAATTAATCCTGGACGTCACGATTCCCAGCCGAACGACGGACACCATGCAAACCATCACCGAAATCGCCCTGGAGAAAGCCGGAAATGGCATTTTCACCCAGGTGGAAGCGAGCTGCTGGATCAGTGGCACCGCCGACCGGCGGCACAGCTTGCTCAAACGCGCCTTGGCGACGGGTGAGGTGGTGCGGATTCATCGCGGGCTCTACGCTCTGGCGCCCCGTTATTTGCCGCAAAAAACCAATCCGTTTGTCCTGGCCCAGCGCATCGCCGGACCGAGTTACATCAGCCTTGAGTCCGCGCTTGCCTATCACGGCTGGATTCCCGAAGCCACTTATGCGGTTACCAGCGTTTCACTTGCCCGGCCGGGTGAGTTTAATACGCCATACGGCCTTTTCAGCTACACGGCCGTCCCGCAAAAAATCCTGTTTGCCGATGTGATGCGGATGGAAACCGGCGCTCCCGGCGAAAGTTTTTTGATGGCCTCTCCGGCCAAGGCGCTGGCCGACTACGTCTACATTCATAAGTGCCAGTGGACTTCGGCACATCCGCTCATGGAAAGCCTGCGCATTGACGAAGCCTCGCTGCGCGGACTGCATCGGGAACAGCTCAAGCGTCTGGCCGACAACTACCGCTCCAAACGTGTGCGGCGGTTCCTCGACGGACTGCAAAAGGATGTGGCGCCATGAGTATCCAGTTAATCCAAGACCGGCTTGACCGTTATGCCTGCCGCTCCAGTCTTGAAGAAGATCAAGCGGTCAGAGAAATCAGCCAGGAGATCGTCCTGGCTGGATTGGGCCGAACTGATTTCTTCAAGCGGGCCGGGTTCCAGGGAGGGACTTGTCTGCGCATTTTTCGTGGACTCAACCGTTTCTCGGAGGGTCTTGATTTTGCGCTTCTCGCCCCGGATTCATCCTTTGCGCTGCCGCCGTATTTGGAGACGCTGACCCGTGAATTGGCGGCGTATGGATATGAATTCGAAATTGAGGATCGCTCAAACGCCGCCCAAGCGGTTCGCAAAGCGTTCCTCAAGGACGATTCGATGGGAAGCCTGCTGCGCCTGAGTTATCGTCCCGCCAACGGTCCCTTGCGCAAGTTGCGCATCAAGCTGGAAGTGGACACTCGCCCGCCGGCCGGAGCCGCCTATGAGACCAAAGTCTTGGACTTTCCCTTTCCGTCCGCAGTCTGTCTGTTGGACCTCCCGAGCCTGTTTGCGGGAAAAATTCATGCGCTGCTTTGCCGGGAATACATGAAAGGACGCGACTGGTACGATTTCATCTGGTACACCGCGCACCGGACACCGATCCAGTATGGCCTGCTAAGTTCAGCCCTGCGGCAAAATGGGCCCTGGCAAGGCCAAGTCATTGCCGTCGACCGAGACTGGTGCGTCAACCAGCTGCATCAAAAAATCACCTCCATCAATTGGCAACAGGCGCGCCGTGATGTCCAGCGGTTCATCAAGCCACCGGAGTTGCCATCCCTCGCCCTGTGGTCGCCAGAGTTTTTCCTAAGCCAGTGTGAAAAATTGCCAACTGACTGATAGGAATTTTGTGCCTTTTCGCTCGCGCTCAGCCCGGCAGCGGCGCTCGTGCCGTGATTGCGGAGGTGCGCCCCCGGCGGCCCCGTACTGGGGGGGGGGGGGGGCGAAGAGTCGGACAAGTCGGACAAGTCAGACATGTCCGACTTGTCCGACGCATTTTGACCGCCCCCGAGCTTGCCGCCCCAGGAAACCTCAGTTCGGACGTGCTTGGCCGTTGCGGTTGCGCACCCCGTCTTGGAGCTTGTGTTCGAGGGCTTCGGCCTGGCGCCCGTCGCGGACTTCGCCGAGGTCGCGCTCGTCACTATTCACCTGTCCCTACGCGGCCTTCACCGTGGACGCCCAAAATGGCGTGATCATCTCGTTACGCCTTCGCAGGTTGAGTGTTAGCCTGAAACGGATCGACGCCAGGGGTCAGTGCGCGCAGAAAATCCGCACATGGCACGCATAAAATCCCCTTGACCAGCCGCCGCTCCCGCCCCTGGTACAGTAAAACCGGCTTGGCCTCGGGATAGTCATCAATAAACGCTTGCAGGCCACGCAGATCAGCGGGATGGATCCGTTGCGCATGCTTGACTTCCAAGGCCCAAAAAAACTCGTCCCCATACACGACAAAATCGACTTCGCTGCCGCCCTGTGTGCGCCAAAAAAACAGTTTGGCGGGCCTTTTTCCGTACGCGATCCACGCCCTTAGGTGTTGCCCCACCAGCCCCTCCAGGGCAGCCCCCGCGATTTCATCGGCACGGTCAAGCGGCCCTTTGGGGCGCAGGCTTTGGAACACGCCGCCATCAAACAGGTAAAACTTGGTGTGTTTGACCGTTTCACGTTTGGCGCGCTTGCTGAACACCGGCAAACGATACGCCAGCAGCAAATCCTCAAGAACGGCAATGAACCCCTCCACGGTTTTGCGTTGAACCTCGCATTCCTGGGCGATGCGGCTGACATTGAGCAGTTGGGCATGCGAAAAACTGATGGCCTCCAGGAAACGGGCAAAGCCGTCCAGTTTCCGTACCAATCCTTCGGCTTGCACTTCCTCACGCATGTAAATGCCGATATAGCTGGCGAGCACGGCGGCCGGGTCCGGAGCATCCCAGACCATCGGCAACATGCCGAGTCGCAGCGCCTTCTCCATGGAGAACAGCGAACCTAACTCACGCGCCATAAACGGATGCATCTCCAACGCCAGCGCCCGGCCGGCCATCAGATCCACCCCGGCCTTTTTCAATTTACGGGAGCTTGAACCGGTGAGCACAAAACGCCAGCCGCGCTTTTCTTCAATCAGCGCATGGATCGCAGACAGCACTTCCGGGACGCGTTGCACTTCGTCAACCACGACCGTACACCCGTCGGGTTGCCCATGCACGGTTTCGCGAATCCGCTCGGGATACCCTTGATAAAGGCGCGCCACATCGGGTTGCAGGAAGTCAATCAGCAACGCCCCTGGGTGCAACCGTGCCACCCACGAGGACTTGCCGGTGCCGCGCGGCCCGAACAGATAGTAACTCTGCTCCGGACAGGCAAAAAAACGATTTACTAATTCCATTTTATGACCTAATTGGGAATTAAAGAATCCTTTATACGATATAGCCATTCCGCGACTTTTCCAGTGGGGCCACCGGCCGTTGGGTTACTCGGAGGAGGGGACGCTGCTTGCAGAGCGGCAACCAGCCACGCTTGGCAGCACAAAATTTTTCTAAAATTTCGCAAACGCGGCCCATTTTTAACACGCCAGTTCTGACGTGCTTGCCCGTTGCGGTTGCGCACCCCGTCTTGGAGCTTGTGTTCGAGGGCTTCGGCCTGGCGCCCGTTTTAATTGACCCGTCCTGGAGTTGCCACGCTCACGTTCCGTCCGCGGTCAATTCGTAGGCGACCACGCCGTTTTCCAGCAGGTGGGTGTCGGCGGTGAAACTCACCTCACCTTTGGACTTGATGAGCGGAATCTCCTGCCGGCGCGCCCCGGACAAATCCACCGCGTAAAGCCGATGGCCGGCGAAGTTGCCGCGCAGGGTGATCCTTGCCGTGCCTTTTCTCACCAGATACGGCATGACGCCGTAATCCAGCCACATCGTCCGCTTGGCATTGCTGAACTTGGCCTTGGTGTTCATCACCTCGGTCAGGTGCAGGATCAAGACGCGGGAACTCTGGCCCAGCGCGGCGCCATCCATCGAGGCGGCCATAAAGGTGCCCCACGCCGTATTGTCGGAGATCTTCAGGACGTTGCCGTTCAGCACTTGTTTTTCCGGCAGGATCGCCGCCTCGTTACGTGGCGTCATGATTTGGAAGGTGCCCGCCGGCTGATCCAGGGTAAGCTGACCGTCTGGACTGCGAAATACATGGCGGGCCAAATCGATCTGCTTCTCTCCGATCACCTTGTCCTTGATCATTTCCGGCAGCAGTTCGCGGTCGGGCGAGGCCAGGAAGAACGACGGCAGCCGGGCGGCCAGTTCCGGTTCGCACCCGACCGTCGCCACCGTCCCTTGCGGCAGGGGACGACGCAATGGCGTGATTTCATTGCCCGTGATGACCGTGCCGATCTGTCCGACCAGCCCCAACCATTTGTACTGGCTGGGATAATCGCTCATGCTGGGGCGGTCGAGATAGTTGGGGCCGATCACGAAAGGGAAGCACTGAGTGGCGGCCGTGACGTCGCCGCGGGCATACAGCAGCGCGATCATTTTTTCAGAGATCACCTCGGAGGCGTCCAGGGAAATGTCAAAGAACCCAAACGCTTCGGTTCCGGGCCGTTCAACCCGTAAGTGATGGCTGGCATAGGCAAACTGATAGATGCCGTCCCAGTCCTGGAACGCCGCCGCCGCCCCGATCGCCAGCCCCGCTTCGGCGCGGAACGAACAGGGTGCGACAAAGTCATATTCCGTCACCGTCAGCGGCATGCCGAACAATCGCGCCCCGGCCATCCACAGCGGAAATTCCAGATAGTTCCGGACCGAACTGCGGTTGGTGTGCGCGCTGGGTAATTTCCAAGGAGTGACCGGAAAGTCGGGATGGTTCTGATAGAGATGAATGTCGCTGTAATCGTAGAAGGTGCGCATGGTTGCCATCGAAATCGTGGCGAACATGTTCTGGTCGGTCAGCGGGGCCTTGACGCCGAGGTCGCGCACGATCCGCTTCATCTTCGCGTAAGCTTCGTTATAGGTGTCCACCAGGAACCGGGTCCGGGTTTGGACGTTGTCGCCGGCCAGCAGATGGGCGTGACGCCATTCCTTGAATTTTCGTTCGTAGGTGGCGCGCGTCAGTGGGTTGGCGCCGGGTTGCAGGATCGGGTCTTCATTGACCAGGCTGACATGGGCCAGTGCCGGGTCGTCGGCCCAGCGTAACCCGGTATAGGGATTGACGTGGGTCAGCAGATTGCGGGAGAACTCCCGCCAGTTGGCCATGACGCCATCGCTGACGAACATCATCGGCTTGAATTCCACTTCGTCATTGGGAAATTCCGGTACCGCGCCCTTGGGCAGGGAACGCAGCGTATAGAGGTCGATGGTCACATAAATACCGCGTTTTTTCAAGGCGGCAAACAGATAGTCCAACTGGTCGAGTTCGGCGGGATTGAGCCGGGTCCGTGCCGGATCGTTGTGGTCGGTCAGGAGGTCGTCGAAATGGTGGAACCGGACCGCGTTGTACCCCATGCGGGAGAGCCGTTCCGCCACCTGGTCGCACATCGGTTTTTCCAGGAAACAGGAAGAGAAACAGAGGTTGGTGCCGTTGAACTTCACCCGTTTTTCCGGGCGGCCGGCAAAGGCGAAATGGCCGTGGTTGACGATGACATGGCCGTATTTTCCGGCCGGCGCCTCATGAATCGCGGAGAAGTCCAGAATGCTGCCGGGCAGGATCTCGGCCTGATATGCCAACGGCTGCCATTCCTGGTTCGGAACGATATAGATGGGCTGGGACTCCGGCGCCGGCAGCACAAGGTTCTCGGAAGAGCCGCTGATGGCGAGGATCATCCAGACGCTTTTGCCGTTGCTGGTGATCTCGATCCGCTCGATCGGCTTGTCCTGTACGGCGAATTTGGAGAGGTAGAACCCAACATACGACTGCCGGTTTTCGCCGGTCCAGACCACCAAGCCATTTTCAATCGACACCGGGTTCCACCAATTGCCGACATCGGCATTGGCTCGCACCGGAATCTCCTGGATCGTCCGGTCGTTAAAGTGGACGGTCAGTTTGCCGATTTCCTTGACGCCGGACGGGGTCCAGGCGCTGCCGTGCAGCAGATAGAGGTTTTTGAACGTGGCGCCGGCAAGCGCCACGGCGGCATGATCGGAGAACTGCGGCCGCAGCGATCCACACAGCACCAGGCACGATTTGCCCTGGTTCCGGGCCGGGTCGATAATCGTAAAGTCAAGGCCGCAGAACGCGTATTTCCCCGGCTTGAGGCTCCGCAAATCATTGTCCGGCCCCTGGTCGGTCCATCCGCCCTTGCCATCGTCGCCAACGGGATCGACAAACCCCATGTTGGCCACCCGGGAAAGATCAAGGGGCGTGGCGTTGGCAGGTTTGGCGCCCTCGGCATAAAGGCTGCCGCAAATGATGCACAACAGGCTGGCCAGCGTGTTCTTGGCAATAGACATGCAATACCTCTCGGCTGGGGGGTGTTATACTACGTTAGGGTGAAAGTTTTAATTTAATGGCATTTCTGTAGGCACGGGCGTGTCGCCCATAGCCATCAGGTTAAGCCCGTTTTTGAGCGCCAACGGCGCGCATTCATACCAGCCTGGGGCAACGCCCCAGGAAAGGCGACATATAACGTTTGAGCCCTGAAGTGGCGTTTCATGAAGCGGGCCTTCAGCCCTTGATTTCTTTCTCTCGCAAACCTGGGGCGTTGCCCCAGGCTATTATAAAATCGGGCCGTTGGCCCTGCCTGAACACCGGTCAATGCACGATTGCATCGCGCTCTTCGAGCTTCTACGTCCCGATTGGGCGGGCTGCAAGCCCTTTGCTACACTCATGAATAATCCAGATTAGTAACTGTCCCGGCAAAATTTTCCCGGATCAATGGCATTGGCCTGGGACATGTAGTCGGCATATTTGAGTTTCTCCACATGTGCATCCAGCCAGAGGATATTGCCGCCGCCCCGGTGCCGCATTGAAAACGCCCAGACGCTGTACGGATCGACGCCCCTGAAGCAATCCGGGGTGAAGGTGTGGTTGCCGTTATGCTCCTGGATCATTGGCGTCGCGGCGGGATGACGGCTTTGGGCAATTTTGGTCAGCGATCCGGCACACGTTGTTGGCCAGAAGGTGTTGATGCATTCGTTGTAGGCATAGGAACCGACAAACGGCCGGTACGTCCAGGGCGGCGTGCCGTAGTCCGGGTCGGAGGCACATCCGAACATGCGCTGGTTGTTCATGCCTTAGGGACGGGTGCAGCGTGCCTTTTCGCTCGCGCGCAGCCCGGCAGCGGCGCTCGCGCCCGATCCTCGAAAAAACGTGCCGGCGTCCCGGCGGGAATTGATGGTTTACCTGTCCCTAATGTCCTCCGCAATGTCCCGGAAATCCGGTGCGTATCTGTGGACGGCGAAACATGGGAAAGAATTATTCCGTTACCAGTTCGTACGCAACGCGGGTACTCTCCGCCCCGGCGGTGATAAGACGGAACGAGGTCTTGCCGCCGTCGATTTTCATCGGGATTTCGGCTGTCCGGACGCCATTGAGTCCGACTGCGTAGAGCTTCGAGTTCCCGAGCGCGCGGTTCAAGGTGACGTCGGCTTCGCCGCAGCGCACCAATAGCGGCGGGCTTCCCCACTGCTCAACGATATTGCAGTCCCCGTTGGTGAAACGCTGTTCCGTGTTTCTGGTTGTTGTCAGGTGGAGCAGCAATATCCGGCGGCTGGCGGACAGCGGCAATCCGTCGCGGGACGCGATCAGGAAAGCGCCGAAACTGCGACGATTTTGTACCGTGGCGAAAGTTCCGGTCAACGTCAGGTCGGGGCCGAGTACGAAGGATTCGCTGCGTGGCGTAGAGGTCTGGAAGGTGCCCTTTTTACGATCCAGGAAAAGTTCGCCGGTACTGCTGCGGAATTGCTGTTGCGAGTCGTCAAGTTCGGTTGCGGTGATCGCTCCGCTTTTTTTCAGGTCGGCCAGCATCTGGTCGGTATCGCTACCGGTGACACGGGGCACCGGGAAATCAGCGGCTTTCCATTCATTCGGCGCGGCGAGCACCGCCCGGGTGTGGGGCGGAAATGTTGGGTGGCTGCCGGTATCGGCGAGCAGTGTACCGGTTTTGCCAATCAGCCCGAGCCGTCGAATCAGCGTGGGATAGGTGTCATCGCTTCGGCGCTGAAAGTGCGTCCGGCTCAGCAGAAAGGGAAAGTTGACGTCGGAAACCTTTACATCTTCCCGCAGAAACGCCACCAGTCCGGCGATTTCCGACAGACGCCGCAACGGGTCATTGATGGTCTGAAAGAACTGGACCGGGAGTTGGTCGCAAGCAATCGCCTCCTCCGCCGGATAATCGCAGTAGGTAAAGCGACAGAGAAGACTCCAATCCTGCAACGCGGCATAAGCTCCGGTCAGAAACGCGCCTTCGACCGCGCAAGGATTCGGATTGACGTAGTCCCATTCGGTGACGCTGAATGGTTTGCCGTATATTCTGGTCGGGAACATTTCAGACAGCGAACCGGCACCTGCCGGGATCGAGCTTTCGTTGTTGACGATAGCAGGCAGGCCCCAGCCGGCGACGAACTGCGGATGCGCCCAGTAAAAATGATTGTCGACCAGATCATAGCGTTCGCGCAACAGCGTGGTGGCGACATTCGCGTACATGTTCTGGTCGGTGGTCATCATGCGGACGCCAAGCTTCCGGTAGAAACTTTCCAATTGGGCGTAGCCTTTGAGATAAAGTTCCATCAGAAAGATTTTGCGGATCCGTTCCAGATTCTGGGTGTCCGGGGAAAGTTTGTGTTCCGCCAGCCATTGTTCGAAGCGTTTCTGGATGATTTTGCTGCTCTGGGGGGCGAGAAGATTGGAAAAAATGGTGTCTTCATTGATCATGCAGATGGAAATGATCGACGGGTCTTCTTTCCAGGCCAGACCGGTATAGGGATTGACGTGGTTGAGCAAGTTGGCGGCATACTCCTGATAGTTCCGCATGGCGCTTTCGCTGAGGAATACCAGCATCTTGAAATCATGTTCGCCGGGTGCCCAGTCGGGACATTCGGGAAAGGCTCCTTTTTTGAAATCCCGGAAGGAGAAGAGGTCGAGGGTCGTATAGATCCCCCGTTTCTTGAGTGCGCTGAGGAGATAATCGAGCCGGTCGAGAAGTTCCGGTTTGGGCTTCGTGCTTTCTGGTTCGACCAGGAATCTATCGAAGTGATGCATGCGAATGATGTTGTAACCGATTTGTGCGGCGAAATCGACCATTTTATTGGTCAGTTCCTTGTTCATAAAATGAGCCATGAACGCAATATTCGCCCCGTAGAAACGGGCCGGAATGCCAGGACGTTTTTCGAATTCGATCCGGCCGTTTACATTGCGGGCAAAACCATATTTGCCTGCGGGAGCGTCAAGCAAATCGGAAAAATCGAGAATGCTGCCCGGTTTCACATCTTTGCGGTTGATGAGCGGATGCCACTCGGAATCGGCCTGCATGACGACCGGCATCTCCTTGGCGAAGTTGATTTTGCGGTCGGAAAGAGTCATCGCCGGAATCAGCCATTCGGCTTCGCCGGTACTTTCCAAGGTGATCTTTTTCACCGGCTTACCGGAGAGTTTGAAACAACTCACATAGAGGCCGACTCCCGAACTCTCATTATGGTGTTGCCAGCCGATCGCGGCTCCTTCAATCCAGCGCGGCATCCAGAAATTGGCGACATTCACGCTGCTGACGACGGGGAAAATCTGCTCCTCCGTTTCGGTGTAACGCGCCCCGGCATATTCGCACCGGACCGTGCCGATCCGGACTTTTTGACCCGGTTCCCAGGCGATGGCGTTGAGCAGGTAGAGGCATTGAGCAGCGACCGGTTCTTCCAATTCGACGATGGCGGTCGTCGGATACGTCTGACAATTCTTTCCGCGCAAAGCGATCACGGCGCGGTTGCCGTTACTGGCCGGATCAATCACCTTGAAGCGGATGCCGGCATATTCACCGGGACCGGTCGGGAACATTCGCAGGTCATTGGACGGTCCCTGGTCGGTCCAGCCGCCTTTCCCGTCGCCGCCGATTTCGTCGGCGAAGGCCACGTTGGCCGCTTTGGCGATGTTAACCGTGACGGCTCGGAAAGGTTCATAACTTAGCTTGAGATCAAGCGCTGCGGAGGATATGCCCAGTGTGCTGCGCTCGGGCTGAATGCGCAACGACCACTCTTCCAGCTTGTAGCCGCGATTGTCCTGGAACTGGATCTGAAAATTACCAACAATGGCCAGAACTCCTTTGTCCAAAGTAAGCTGCACTTTCCGAACCCGCCGAATTATTGCTGAATTTTTCTGGTCATGAGTGGCTTTGAAATTGATTTTTTCGCCATCGGCGAGAATCGGTCGTTCCAGATAACGGGCACACGGCATCAGCAGTTCGAGCGCCAGATCATTGGTTACGATCGGTGCGGGGGAGCTCAGTTTAAGCCGGTATTCAGCCTGGTGTTCCGCCGGAGTAGTAATTGTTTCCGTCAGCTTGAAGGCCCCGCCGGTAACCTTGTATTCCCCCTGCAATTCGAAGCCGCCGGAAGTTGAAACCGGGAAGCCATTCGCGGGAGTGATAGTCTTTTCGCTCTGGATGGAGAGCCGCCAGTCTTGCCCGAAGTGAGCCAGCCGGAACGCGGCGTCGTCGACCCGGAAACCGCCGGATGAGTTCGGCGTCAGAAAACCGCCTAATTGCAATGGAGTGGAAGCTGTCGCCAGACCGCCCCCAGCCCAGACGACTGCAAGCGTGACTGATAGGAATTTTGATTTCATGGATTGTTCCCTTCGTTTTGGACTTCTGCGCGTCTTGCGCCGGAAAGGCTGACTAAGGTTCTGAGATCACCAGACCGTTTTTATTCACGAAGAACTTGATTGCTGTAACGCTCTCCCGCAACGCCCGCGATGAACGCATTGCCGCATGTCCGTCCACGAAAGAGGATGACGCTTGATTTGAATGTATGAGATGTACATACGTGCCTTCCCAGCAGTCGTTTGAAGGGGAAAACTGCCACAGTGGACGGCCAGAGTACCAATTTGCACTGATATTAACAGTGTCGGCTATAAGTACAAATGATGACGGGCTGGGTATTTTATCAATACGATAATGAGCATTGTCTTCCGTGATGGTGTCTCCGAAATCATACCCTTTTGCGGCATATTCAATATCTTTACGGGCCCTGTACATTCCATATGTATACCATTCCAGCTGCACCGACGAATAATCCGGCATCAGGTTTGATGAGGGGCATATAAAACTCATGCCCAGTGGAATATATTGTGTTTTTCTTCCGCTCGCACCTGTAATGCAAGAAGCCCAAGGCTCCGGTCCCCATCCTGGATAAGGTATATAAATGTTCGCAATCCAGTCGCCGTTGTCACCGGCATACATGATGTTAGCCAAGATTATCTGCTTTTGGTTGTTAAGGCAAGTGGCGCCCTTGGCCATGTCGCGGGCACCCCTCAGTGCCGGCAACAACATGGCAGCGAGAATTGCGATGATCGCAATTACGACCAGTAGTTCAATTAATGTAAAAGTTTTTCTTTTCATTCGACAACGTGCATTGAGTTCCAATAAACAAAGCCGGAGGCAATTCCCTCCGGCTGTTGTCACACGACGAGAACCGCCGTTATTTTTTCCGGCGATACAAAACGAGAAGGCCGCACCCCAACAAGGCCAGGGCGGTTGGTTCGGGAACGACACTGACACTGACATTGTCAACGTCGATCCCTTCCTTATTCAAGGTTGTGCCGACCAGGCGGAGCTTGGTGAAGGTGGTGTAGGACGCATTGGTGACACTGCATGGGGTTCCGTACGGGCTGTTGGTGTTGGCCGTGAGTCCACCAGTAAGACTGTCCCAGGTGAACGTGACACTCTTCCAGTTCGGAGATGTGGCCCCTATGGTTTGCCACCCACCGATAGAAAAGCCCTGGCCGCTGGCCAGGGGCGTGGAGGACGCCGTACCGGCGGTGACGGAATAAATCTGCAACGATGAATAGATTAACGGCTCTCCCCACGTTCCTTCCCGAAGGAGCACGCGATAACCGTTATTGGCGTCATCCAACAGATCAACACCCAGTGTCAGGCGGGGATCGCCGTTATAGACATCGCCGCTCCACTCAAAGTCATACTTGAGGCCCACGGTCCAACTGCTGTCAACATATCCAAAAGCGTGGGTGAGAGAGCCGCTGTTATCGGCAGACAATCCATGGGCGTATTTTTGCGTACCGGTCGTGGTGACTTCCCAAGTTCCCGTCGCGGCCCAATTGTTCAGGTTCCCACTGGAAAAGTCATCGCTGAAGACGATCCCCGCCGAAACCGAGGTGGTGATGGCTAGGGCGGCCCCCGCCATGACCATCCCCATTTGCGCTAGGCGCGGTTGCGTTCCAGGGCAAATGGCACGCCGGATCTTTGCCGACACGAAATCGTTGGGCGGAACGGTGCTGGCATGTACATCTTTCATGGTTTGTTTCCTTTGTGGGGGGGGGAATTTGTGGTCAGAAGCAAAATGGTTTCAGTAAGATTTCGTTTTGAAGCCGTGGCCATGAACCGTTAAGCATAGGTCATAAGTGGTTGGTCTCCTCTGGGCTGGGGGGCGTGGAGGATCGGTTTGGGGGAATGGGTGTCCGCGATTTCCCAGGTGATGGCACACTTTTTCAACGCCGCTTCCAGCGTCGGGTCAATCCGGTCCAAGCCGCCGCAGGACTCGCGGATGGCCAGGGTGTTGGGGGCGGGCGTCGTCGAATGCCATTCCTGGCCCCTGGCCGCCGCCATGGCGCAACGCACCGTGATTTTTCCGAGATGGGCGTAGTCGCCCCGGAGGCTGGTCAGAGGCGGATCGGCGAAGGATGCCTCGCGCGTGTCATTGCAACCCACGATCCAGAAATCTTCGGGGGCGGAAAGGCCCAGCTTGTGCATGGCGGTCATGAAACGGGTCGCGTGGACATCGTCGTAGCACAGAATGGAGAGTTCGCCTTTTTGGGCCGCCCATTTGGTTGCCAGGGCATTCATGTCCTCCGCCGTGGGGCCGACCAGGGCCGAGAGGTTGTCCAAGTCGTTTTTGAAGACAAACTCCGCATAGGCGACGAGTTTCTCGCTCATCGCAAAATCACCCTTGGTATCCGGTCCCAGCAGGGCTATGCGCCGCCCCCCCAGCAGTCTCTGGTATTCGCAGACCGCCCGGGTCCCCATGACGGTGCCCAGGCCGGTGACTTCGGGCGTCTCAAAGCAGTTCCGCTCAAAACCAGGGATAAGGACGGGCAGCGTGAAAGGCAAAGGGCATTTCCCGGCAAACCCGGCGAGCTCCGAGATTTCCCGGAACGGAACCCACGGAATGATCAACGCCGAACAGCCTTCCCGGGCCAAAAGACGGACTTCCTGCATGGCCGGTTCGCCGAAGCCGTCGGCGCAGGCGACGCGCAATTTGACCGCCTGTTGGGCGGCGGCCTCGCTGGTGGCTTTCACTACGCTCATGGCATAAGCATCGGCCCGTGAATGGATGAGCATGCCGATGGTGTCCACATCCTTGGCGGCGCCGTTGCCTGGGACGTCTTGCGGGGCCGCCACAAAGGAGCCGCTGCCGGTCCGGCGAATGACCTGTCCGCTGGCGACCAGCGGGGCCAAGGCCTTCCGGACGGTCAGAACGCTGCAGTCGAAATCCCGGGCCAGCCCGCGCTCGGGCGGAAGCTTCTCGCCGGGCTTGGCCTTGGCGATAAAGCGTTCCAGCTCCGCGTGAATCTGCTTGTATTTCAGTTGTCCGTCGCGCCGTATCATGACCGCTCCAGTATGTGAATAAATCAAATATATAGCAATTGTTTAGCAAAAGCAACTCGCTTTAAAAAAAATGTTAGGAACCCCCTTTTGAGGAAAGGCGGTTCCCAAACCCTCCGTCAAACCTGTTTGTGCCTTTTTGCGGATTTCGCAGGCCGCCCCGGTGCCCCAATCATGGATTGTCGCACTGG
>CAITYL010000328.1 GCA_903896595.1 uncultured Lentisphaerota bacterium
CCCGATTTCCTGAAGTGGTTGCGGGAGATGGTGGATCCACGGAAACGTCCCGAGCGGGCGACGTTTCCGCTGGATTATTTGCTGCTGCTGGGGTTGCTCATGCTGGGCGGCCAGTGCGGATCGCGCCGGCAACTGGGGCGCGAACTGACGGGGTCACGGCTGTCCGCGAACGTGTGGAAACTGGCCGGCAAGACGTGCGAAGCGGTTTGCCATACGGATACGATGAACCAGGTCATGGAAGGGCTTGATCCGGCGGGGATCGAACGCCTCATCGTCCTCATGGCCGGCCGGTTGCGGGAACGCAAGATGTTACGGCGGTTCCTGCTGAACGGCAACTTGGTGGTGGCGATGGACGGAGTGCAGGTGATGCGGGTCGGGCATCCGACTGGCAGCGGGTGGCTTACCCAGACGAATGACGGCAAGACCACTTATTCGCATTATGTCCTGGCGGCTAAAATCATCACCGCCTGCGGTCTGGTGGTGCCATTCGCCTTTGAGTTTATCGAGAACCCGATGGAGTTGGCGGAATTCGACAAGCAGGACTGTGAGCTGAAGGCGTCCCGCCGGCTCATCGAGAAGATCCACCGGCTCTACCCCCGCTTGAAGATCGCGCTGGTGGGGGATGGCCTGTTCGCGGAGGAAGAGACGTTCCGCCGTTGCGAAGAGCTGGGGTGGGACTTTCTGATCACGCTCAAGGACAAGAAGCTGCCCACCGTGACCGTCCAGCTCCCCGCCGGTGGCGGGATGTGGAGCGGGACACGCACGGTGTTCGCCGCCATTAAAGGCCAAGCAGAGAAGGGAACGCACCGGGTTTGCTGGAAGACCCCGGTCGCCTATCATCGGGAGACCTACCACGTCATAGATCTCACCGAAACCACGGCTGGCGGCGTAGTTACCTACCACAACACCTGGATCACCAACCTCAAACCGAACCAGAGTAACGCCCTTTCTCTGGCGCTGCATGGACGGCTGCGCTGGAAAATCGAGAACGAAGGGTTCAACACCCAAAAGAACGGCGGCTACGAGATGGAACACGGCTACGGCCTGGGCGGCAACGCCTGGAAGAACTACTACCTACTCCTGCAGGTGGCCCAACTGCTCAATAATCTGGTAAGCCTCACCAACCTGCTCGCCACGCTGGCCGATGATGTCCGCGGCACCTTCGCCCGGCTTTACGGAACCATGCGCAACTACGCCAGGCGCCTGATCGAATCCCTGCGCGCCCGACTGCTGGACGACGCCCCGCTGTGGAACGGCCGCAAAGTCCAGGTGCGCTTCGCCGACGATTGAACTCCCGGCTGTAGTTCGTGCCTCTCCGCCCCGCCGTCCGTCCGCCCACTCCAACAAAAACGTGACAACCTCCCGGCTGTCGTGTGCTCTTGCACGCCCTGCCGTCACCAACACGGCTTCATGTCACCGTCGACTGGTCAAGCACGAATCAAATTCGTCAGCGCTGCCCCGTTCCACAGCAATTAGGCGGAACGGCGGAACGGCGCTATATTTGCCTCCTTTGCCGTAAAGTTGTCCACGGTCGTTTTATTCCACTGGACGCCCGCGCGCTCCGGACTAGGCCCTGAGGCCGAGACCGGCGGCCGGTATCCGGAGTTGGTTATGGCTACTATCGCTTTGGAAACCATGCGCCACAGCGCCGCCCACCTGATGGCGGCCGCCGTGGCAAAACTGTATCCCGACGTCCGTTTCGATATCGGCCCGGCCACGGCAGAAGGGTTTTATTACGATTTCGACTTGGAACACCGGTTTGTCCCCGAGGACCTGCCGGTGATCGAAGCGGCCATCGAAGAACTGATCAAGCAGAAACTGCCCTTTGAACGGATTGAACTCGACCGCCCCGCCGCCGAGGCGATGCTGCGCGAGCAAGGCCAGACCTACAAAATGGAGCGCCTGGCCGACATCCCCGAGGGGGAGACCATCAGCTTCCACCGTTGCGGCGACTTCGTGGACCTCTGCCGCGGCCCCCATGTGGAACATTCCGGCCTGGTCGGCGCGGTCAAACTGATGTCCATTGCCGGTTCCTATTTCCGGGGCAAGGAAACCAACCCCATGCTCCAGCGGTTGTACGGCACCGCGTTTGCCACCCCCAAGGAACTAAAAATCTACCTGAACGGCCTCGAGGAAGCCAAGAAACGCGACCACCGCAAGCTCGGCAAGGAGCTGGACTTGTTCAGTGTCAGCGAAAATGTCGGCCCCGGCCTGATCCTGTGGCACCCCAAGGGTGGCCGCATCCGCAACACCATTGAAACGTTCTGGCGCGACGCCCATTACGACAACGGGTATGAGATCCTCTACACGCCCCACATCGGCCGCGCCCAGTTGTGGCAGACCAGCGGCCACCTGGATTTCTACCGCTCGGCCATGTATGCGCCGATGGAGGTCGAGGGCAGCCCGTACTACGTCAAACCGATGAACTGCCCGTTCCACATCGAAATTTACCAGAGCAAAAACCGCTCCTACCGCGACCTGCCCCTGCGCTGGGCCGAACTGGGCACCGTCTACCGGTATGAGAAGGCCGGCGTGCTCCACGGCCTCCTGCGCGTCCGCGGCTTCACCCAGGATGATGCCCATATCATTTGCACCCCGGAACAAGTTGAAGACGAGATCGCCGAGGTCCTGCGGTTTTGCCTGTATATGTGGAAGGCGTTCGGCTTCTCCGAGATCAAGGCGTACCTGGCGACCCGGCCCGAAAAGGCCGTGGGCGAACCGGAACGCTGGGAACAGGCGCAGCAGTCGTTGCTCAAGGCCATCGCCAAGGAAGGACTCGCCGTCGAAGTGGATGAGGGCGGCGGCGCCTTCTACGGACCGAAGATCGACCTGAAGATCAAGGACGCCCTTGGCCGCGAGTGGCAGACCTCAACCATCCAGTTCGACTTCAATCTGCCCGAACGCTTCGACATGACCTATGTCGGTGCCGACGGCCAGCGGCACCGTCCCTACATGGTGCATCGCGCCCTGCTCGGCTCGCTGGAACGGTTTTTCGGCGTCCTCATCGAACATTACGCCGGCGCCTTCCCGACTTGGCTGGCTCCCGAGCAGGCCCGCGTCCTGCCCATCGGTGATGATTTCCTGGACTATGCCCGCGATGTCGTCACGCGATTGCGGAATGCCGGCATCCGGGCTATGGTAGACACTGAATCGGAAACCATTGGCGCCAAGATCCGCCGGGCCCGCCAGGACCGCCTGCCGTATATGCTGGTGGTGGGGGCTCGTGAGGTGGCCGCTGGTCAAGTGGCCGTCCGCCACCGAACCGAGGGTGAACTCGGCGCCTGCGCCGTGGACGCCGTTGTGGAACGGATCCGTCAGGAGATACAGGAAAAACGCTGAACCCGCCGTTCCGGCTTCCGTGCGGAAGCCGGCGGGAACGTGCGTGCCCCAGGCAAGGAGGAACTCGCCATCGCTCGCCTCGTCCGACCCAACGACCGATACCTGCTGGGCAAGCAGGTTCGCCTCATCGACCAAAACCAGCAACAGCTGGGCGTCGTCACCTTTGATGACGCGGTCGCCCGCGCACGCGCCGCCAACTTGGACTTGATGGAGGTCGCCGGCCAGGCCACCCCGCCCGTCTGCCGCATCCTCGATTTTGGCAAATTCAGGTATGAGGAAAGCCGCAAACAGCGGGACGCCAAAAAGAAGCAGGTCCACGTCAAGCTCAAGGAAGTGAAGTTCCACCCCAACATCAACGACAATGACTATGAAGTTAAGCGCAATCACATCCTTGACTTTCTCGGAAAAGGGCATAAAGTAAAGGTCTCCATGTTTTTCCGTGGTCGGGAGAACGCCCATGCTGACATCGGCATGAAGGTGCTCGAACGTCTGCTGCAAGACATTGCCACCGTGGGCCGACCCGAGTCGCCGCCACGCCGCATGGGGTCGCAGATCGCCACCGTCCTGACCCCGGAAGCCAAAAAACCCTGACGGTTCATTCACTATCCTAGTGCTACGGAAAGAAATACGACCATGCCCAAGATGAAGACCCGGAAGTCCGCCGCCAAGCGCTTCAAGATCACCGGCACCGGCAAATACATGCGCAAGCAGGCCGGCCTGCGCCACTTAGCCTCCTGCAAAAACGCCAAGCGCAAACGCCGCCTGGGCAAGGACCAGCCCGTTCATGCCTCCGACTTGAACCGCCTCAAGATGAACCTGCCCTACGGCCTGTAAGCCACGCCGCAACCGGCACCATCTGAACCGCGGAGACACGATTCCCCAGTTTTCGTGCCTCTGCGGTTAAATCTATTTCAACGAATAGGAGCATCACCCCATGCGAGTAACTAATGCCCCCGCCTCGCGGGAACGCCGCCGGCGCGTCTTAAAGTTGGCCAAGGGCTACTTCGGACCGCGTAGCAAAACCATCCGCCAGGCCTACAATGCCGTGGACCGTGCCATGGCCATGGCCTACGGTGACCGCAAGCGCAAGAAACGGCTCTACCGCAGCCTGTGGACCGTGCGCATCAACGCCGCCTGCCGCGGCGCCGGCATGACCTACAGCCAGTTCATCGACGGCCTCAAGAAGGCCAGCATCACCCTGGACCGCAAGGCGCTGTCGGATATCGCCGTCCGCGACGCCGCCGCCTTCACCCAGCTGATGGACAAAGCCAAAGCCGCCCGCGCCTGAGCCCAGGTGACGACCGGCTGAAACACGCCAAAACGGGACATGCCTCGGTGGCGTGTCCCGTTTTTGTTGGCCAGAAACACCGGTTGGGCGGTTTGGAGGTTGAGCGGTTTCGCGGTTAGGGAAAGAACCCCCAGGCAATGAGGTCCGTGAATTTCGCGGCCAACCCCTTATACTTCGATGATGGCAAGGAGCCTGTATGCCTCTCCCGCTGGGATATCCACAACCGCTGGAAGAGCTGATCCGCAGCCTGCGCAGGTTGCCGGGAATCGGCGCGCGGACGGCGGAACGCCTCGCCTTGGCGCTGCTCGAGTGGCCCGAAGCCGACCTGCAGGCCTTGGGCCAGTCGCTGTCCACCCTGCGCGCCCGCCTGCATCCCTGCACGCAATGCGGCAACCTGGCCGACACCCCACTCTGCCTGATCTGTGCCAACCCCCAGCGCCAGACAGAGCTGATCTGTGTCGTGGAGACCGCCGCCCAAATCCCCGTGATTGAGCGCTGCGGCTCGTTCCGCGGCCTGTACCATGTCCTCGGCGGACGCTTGGCGCCACTCGACCACCGCGGCCCCGAACAGCTTCGCCTGGCCGAACTCCATCAACGCCTGGCCGCCGGGAACGTCCGTGAAGTCATCTTGGCCACCAGTTCCGACGTCGAAGGGGAGGCTACCGCCGCTTATTTGGCCATGGATCTGCAACGCCCCGGCCTGATCATCAGCCGGATTGCCTCTGGAGTCCCCGTGGGCGCCGATATCGGCTTTGCCGACCCCGCCACCATTGCCATCGCCCTGCGCGCCCGCCGCAACCTGGGCTGACGATAGGTTCCACCGCCGAGTGGGCGGAGCCACAACCCAATTTCAAAGCCCCCTGCCGGAAAATTCTTAACGATATTCCATTCTTCGTGGCTTCGTGCCTTCGTGTGAGAGATTCGAAACTTTTGCCCGTGTGCGAATAAAACGACACCCGATGACCATCACCACCGCTCATTCCGTCCCACCACCACCGCCGCGCCGCCCGCGGTGGCGGCGGCTGGCCGTCGGATGCGCTCTGCTAATGGCCTGCGGCTTGGCCTTTCTCGCGTGGGAACTGTTCCGGCACGCGGCCTTTCCACTGTCCCGCCCGCCCGCCCCCGCGCCGGCACTCGCGCCGGCGGCCTGGTGGGAACACCCCGCCCCGCTCACTCCCGACGAAGAGGCCGGCCTGCAATGGTTGGCCGACATCACCTGCCGCCTGCCCGAGGCGCGGCGCGATGAGGTATGGAAGGTCGGCGGCGACCAATACGGCGTCTACTCCATCCGCTATCAGGCGGCGTTTGCCGGCTACGCGGCGGCGGCGCTGGGCATGCGCACCCCCGCCTATCCCGGACTCAGTGCCGCCATTGTGCGCGACACCGCGGAACGTCTGATTGACCGCCGCGCCTGGAGCTACATTCAGGGATATTGGGGTAAAAAACCGTGGTTCCCCGACCCGTGCGCCCGGGAGAACGTGATGTTTACCGGCCATCTGCTCCAGCTCACCGCCCTCTATGAAGCCGCCAGCGGCGACCCCTATTTTCGCACCACCGGCTTCGACCTGACCTGGGACGCCACCCACCGCGCCCACTACACCACGCTGTCCCTTGCGGCGGTCACCGCGGCCCAGATCCGGGCCAATCCCGGCGGCGGCGTCACCTGCGAGCCCGGCCTGGTTTTCTTTCCCTGCAACAATCATCCGCACGTCGCCTTCCGCCTGCTGGAAGGCATGGGGATGGGTGACTGGGCGGCCGAGCGCGCCAAGTGGGAACCGTGGGCGCTGGCCACCTATCACGCCACCGCCGGCGGCGGCGCGTTCCGCATTCTCTACCACGCCCCCACCGGCGCCTCCGTGCCGCGCGGCAACAACGGCCTCGACGGCTGGTCCCTGTTGTGGTATGCACCGTGGGCCGCCGACCCGGCCACCCCCACCGCCCTGTGGTCCCTGGCCCGTGAACAGATTGACTGGAACGAGTTTGGCGACACCCCGGCCGACCACCCCATGCCCCTGGTGCAAGCCAATTGCTGCCGGCCGGTCCAAACGCCGCCCGCCCCCACCGCCAGCTTCCTAGCCGCCGCTTCCCGCGCCTGCGGCGACCCCCGAACCGCCGAACGCCTCGAAGCCTGGCTCGACCATCATTTTGGGCAACGCCAAAATGGCCGGTTTTGGCTCAACACCCATCCCGAATGGCGCACCGGCGTCACCGCCAACCGCCTACTGGCCATGGCGATCCAGAACGGTTCCGACCTGCGTTCCTTCGTCTTCCGCCCGTTGCCGCGGAACTATTTCAACGGCCTGTTGCTCGACCGGGTCACCCCCGACACAACCCCCGTCTACGCCGCCTGGCGCGAAGGCGACGCCCTGATCCTGGAGCTGGACGGCCAGGACCGCCCCGTCACCCTCGCTCTGCGCAACGCCCCGGCCCGCATCACCGTCACCGGCTTGCCACCAGGCGGTTGGAGCTGGACCCCCGCGACCCGGCAGCTGCAACTGCCCCCCGGTCGGCGAATCCACCTAACCGTCACCCCATGTCCGCCCTAGTTATAACGCGTTAGGATGAAAGAGCCGTTTGAACAGAAGATCGCGAAGATCGCAAAGAACGTCCAACACATTATACTGCTTTAGGTTGAAATTTTAAATTTTATAGCTAAATATTTTATCACATGACAACGGTGTCTGGATTGGGGAATGGGATATGATCAAGATCAGGTTTTCCCAGGATGAAATTGATCGACTTTACGACGCCCAACTGAA
>CAITYL010000329.1 GCA_903896595.1 uncultured Lentisphaerota bacterium
CACCGGATGCTTCGTCCGCACGGATTACTCCGTACATACGCCCGGCTGACTACATGGCTGACGGATCATTCCATGGTGAACTCCTTTCAGTTCACTAGAGGTCACTGGTTTCACTGACGCACCGGAATCCGCAAAATGGAACAAAAGTTTTAGGAAGGGGGTTGCAGAGTGAACATGTGAACGACCCGGCGGGGCCGGGACTGCGAAGCGCGGAGCGCGGGGGGAGCACCCTTTTTCAAAAGGGTGGCCCCAATGAATCACTTTTGGGCCAGGTACTTGTCGACTTCAGAGGCGGTAATGACGCCGTAATTGGCGGCGCCGAGCCAACCGGACATGATAATGCCGACGGAGCCGGTGTGAAACAGGCCGCCGGCCTGCTTGTGCAAGTCCATGCTGAACGGCAACCCCTCGAACTTGGTGCCAAAGGTGGCGCCGTTAAGGTGCCGGGTGTAGCGGGCAAAGGTGCGCGGCGTGGCCGCTTCGGTGTAATCAACGATGCTCCGGATATTGGGCAGGTACTGTTCCAGAGCGTTGAGGGTGTCGTCGACCATGGCCTGCTTGGCGGCGCGATAGGCGGCCTCGTCCAGGCCGGCCCAGTCCTCCATGCGGGCGTTCATGGACGCCACAATGGTGTGGCGGTCGGTGCCCGGGCGGATGCCGGGATAATAAACGGAGTAGGTGCGGCTGGTAATGCGCGGCGCGCACAGCGCGGCCGAGTCGAACTCGGGCCAGACCGAGGTAAACAGCAGGTCGCCGATGAACGGCAATTTTTCCCCGGGCTTGATGCCGAGGTAAACCTGGCAGCTGCTGGTGCTCAGGCGGACCTGATCCAGGCCGGCGGCGAACTCCGGCGACACCGCCTCGCGCCCCGCCAGTTCGAACACCGTCCGGTGCAGGCTGCCGTTGCTCACCGCGGCGCGGCAGTCCACCGTTTTACCATCAAGCTGCACAGCGCGCACCCGGCCACCCTCGACCACGATCCGTTCCGCCAGACAGTTTTTCTCCACATCCACCCCGGCGGCGCGAAGTTCGCGCTCCATCATCTCCAGCATCAGGTCGGTGCCGCCGACAAAGGTATAGACGCCCTTGCTCATGAAATTGCCGAAAACGATCCCATAACTGACCGCCGGCTCATCCAGGGTTGAGCCGTTGGCATAGGCGATCGGCTCCATCAGGAACCGCCAGACATCGGTGCGGCCAGGGAAAAAACGGTTTAAAAACTCGCGGGTCGTCTCGCCGTGCTGCTCGTAATAGTTCATCCCGGCAATGCCGTGAAAGAACGCAGCCACGGTCTCGGGGGCGACCCGGAACTGCTCGGTCAGAATGCGGGTGAAATCGGCGGTGTCGAAGGTGGTGTCAAGCGTGTACTGGGGGTTGTCGAAGCGGATGCTGGCGACCTGCACCACGCGGTCGGAAAAATCGCGCCCCCAATACTTGCGGAACGACTTGGCCATGCCCACGGGAAAGCCGTGCAGCGCCACGTCAAACAAGTGGCCGCGCCGGCGGAAAAAAGTGGCCAGGCCGCCGAGCATGGCATGCTGTTCCACCAGCAGCACCTGGCGTCCGGCCGTGGCCAGACGCCGGGCGGCCGTCATGCCGCCCAGGCCGGAGCCAATGACAATGACATCGTACTGGTCGCGCATAACCCCTTTAACCGGTTGCCGGTCAAGCCACAAAAAAGCCCATCAATGTAACCCGCCGCCCGTCATCTGCAACGGGTGCATGACTGCTTGATAGTTCCGTCGGACGATGTTGGGAACCCCCTTTTGAGGAAAGGCGGTTCCCAAACCCTCCGTCAAACCTGTTTGTACCTTTTGCGGATTTCGCAGGCCGCCCCTGCCACCCCAATCGTGGTCTGTCGCACGAAAGCGGCCTGCGGAATCCGCAAAATGAGACAAAAGTTTTAGGAAGGGGGTTGCAGAGTGAACATGTGAACGACCCGGCGGAGCCGGGACTGCGAAGCGCGGAGCGCGGGGGGAGCACCCTTTTCCAAAAGGGTGGCCCCAACATCGTTCAGCTAAAGGTTCTTCAACTGGCGGCGGTGGCTTTCAGCAGGTCGGTCAGGACGGCGGCGCTTTGCACGCCGATCATCTGCTTGACTTGCTTGCCGTCCTTGAACAGGAGCAGAGTCGGAATGGACTGCACGCCGAAGCGGGCGGCCAGCTCGGTTTCTTCATCCACGTTGATCTTGCCGATCCGCACTCCGGTCGGCAACTGGCCGGCCAGTTCCTCCAAAATTTGCCCCTGCATGCGGCAAGGGCCGCACCAAGTGGCCCAAAAATCAACCAGCACCACTCCGTGCGCCGTCTCGCTGGCAAAGGTGCTTTCAGTCAAAGTCAGAATTCCCTGCGCCATGGTGACATCCTCCTCGGACCCGGTTAAACCGGGGTTGATTCTAATAACCTTCAGCCTACAGCCTAAAAAGCTTCAGCCTAACGCGGCATACTTGAGCATCAGCATAATGCCCGCCACGAAAAATAACAAACCGCTTGCTGCTCAGAAAAACAACTTCACGGCCGCCAGCGCGGCCAAAAGCTGGGCCGCCATGGCAAACCTCTTTTCCGGCAACCGCCGCGCCATCAGAATGCCCGCCACCGCCCCGGCCATGACCACGGGCGCCAAAGCCAGATTAACCCACAGCGACTCCCAAGTGATCAGGCCCAGACCGGCGCTGAACGGCACTTTCGCACAGTTCACAATCAAGAAAAACCAGGCACTGGTGCCCAAAAAGGCAATTTTGGGCAGCCGCATGGACAGCAAATACAGGATCATGATCGGCCCTGCGGCATTGGCCAGCATGGTGGTGGCTCCGGCCAGCAACCCCATGCCCGCCGCAAACAGCCAGTGTGCCGGCGGCGCGAGGGCCACGCCCCCCGCCCGCCATTGCCGCCATCCATGCACCCCCAACATGAGTAGCACGATCCCGCCGATCAACGGCCGCAACTGGGCATCGCTAATCCGGTTGAGCAGCAGGCATCCCAGTCCGATCCCCGCAAAGGTCCACGGCAACAGGCGGAGCACATGCGACCATTCGGCGTGCCGGCGATAATACGCCACGGCAAAACAGTCCGCCAAAATCAGCATCGGCAACAGGAGCCCGGTGGAAGCACGAGCCGGCATCACCCAAGCCACCAGCGGCACCGCCAGCACTCCCAATCCCGGCACCCCGGTCTTGGCCATGCCCAGCAACACCGCCGCCGATGCCAGGACGGCCCATTCCCAACCACTGCCGGTCGCACCAATCATGAGAACTCATCCACCCTTCCAAAGTACCGATGCCCATCCGAGCCGCGACACAGAGAATGAATGTCCAATAATCAACAAGGAATATCCAATGTCCAAGTCAATGCAGAGGCGCGCGTTTTAAAGAACTGAATGGATTTTTCCTTCTTCCTTGGACATTCCTTGTTGGATATTGGATATTCAAATTCTCCTGTGAGACGGCAACCTTTTGGACCCGTCACTAACGTTCCGGGCTCGGAAGGAAAATCGGGGATTATCTGGCACCAGGAAAAACCCAAAAAAAATAAAACCCGACCCCGGCTCCGCGCCGTCAGGTCAGGTTATCAAACCACGGACATTTCGCCCGCTCAACTTAATAGGGAACGCCAATGACCGAATTTTCCCATCCGGCCGGCGTATTCCACGGCAACTGTTCCACCGGCGCCCCCGGCGCACTATTGGACGGGGGGGTGCTCTCGCAGCCGGCGGCCAGCATCAGCACGGCGGCCACCGCCACCATCAGCAACCCGGTTCGCCCCAGCGACACGCCATCGGCAGCCATGGTGAACCGTCCTTTACATCCAACCGAAAACGGCAAGATCAAACACCTGCATCACCAGCACCAGTACCATGCAGACGACCAGCACCACCCCGGAGATCATTGGCAACTTTTTGCTCATTGGTTTCCGCCCTCCCCCGTCACCGTTTCGGCAGGATCACCTTGTCATTGGCCTGAATATCTTTGATCTTCCCTTCCGGCAGCACCTCGGCGATGCTGAAGCGGGGATAGGCTTTGCTGACCATGACCTTGGCCACGTAATTGCCGTCGCGCACCACCAGGAATTCCATGTTCTCGCGCACCTTGTCGGCGCCCAAGTTGAGAATGACAAAACTCCACTCCCGGTCAATCTGCATCACGGCGCCTTCGAGGTTCGGATTCACGATGAAGTCACCGCTGCCAGAGACACCGGCGCTTTGGGCCAGCTTTTTGAGCTGACCTTCGATTTCGCTCAGCCGACCCTTGGTCTTATCGAGCTCTTCCTTGCTTTTCTCCAAGTCCATCGACATCGCCTTCAACTCTTTCAGCTTTTCCTCAAGCTGGGCCTTGGTCTCTTCAAGCTGGACGAGTTTCTGATTGATGTCGTCAAAGTCATTAAGCAGGGTGGTCATCGCCCCCGAGTATTCTTTTTCATCCTTGATCACGTTCTTGTCGGTCGTCCATTGCAGCTTGGCGATGCGATCAATTTCCTGGGTCAGGGTATTGGCATAATCGGTGGCGCGGGTGTTCAGATTGGTGACGTTCTTGTCGTACTCGCCCAGCACCGGGCCACACACATAGGCACCCTTGGTGACATTGCCCTTGGCATCGGTGGTTTGAGCGCGTTCCCGCAACGCCTTCTCGTCCACGGGGTGGCCGATGGTCTTGGAGCTGGTGATGACCGCATTGAGCAGGAGATCATCCCGCGTCCTGATGGCGGTGGCATGTTCGGCCACACGGCCCGCAACCTCGGCGCCTTTTTTGACCGCCTTCAGATCGGCCGCCGCCGCTTCGGTGTCGGTCATGCCAAGGGTAACCCCGGCTTCGGCCAGTTTGGTCGCCAACGCATTGCGTTGCGCATTCAGGTTCTTGGCCAGCTCTTTGGCCTGGTCCAGCTTGGCCTGGAAGGCGGCGTATTGCCCGTCTTCGCCCTTGGCGTCACGGAACGCCTTGGCGGCCAACGAACCGTCTTCCTTGATGCCATTGGCCTTGTCAGCCGGCGTAAACGTAAAGTCCTTGGTCAAAACCGTACCGCTGTCTTGGTCCAGCGATTTGACCATGTCCGCCACGGTGGCTGCCAGTTTGTCCGCGCGTTGCCGAAATTCGGCCCGGCGTTGAAAAAGCAGGAAACTCAAGATCACGGCCACGACAGCCAAGATCATTGCCACGATTGCCAAAATACGGTTCGCGCCGCCCATTTTCGCCTCTCCAGTTTGCATGCCCACTGTGGGAGCATCTTGAAAGAAAAGACTAGACCTTTTTGACCTGCCTGCCCGCCGACGTTCCGGTACGGGAACAGCTCATTATAACACTGCCGGTAGAGAATACAACCACCCCACCAAGCACATTAACAGGGCCAGTAACCGGTCACCCGCCAACCACCACGCCAGCCCCCCCGCCGCCAAAAAGGCGCCGAAGGGCAAAACGGGGGCCACCTCAGGACGAAACCCTCTCCACCCCAAGATGATCAGACCAACCGCCAACGCCACAATCGTCCCCAGCATCACGGCAAAAAACAGACCGCCGCCACCGAGAAACGCCCCCAGCATGGCCGCCAATTTCACATCGCCCAACCCCAGTGCCTCGCGGCGTACGGCAGCCGCGACCACTTGGCCGGAGATCGGCTTCAGGTCGGCCCAGACCACCATCCGTTGGCCGTTGAGCCGCACCCCTTCCGGGGTCAGCTCCGCCTCCAAGGCCGCCGCCGCCTCGCCACCGTTGTCCGTCAGTCCGGTGGCGGGTGCGACTTGCAGGCGGATGGCATCCGTGCCGGCACGCCACAACTCCGCCGGCACCGCCGTCAACCAGCCATCGACCCGCACCATGCCTGCCTCCAGGCGGCACGCCCTAGCCGGGGTAAAGCGCCAGCGGCGCACCCCCCACAAGGCCCCCCCACACCACCGCACCGAGCCGAGCAACACCGCACCGGCCAGCGCGCCGCACACAACCTCCGCCACCGCCAGCCACCGCGCACCGAACGGACCCGCCGCCGGCACGATGCCGAGTTTCTCCCAAATGCCCGCAGCCAGCAGATCGCCGCCGTCCCACCCGCCAAAACCGAGCCAGGACCATGGCACGCCCGGGCGCCAGCCCGCGCCCGCCGCCAGCATCAACGTCACCCCCAAGCCAGTCCACACCAAGCCATCAGGAATCAGCCGGTGTTCCACGTCGGTCAGCGCCGCCGCCAACAGTAACGCCGCCAGCGCCATTCCCGGCACCGCCAGCCCCCATGGCAGTACCGGCGAACGCCCGATGGGCATCCAAACCGCCAGAAACAACAGCAACGTGGTCAGTTCAACCAGCGGATAGCGCACCGAGATCGGTTGGGCGCACCCGGAACAGCGCCCGCGCAACCATAACCAACTCAGCAACGGAATATTCTCCCACGGCCGGATCGTTTTGCCACAACGCGGACAATGACTGCCCGGCCGCACCAACGATTCCCCCCGTGGCAACCGCCACACCACGACGTTCAAAAAACTGCCCACGCAGGCACCCAACACCGCGACCCACGCCGTCATCATCCAGAACAGTTCCAACCGTATGTCTTCGGGCATGAGCCAGCACCTCGTTGTGTGTATACTGCGTTAGGTTGAAAGTTTATACTTTTTTAAGCACAAAAACCTTAAAAAATCAACCATGAACACCTCGCCAGCTTATTCCTTATAATAACCATCGGCATCGCGACCCCACTGGCCGGCGGGCGTTTCGACAACCAGGTAAATTCCTGGCGGGGGTTCGGCCAACCGGCGCAGAAAGGCACGCGCACCAGCCTCGCCTGGTCCCTTGAACAGCACATAATGCCGATAATCGTCCCCATCGCCGTCATAATCCCGGTCAAAAAACACTTGGGCCGCCGGACCGCTGAGGTGCGCAGGGTTCGGCAACTCCAAATTCAGACCGGGAGCCTCACTGACCTGAAAACTGGCCGCGCCATTGCCGCGGCCAAACACCGCCATGCATTCACGCCACATGAGAAAGCTCATGGCCGCGCCTCCGACAAAGGCGACGAATTGGTTCTCCAATTCATAGATGCCGAAATGGACCCCTTCACGCGACCGCAGCTCCCCGGTCGTGGCAACATCAATAAAGCTAAGCTGCCCCACCGCGCGGCGCGCGCTTTCATAGTCGGGGAAGCTGTACGCCACATGGGGCCAAGCCGCCTTCCTGGCCGGCTCCCAAAACCCCGTTTCCGCCGCATCACGATTGTCATGCCGCCAGCCGCGACGCTGCAACTCGCGCATCTGCCGCAACGCCAGCCAGCCGCCAACTCCCAAGACCAAAGGCATCAGTGCCCACACCCACCACCGGCGCGCCGGCGGCGGACCGGCGTGAGTCTCCCGTGCCACCGGCGTCACCGGCGGGGGCGCGGCCACCAACGCCGGAACCACCGGACGCGCCGCAGATGCCGCCTGTGGAACCACCGGCTTTACCACCGGAGCCGCCGGCTTCACCACCGGAGCAACGGCCGGAGGAACCGCCACGGACACGGCGGGCGGTTGAACCGGAAGCACCACCGGGGGCGGGGGAACCGGTGCCGCAACCGGCTTAACGGCCACCGGAACCGTTTGTACCACGACGGGATGCGCCCTCTCCCAAAGATCCCGCAAGAGCGGACTTTCCACCTGCGTCCGTTCAGCCACCGCCGTCCGAATCGTCTTCCATTCCCCGCCCAGCCACACATACCCCTGCCGTTCATTGGCGGTCACTGCTTCACGTTGCGCGGCGTCCAGCCGCACGGCCTGTTCGCGCGCCATCCAAGCCGCCCGCGCCTCCGTCACCGCCGTCTGCCGCACCGTCACAAACGCCCGCCGCCGTTCCGTGGTCAACCCCGCATCAAAACGGGCAAAACAGGCCTCGCCCTCCGGCGGTGGCCGCAGATCACGCAACAGGATGCGATGACTGCCCACCAAAGCCGCTCCGCCATTGATGCCGTAGAAAATGCCCGTGGCTGAACTCTTGCGCCCCGGGTTGTATTGGTAGGTGATGCTGACCGTCTCCCCCTTCTTGACCAGAGGAAACGCCGCCGCCGCCGCGCGTTCGAGGGCCGCCGCATCCGGATCGGGATACAACCGCCGGGCCACGCTTGCCAACTCGTCTTTGACCTTGGTTTCCACGGCGGCAGGCGTCAGGGCGGGCCCGGCCGGCTCAACCGCGCAACCGTCATCTTTAGAAAATTCACGTTCGGCCTGCTGCCGAAAGGCCGCCGCCTGCTCCTTCACCGACACCTGAGCCGCCGTTTCCAGCAATACCTTCTGCAACAATGCGTAACGCTCCAACGCCCGCCCCGGCCCCGGCTCCGCCGCCAACGCCCAAGACGTCGCCAACAGTCCCGCCACCGCCAAACGTCCGAGATTGAATCTTCCCGCGCCTTTAATCATAACTAAATCCTGTGCCTTCCGTCGTTACCCCATACCCTAAATACCATAGCGCCGAAAATAGGGAAAAACGAAGACGGACATTCGGCAATTCGCGGTTCGTCTTGCCGCCCCCCCCCACGGACGGTTGCAACCCCTTAACCCCTTAACCCCTCAACCCCTTAACCCCTCAACC
>CAITYL010000330.1 GCA_903896595.1 uncultured Lentisphaerota bacterium
GACCACCGTCAAAAGAGCCGAACGCACGGTTGATTTCGTCCACTTCTCGCTGTACTTTTTCATTGAAGATTCCTTTTGTTCTTGTCACACACTGGGAAAATGTATTCCCGACAAGAGGAATCTTCTTTTTTGTACCTATTCTTGTTTCGTCTAGCGTCAACGTCCCGCGAAGCGGGGCGCGCAGGTGCTTTTGAGAAAAGGCGGTTCCCAAACCCTCCGTCAAACCTTTTTGTTTCCTTAAACATAGAGGGCGGTCCCGCCGCCGCCCTCCGGTTAAGAACCAAAAGTTTTAGGAGTTCCGCCTTCCGAACGTGAGACAGGCAATCGTGCCTGTCCCGACGTTACGGGGTGCCGCGACGCCACCGGACCAACTCGTCCGCCAGCGGCCCGTTTCCGGCGCACGCCATCCGTAATTGCAAATAGTAGGTTTTGACCCCGTGCCCCTTCAGGGTGGCCCCAACATCATCCGACAAAACGGTCGATGTACCCACGGAATCCCGTAGCGGCTTAATCCTCGTCGTCCTTGCCGGTGGTGGCGCGGCGCTCACCACGCAGGAAGGCTTCGGCGAACTCGTCCAAGTCCCCGTCGAGAACGGCGCCGGTATTGGAGGTCTGGACGCCGGTGCGCAGGTCCTTGACCATCTGGTAGGGCTGGAGCACATACGACCGAATTTGGCTGCCCCATTCGTTGTCCCGTTTCACGCCGCCCGTGCTGGCCTGTTCCTTGCGCTTCTTCTCCTCTTCCAGCTCATAGAGCTTGGCTTTGAGGATCTTCATCGCCTGGGCGCGGTTTTTATGCTGGGAGCGTTCCTGCTGGGACGCGACAATAATGCCGCTCGGCAAGTGGGTGATGCGCACGGCGGAATCGGTCCGGTTGACGTACTGCCCACCGGCGCCCGAGCTGCGATAGGTATCCGTTTTCAGATCTTCTTCGCGGATTTCAATCTGAATATCATCGTCGATTTCGGCCAGCACATCGACGGCGGCAAAGGAGGTATGCCGGCGTTTATTGGAGTCGAACGGCGAAATCCGCACCAGGCGATGCACACCGCGCTCGGCCTTGAGATAACCAAAAGCAAACTCGCCGTTGACGAACAGGGTGGCGCTCTTGAGACCGGCCTCTTCACCCGGCTGGATATCCGCCACCTCGTAGGTGAACCCCTTGTGTTCAAACCAGCGGGTATACATGCGGAAGACCATGCTCGTCCAGTCGCAGCTTTCGGTGCCGCCGGAACCGGCATGCAGGTTGACAATGGCGTTATTGTGATCGAATTTTCCGGAGAGGAAACTGGCCAGTTCGACCTTCTTTAGTTCCGCTTCCAGCGCGACCCAGGTCTGCCCGGCTTCGGCCAGCATGGACGCGTCAGTGGGATCGCCCTGGGCCAGTTCCAGCAACACTTGCAGGTCATCCGCCATGCTTTCGACCTTGGCAAAGGCGGTCAGATTGTTCTTCAGGCCACTGACCTTCTGAACGGTGGCCTGGGCCTCCTCGCGGCGGTCCCAAAAGCCGGGCTGGCTCATCCGCGCCTCCGCCTCGTTGAGGGCGGCGCGCTTGCCGGGAATATCCAGGAAGCTGTGCAGGTGCGTGACCCGCTCCCGGGCGTCCACAATGATTTTTCTGAGTTCTTCGAACGTCACGGCCGCACCTCGTCAGGGCTCCGGCGACCGGAGCAGACATAAAATCATTAATTTAATGCCGTTCGGAACTTTAACAATCACGCCGGCGGCCGGGTCTTCCAGCGGTTGTGCATCCAAATCCATTGTTCGGGATGCGCCCGGATTTGGTCCTCAAGGATTCGCGTATACCGCTGGGTATTGTGGCGGAGGAGCGCGTCTTGATCCAACCCCGGCGGCGCCTCCCACGGCACCTCTGGAAACAGGGTCAACACCTGCCGGCGCAACGTCGCGTCCCTATGGAACGAAATCGGCACCACCGGCGTGCCGGTGCGCTGGGCCAGGACCGCCAAGCCCGGCATGGTGCAGGCGGCACGGCCGAAAAAGTCCACAAAAATGCCTTCATCGGCCGTCATGTTCTGGTCCAGCACAAACCCGATCAGGGCCTTGCGCTTCAACAGGCGCAGCAACTGAAACACCGACCCGCGCCGGCTGACGCCGCACACGCCATGGGCGCCACGAATGAAGTCAATGGCCTGCTGGCCGACCCGTCCCCGCACTTCCTTTAAGATGACATGCACCGGGTAGCCGCGCCGGCTGGCACCGGCCAATCCCAACTCCCAACATCCCTCGTGCGCCCCCAAGATCAGCACCCCCTTGCCACGGGCCTGCGCCGCCTCGAGATGTTCGCCGCCGCGAATTTCCGTACGGGCCAGCAACTGGGCCGCCGTCATGCCCGGCAGGCGGACCAGCTCCAGCGCGAGCAGGCCAAAATGCCGGTACACCGCCGTCCGCCGGCGTGCCAACGCGGCCGCATCCAGCTCGGGAAACGCCAGCGCGAGATGGGCGGTGATCCGACGCCGGCGCCAACGCAAAACCCGGTCGAAAAACCAGCCCAGCGCGCATCCCAAACCGATGGCCAGCCAATCCGGCAGCCAGGAGGCCACCCGGAAAAAAAGCTTCAGGAAAAAGGAAGTCACTTGCCGCCGGTCTCCGCGGCGGCCTCGGACAAGTCAACCCGGAACGACAACGGCACCTCGGCTTGGGAGAGGCTCGTTTTCAACGCCGGCCTCAGGGTCGCCTGCACCAGTCCCATCGGAATCACAAAGAGCAAACGTGCCGCCTTTTGACCGTCCCGATGACGTACCACCATCAGGCGCTGGTCGTAGGGCGATCCATCGGCAGCCATGGCCGCACACGGATACTCCTTGCCGCCAACCGCCAGCACATAGTCGGGCCGCCCAATGCTGCGCCCCTTCAATAACCCCACTGACAGGATGACGTATTCTGTCCCGGCGACCGGCGGCCGCTTGATCGTCGGCACGGCATCATCCACATTGGGATCTAGCTTGTCCGCTTTGGCCAGGGCGGACAAGTCTTTAAACTCCAAGGTCATCGCGGTTATCACCCCATCGCCAATCGTGCCGGCCCAAATGCTGACCGGCTTGAACTTCTCAACCCCCTTGACCCCGGCCAGCCGGGGCTGCGGCGCCACCGGCACCACCGGCACCACCGGCGCCACCGGCGCCGCGGCAACGGGGGCCGCGGCCGGCACCGCCGGCGTCACCGGCGCGGACTTGGCGGCGGCGGGTGCGGCGGGTGCGGCGGGTGCCGGCGCCGCTACGGCGGGAGCGGCAGGCTTGGGAGCATCGGCGGCCTGGACGCCCCCCACCATCAGCCCCCCCCATAAACCAGCCACCACCACCGGGCTCAAGCGACGCGACAGCAAAGACCAGGTTGTATTCACGAGTTGCACTCCAGGTACGTCTAAATTAATCCAGTTATTATAATGCCGGTTGTGCGTTTCGCCTTGAGGCGGACCAGACGAAATTTTTCACCGCGCGCTTGGCTATGAGGACTGGCGGCGTTCTTTGCGCCCGCTGTGTTCTTGGGCAACCAAGATACGTTCGCCCAGGCACCGCCGCCCCCCCCTCCTCCGCCGCCCTCGCCGTCTTGGGTGCCTTACCCTGGAAACGCCATTCGTCCTCTAGGTCCCCTAGGTCCTCATCGTCATCGTTCCCTCGCGGCCATGGGACCCATGAGACCCATGGGACCCATGAGACCCATGGGACCAATGAGACGGATGGGCACGCACGGACTTACACGGACGCCCACGGACCGGCAAGGACACCGTGGATTGCTCCGGCGTTGGCGGCCACTGCCGCGTCCGTGTAAGTCCGTGCCGGTCCGTGTAGGTCCGTGTAGGTCCGTGCCTTCTCGCCGATCCGGTTGGTGGCACCCATAAAAAAGCACAGCCCCCGTTTCGCGGGCACAAAAAAACCGTCTTCCCATCCGGTTGTTCCGGGAGTGAAGGCGGTTTTTTAATTTCCGGCGTGGGACGCCGGGGTTTAGATTAAAAAGGGCTGGCAGCGAGCTACTCTCCCGCGCTCTTGAGCGCAGTACCATTGCCGCAGAGACCCTTAACGGCCGTGTTCGGGATGGGAACGGGTGTTACCTTCTCGCGATGGCTGCCAGCCCAGAATGAAACGACATGTGGGAGGTTGAGAACAGGGGTGGAACATTGACCGGCACCGGATGGGGGGTCTCCGAGACCGTGTTAACATGTTGTTATTGCCAAATACTTCTCCGCACGTTCCGCCTTTTGAGGGGTGTTACGTGGGGAAAAGGTGATCAAGCCGAACGGATTATTAGTACCGGTTAGCTGAAACCATTACTGGTCTTGCACGCCCGGCCTATCAACATCGTCATCTTCGATGATCCTTCAGGGAGACCTAGTCTTTGGGTGGGCTTGGCGCTTAGATGCTTTCAGCGCTTATCCTGTCGCGACATAGCTACCCGGCGCTGCGCCATGGCGGCACAACCGGAACACCAGCGGTCACTTGTTCCTGGTCCTCTCGTACTGGGGAACAATCCCATCAAGTCTCCTACGCCCACAGTGGATAAGGACCGAACTGTCTCACGACGTTCTGAACCCAGCTCGCGTACCACTTTAATCGGCGAAC
>CAITYL010000331.1 GCA_903896595.1 uncultured Lentisphaerota bacterium
CCCCTTGCCACTGCGGCAACCCAGGGAGTATGACAATTATGTTGGATGATGTTGGGGCCACCCTATTGAAAAAGGGTGCTCCCTTTGCGGATTCCGCAGGCCGCTCCAGCGCAACCATCCACGATTGGGGCGACAGGGGCGGCCTGCGGAATCCGCAAAAGGCACAAACAGGTTTGACGGAGGGTTTGGGAACCGCCTTTCCTTAAAAGGGGGTTCCCAACCGACATAATTGTCATGCATCCCAACCCGGCAAGGGTTTGCTCTCCAGAGTCCGACAGACTACACTTACCGCATTCAGGTCACCAACAACCCGGAGGTGTCCCATGTCACGCCGCCAGTTTCAGACCCTTGCCGTCCCGGTCTCCTGCCTTTCATTGTTCGCCTCCTCGGCCCTGGCCGGCGCCCCAACGCCCCAAGCCACGCGGCCCGACGGCACCCAGAACCGCGCCGTCTGGATGGCCCAGGGCAGCTTCGGCGTGATGACGCATTACCTGGTTTCGCCCAAGGGCAACACGGAAGCGGAAAAAACCGCCGACCTGAATCGCATTGTCAATCAATTCGACATGGACGGTTTCATCCGGCAGTTTCAGGAGACCGGCGCCGATTGGCTGATCTTCACCTTGGGCCAAGGGACGCGATACTTGTGCAGTCCGAGCGCCATCTACGACGCCAAACTGCCCGGCCATACGCCGCGCCGCGACTTGTTGCTGGAGCTGGCGCAACGCCTGCAACCGCTTGGGAAACGGCTGATCGTCTACTTCCCCTCGGAAAACGAACCCTGCGTCAAAGAGGTGCTGGACTCCGGTGACGGCAAGTATCCCGAGAGTTATTTCGCGTTTCTGCGGGAATATTCCACCAAACTGGGCGCCCTGCATCACGGCTGGTGGTTCGATTCGTGCGGACCGCACCCTGATGCGTATTGGGAGCAGTGGCTGGCGGCCACCCGGGCCGGCAACCCCGAAGCGGCGGTGGCCTTCAGCGGCGCCGAGTTTTGTTGCGGCGCGCCCCTGGGCCCCATCTGCCGCCTGGCCGATTATCACGCCGGAGAAATTCACCTTCTGGAGGACGGCAAGATCCGCCGCGACTTCCTTTATCCGCCCGGCGAACTGTATGTCGATGCCGCGGCGAAGTTGCGCAAGCGCGGGCAGGAGGCAAAGTTCTATCTGCCCGACGGGCCGTTTGTCGGCGGCGTCCAATGGCACGGTCTGCTGCCGATCGACCTGACCTTCAGCCTACAGCCTAAACAGCTTCAGCCTAATCCGGCTCCCGGCTTGGCTACACGTTGAAGAGGAAGTGCATGACGTCGCCGTCCTGCACGACGTATTCCTTGCCTTCCACGCGCATCACACCGGCGGCTTTGGCGCCGGCCTCGCCGTTGAGGCGCACGTAAGCGTCGAAGGCGATCACCTCGGCGCGAATGAAACCGCGCTCAAAGTCGGTGTGAATGACCCCCGCGCACTGGGGGGCGGTCCAACCCCGATGGAACGTCCAGGCCCGCACTTCCTTGGGGCCGGCGGTGAAGTAACTGGCGAGCCCGAGTGTGTGATAAGCCATGCGGACCGTCTGGTCCAGGCCGCCCTCGTTCAGACCGTACGAGGCGAGGAAGTCGGTGCGCTCGGCGTCCGAAAGTCCGGCCAGTTCCGCCTCCATTTGGGCGGAAATGACCACCACGTCACACCCCTTTTGGGCGGCATAGTCCTTGACCCGCGCGACCTCCGCGTTGTCGCCGACAAGGTCACCCTCGCCCACATTGGCGCAATAGATGACCGGCTTGTCGGTGAGGAACTGCAGCTCAAGCAGCGTGTTCGTGATCGGATCGGTTTCGCCACGCGGGTAGGTACGGACCGGCTGGCCGGCGTCAAGATGCTTCATCAGCGCCTCCATGGCGTCGACCTCTTTGCGCAGCTCCTTGTCGGAACGCGCCTGACGACCGATGCGCTCGAGGCGCTTCTCCAGCGACTGCATGTCGGCGAGCACCAGTTCGGTTTCGATGATTTCGATGTCGCGAATGGGGTCAATACTGCCCTCGACATGGATCACATCGTTGGCGGCAAAGCACCGCACGACCTGCAAAATGGCGCTGGCCTCACGGATATTGGCCAGGAACTTGTTGCCCAGCCCCTCGCCCCGGCTCGCCCCGCGCACCAGGCCCGCGATGTCAATGAAATCCACAGTGGCCTTGAGGATTTGAACGGGGTTGACGATCTTCGCCAGCGCATCAAGACGCACATCCGTAACCGGCACGGTCGCCTTGTTGGGCTCAATGGTGCAGAACGGATAGTTCGCCGCCGCCGCGTTCTGCGCCCGCGTCAGGGCGTTGAACAGGGTGGATTTGCCAACGTTGGGAAGCCCGACAATGCCGACGCCGAGAGCCATGGGGAAACCGTCCTGAAAAGTTTAAATAACAAACGTCCACCGTTGAAGGGAAACCGGAAGGCCAGACCGTCAACGGCAGATGAGAAATCTACCGTCCCGCCCCACAACGGCAACCCGGCGCCACAAAGAAGGTGCATGACCGTTTTGTCGGATGATGTTGCTTTATGTGATGTGGGGGCGCCGCCCCCAAGCCCCTGCCAAAGGGACCTGTCCCTTTGGAATCCCCGAGACCTTCCATTTTGCGGCTTCCGCAAAAGCACAAACAGGTTTGACGGAGGGCTTGGGAACCGCCGTTCCGCCGTGCGCACAGTGGGACACCATCACCTGTCCATTGATGCTTTCCCCATTCGAAGCGCCCGAGTTTGGAGTTCCGCCTTCAGGGCGCGTTGCTTTAATCAAAAATCATAATATTTTTAATGATAACATTTTGCGACTTTAAAAATACGTATTTGCATGTATAGTAGTATGTTATGATTAAACTATCTTCTCGCAACTATTGGGCCGCGCCGAAGCAGGAGCGCCACCAGTTGGTTCTGTTCTCCCCGTCGCTCGACGAAATGATCAGGGCGGCGGATCCGCTGCGCCAGTTGGACGCGATTTTTGGCGCCTTGGACTGGAGCTCCTACGAGGCGGCCTATGATGGCTTCCGGGGCCAGCCACCGATTCATCCGCGTCATCTCGCCGCCTGCATTTTCTACGGCATCCTCAAGGGGATACGCAGTAGTCGCCGGCTTGAGGAGGCGACCCGTGTGCGGATTGATTTCATGTGGTTGCTGCACGGCCAGACCATCGACCATACCACCGTCAACCGTTTCCGCACCCGTTTTGCTGAAGCCCTGAAGGATACGTTCCGCCAAGTCAACCGGGAGGGGTTGAAGCGGCTGGGCGACGAGTTTACCGACTTGGTGGTGGACGGCACCCGGATGCGGGCCAACAGCGACCGCCACGGAGCGCGGACGGCAGCTTGGCTGGAGCAACGGCTGGCGACGTTGCAGGCCAGCGTCGAGGCGGCGCTGCTGGAGATGGCCGCCCAAGATATGAAGGACGATCCTGACTTGTCCAGCGCCGAGGAGATTCAGGACAGGCTTGACGGGCTCCGGCAAGAGATGGAGAAATATGAAAATGCGCTGGCCGTTGCCCGCGAACGGGATGAAACCAAGCGAGAAAAGGAGGGCAAAAACGCCAAGCCGGTGCGCGTCCCCGTCACCGATCCGGATTCCGCCATCATGCCGAACAAGGAGGGCGGGTATGCGCCGAACTACACTCCGGTTGCGGCGGTGAACAGCGCATCGGGCATGATTGTCGAGACCACGGTGCGCGCGGACAACTCCGAAGCCGTGACGGTGCCGCAGTTCCTGCAGTCGGTCGAAACCAAACATGGCCTGACTCCCGGTCGGGTTCTCTGTGACAGCGGTTTTGCCAGCGGTGACAACCAGGCGGTATTGGCGAAAAAGGGCATCCCCCTGTACACCAAGGTGGATTGCGCGGTTCCCGAAACCCACCCCGCTCGCCGCGACGACCCCAGCCAACCGTTGTCTCCAGAACAAATCGCCCAACTTCCCCGCGTGAAAACCACCGGCAAACTCGAGCGCGATGCCTTCCTTTTTGACCGCGAACTCAATCTCTATTGGTGCCCAATGGGCCGCCAATTGCTGCCGTCCCATCGGCGTTCCCAAAAAACTTCCGACGGCCGGACCCCTTACCAAGAATATCAATGCCGGAATTGCGAAAACTGCCCGCTTGCCACTGACTGCCTGTCCCGTGACGCCAAACATCGGATGGTCCGCCGGGACTGCCACGAAGACGAACGGGAAAACACCGCCCGGCGCATGTCCACCAAGGAAGGCAGGGAAATTTACCGCCAACGGGCGCCGGTAATCGAGGGAACTTTCGGCACCATCAAAGGCGGCATGGGAATCCGCGGCTTCCTGCTGCGCGGCTTGGAGAAGGTCAATACGGAATGGCTCTGGATCTGCACCGCCTACAACCTCAAAAAGCTCATGCGGCTGCTGGCGGGACACCGCTGCCCGCAACCCCGCGCGGCCAATGCCGGCCTGCTGGCACCTTTTACGCCAAACACCATACATGGGACATGCCTTTCGTACCGCATCAACCGAAACTCTGACCATTGGGCGGAGTGTCATGAATTGCCATGCGCGGCCTGAATAAGGTCGCAAGATGGATGATTGATTAAAGCAACACGCCCTTCAGGCGGTGCCTTTGATGGAAAAAAGGGGGCTTGTCCGGTGCCAGGGGTTGTCTGTCGTGTCCCCGTTATTGTTGCGATATGCGCCTAGTTGCGGAGGTGCGCCCGCATTCTGATATCCCGTACGGTTTCCACGCCGTCGCCCTTGCGCGGCCTGCTGGAACGAGTTTCCCCGCGGTTCCGCGCCGACTATGCCGCGCACTATGCGGAGCGGTATGGCCCATGGCGCCCCGCCATCGAGGCCATCCTGCGCCATGCCGGCCTTTGGCGCGACGCACCGGCCCGCGCGCCGCCGCCCACCCCCAGGGGCGCGGCGGGCACGGATCACGACCGGCCAGCAGCCGTTCCCCGACTACGATTAGCGGGCTTGACATCAGCCCGCCGACATGATAAAATTACCGCAGTTTGCGGATGGTATGCGCGGGAATCGCAGTCTCGCGCCGAAAAACGGACAAAAAAGGGCGGAACCATGCCAAACCTCAGCCCCATCGACACGCGGAACGCAAAACCAATCGGAATTGCTCTTGGCGGCGATGCCGTCGCCAAGTTTTTGACGCCTTTTTCCCTCAATTTCCCTCAATTTCCCCCCGTATTCCCCCCGCCCGAGCCAACCCATGAAAGCAAAATTCCTATCCCTAGTTTTCCTTGCGAGTGTCGGCAATATGTCGGCGGTAATTATTTCCGATGAATTCTCCGGAACCTCGCTCAACGCGGCTTGGACCATCACCAGCCCCAATCCATCCTCATCTGTGGGCCTGACCGGGGCCGGCGCGTTACGCCTCAGTGCCTCTCCTGCGAACGACGGCTCTGACCTTGGTGGTGGTAATTACAATGCGCCCCGCGTGCTGCAAAGCACGGACGGAGTCACGGATTGGACGATCGAAACCACATTTAATTTCTCACCGGCCAGCGACTATCAGGGTGCGGGGATACTCTTGAAAATCGGACCGAATGACACCGACGTAAACCGGATTGCGGAACGGGCGTACTACCCCAACGGCTGAGGCAACTTGGTGCGCTCCGTGGGAGGCTATGTGGGTTATTCGGGATCCACAACTTATCTGCGGGTGCAGAAACAAGCCAACAATTATACCGGTTGGTGGAGTTCCGACGGAGCCCTTTGGACGATGAGTGGCACCTTGACGAACGCGGCGGCAGTCTACGCCTTCGGCGTTTTTACAATCAGTCAAAATTGGTCGGGGGGCACCCCCGCTTCCGTCTCTGACTTCGACTATTTCCATGCCATCCCGGAGCCCTCTGCCAGCGCGATGGTGATCGGGGGCGTCGCTGGCTTGGCCTGGCGGCGACGTCGGCAGACCGCGGCAAGTGCACACGAACCGTCGAATGCGAGCGAGTGAGGCGCGAAAGGATTTCGGCCGCGGCCGAAATCCCTGGAGTGGCGGTGGCTTGACACCGCTTTAATACTGCATTTTTTATATAACAAGCTCCAATACAGTATGAAATCGCCGTCAAGCCGGCGCCACTCCAAAGCGCCAGCCCAATCCTTGGCTGGCGCGGTTGACATTTAAGTTGGCGCTTATGGGGCGGCGCCCCCACCTGCCCTTCAACCAGAAATGTACGGGCGTGAAATTCCCGGCGCGCGCCTGGGGCCGCGCGCCGGGCAGGAGTGGAGAGGTCGCGATTACTTCACCGCCGGTTGGACGTCGCCCTCACCAAGGATGTCCCACCAGAAATATTTCTTGGCGGACTTGGCCACAAAGGCCAGTTGGGCGGCGTAGACGGAGTCGCAATTCGTGGTGCACTCGGGGCAGTACGGGTCGGGCTTGACCCTGGCGCTGCTTTTCTTGAACGACGCGGTGACAACCGCCAGTTCACTGCCGTCCTCGCACTCCAGCGCGGCCAAGCGGTCAGCGTTTTCCGCCGGACTGACCGTGAACAGCGTAGCGCCGCCGGTCAGTCGCAGAATATTCACCGCCGCCGTGCCGCTGGCCTTTTCGCGGGTGCCCGCCAATGCGAACGTCACGGCCGGCGAGGTGGTGTAGTCAAACCCGGTCAGCCCTTCCCGATCGGCATAGGGCAGGAACGTGGCGAAGGTCACGCCCACATTGCCATTTCCGAAGCAATACCCCTGCGCATCCGTGATCCCGCCGTCTTCCAGGCTGGCGGCATACACTTGTTTGCCCTTCTTGTCTACCAGCCACAGCCAGGCGTCGGTGACGGGGAACGGGCACACCGGGCAGAGGATTTCGCCGTAGCACAACACCAGATAGGCGTTGTAGGTGACCGGGAAGGACACCCAGTCATTGCAGTTGGTGTCATCCGCATCCGACACGCTGAAATCCACCCAGTTGGCCGCCACCGTCACCGTGCCGGTAAAGGCCGATGCGGTCGTGATCTGGGCCGGCAACGCAAAATATTTCGCGTAGAGGGTCTGGCTCGCGGCGGTTGAAACGACCATGCTCGCGGTCACCTGGGTGCCGGTGCCAGTGGCGTCCGTCCACCAGCCGGCGAAGGTGTAGCCCGGGCGCGACGTGCCCGCCAAGGTCCCGTAGGCCGAGCCGTAGGTCACGCTCGTGGATGCCGGGCTCGCGGCCGTCCCGCCCTGCGCATCGAACGTTACCGTGTAGCTGTTGGCCGTCCACTTGGCGTACAACGTCTGCGCCGCCGTGATGGCGACGGTGGTCGCGGCGGTCACTTCCGTGGCCGTGCCGCCCGCGTCCGTCCACCAGCCGCCGAAGGTGTAGCCCGGGCGCGCCGTGCCCGCCAAGGTCCCGTAGGCCGAGCCGTAGGTCACGCTCGTGGATGCCGGGCTCGCGGCCGTCCCGCCCTGCGCATCGAACGTCACCGTGTAGCTGTTGGCCGTCCACTTCGCGTAGAGTGTATGGTCTGCGGCGGTTGCGACGACCGTGGTCGCGGTCACCTGGGTGCCGGTGCCAGTGGCGCCCGTATACCAGCCGGCGAACGCATACCCCGTGCGCGTCGTGGCTGCCAGCGTCCCGTAGGCCGAGTCGTACGTCACGCTCGTGGACGCCGGGACCGGGGACGTGCCGCCCTGCGCGTTGAACGTCACCAGGCAGGAGTTCGGCAACCATTTCGCATACAGCGTCTGTGCCGCCGTGATGGCGACGGTGGTCGCGGCGGTCACTTCCGTGGCCGTGCCGCCCGCGTCCGTCCACCAGCCGGCGAAGGTGTAGCCCGGGGATGCCGTGGTTGCCAAAGTGCCGTAGGCCGAGCCGGAGGTCACGAGCTTGGATGCCGGGTTCGGATCCGTGCCGCCCTGCGCGTTGAACGTCACCAAGTAACTGTTGGCGGTGGCCGTGAAGTCCTCATCCGTGACACTCGGCCCCACGATGACGGCCGATGACGCGAAGTCATAGCCAGTCAGTGAAGGCGTGATTATGTAATCGCCGGCGGCCAGGTTGCTGATGGTGTAATTGCCGCTGGCATCCGTGGTGGCCGCCGCGCCGGACGGCAACGGGGTTACCGTCACCCCGGCCAGGGCGCTGCCGCCGCAGGTGATGGTGCCGGAGATGGAATAGGTGGTTTCCGGCGCCAGCGTCAGACGCACGTTCGGTACCTCGGAGCGGGAAATGGGGTGGTCGGGAGGCGGATTGGTTTCTGACCAGGCCAGCGGATCGCCACTATCGCACCGGACGATAATAGTTCGTTCGTAGCCGCCCCAACCCGTGTACCGGCACTTGCCATCCACAGCATAAGAGGTGTTACTGAAGCTAAAGTCAATGAGCAAATTGTCGGTGCCATTATAGGCGAAGGGGGTGCTGAACGTGAAGGTGCGCCAGCCGGCCGCCCCGGGGGCGGCGCTGGCCTCCTGATAGACGGTGGTCCAACCACTGCCCTCCAAGACGGGTGCCGGATATCCAGTCAGGGCGGTGTGCTTCATGCGGATGGTCCAGTTGGCCATGGCCAGGCCTGGCACGGTCTTCACATCCAAAGCCAGCGCCGTGATGTTGCCGGCGGTGCCGATCTCGCTCGCCAGGTAGATCACCTGCGTGCGACCCTTTTTGTAATAGGTTCCCATGGGGAAGATTTCGGCGCTGGTGCCACTCCCGATGGTGACCGTGGTGGTCGGTGTTGCCGTGAAGTCCTTGCCCGTCGCATCCGGCGCCACGGTGACGCCGGTGATGGCCGTTGGCGAGAAGGCATAGCCAAGCAGTGAAGGCGTGATCGTGTAGGTGCCGGCAGCCAGGCCGCTGATGGTGTAACTGCCGCTGGCGTCCGTGGTGGCCGCCGCGCCGGACGGCGACGGGGTTACCGTCACCCCGGCCAGGGCGCTGCCGCTACTTGTGATGATACCGGAGATGGAGTAGGTGACGTCCGCCTGGGCCCGGCCGCACAGCAGCGCCAGCCCCAACGCCAGCCCCGCAGACACCTGAAACCAGAATTGTCGTGCCATTGGCATGTCCATTTTTCGCTCTTTCTTGGAGGGTTACGGACGTTAGGCCCGTCTCAGGGGCCGGAGTGATGCGGGTTGAAAACCGGGCCTGCGGCTGTCCCAAAACCCCGGTTTTCAATCCCAAGAAACAGACCACAACCATTGAACTTAACCATAACCCATTCGTATGGAAAAAGCAAATCGCGGATTGGTGGCGGGGTAAGGTGATTGGACTGTCTTGATTTGGCGCTTATGGGGCGGCGCCACCACGGAAAAATATTTTTTGCCGGCCGTTTGACAACCAGAGGCATGATGGTATAAAAGAAAACGCCACCGCCGTGGTTGGCGGTAGATTCAAGGGTGAAGCGCGACCTCCTCGACTTGACAACAACGGCCAAGAGAACGGGATCCAAGGCATGAAAAACGCCCGCCAGGCATTCACCCTGATTGAGCTTCTGGTCGTGATCGCAATCATCGCGATCCTGGCCGGCATGTTGCTCCCGGCCCTGGGCGCCGCCCGTGAAAAGGCCCGCCGTATCAGTTGTGTCGGCAATCTGAAGCAGATCGGCCTGGCCGGCAAGATGTACGCCAACGACTACAATGCGTTCTTCCCGACCACCTGCGCCACCGTTAACAAGATAGCTGATTGCGACATCTCGGGTGACGACGACTTGAATTTGATGATGACCTCCAGTTACCTGGATGCCGCCAAAATCTACGTCTGCCCGTCCGGGCGCAACACTCCGTCCGCCGGCACCTGTCTTGCCGAAACGAATTTCGACTATGTGTACGGCGGCGACAACCGCACCGAGTCTAACATCGGTTCCGACTCCTGGCTAGCCCGCGACTTTGGCGCCAAAGGAGGTACGGCCCAACCCCGCGGCGCCGGCACTGGGGCCGCTGACGATCTCCTTGATATCAGCCATGACAAGTTCAACCATAATCGGGACTTCGGCAACTTCGTCTTTGGCGATGGCCACGTCAAGGGTTATCAGGGCAAGGGCGGCGACTGGATCAACAACGGCGAGGCCCGCAATCCCTGGCCGCAATAACCGGAGGGGGATGTTGCCGGATCGCCGACATCTGCGGCTACTTCGGCCGGCGTGACTGGAACGCCACTGGCCGCCCGAGGCCAGGCGGCTCCCGCTTAAAGACAGGCATCCCTATTCAACAATCCGTCGCCACCTCGGCGAAATGGGTCTTAAGGTAGGCGCCGGCTTCTTCCAGGCTGCCCAGGATCTTGGTGCTGTAGCGCACGATCCAGGGGCTGCAGTCCTTGAAGGTGAAGGGGGAGAAGGTGACCACGAACTTGCCCAGGTCATGGGCGGCGTAGAACACTTCCATAGCGGTACCGATGGAGGGCTTGCAGTAATTGACCAGCAGAATATCGGCATCCCGTACATCTTGCAGATCGAACTCGACAATCTCATTGGCCGAATCCACCTGCCGGTCGACGAAATTTCGGCGCATCGGGTCCAGGGTGCGGAACTCGCGGCCGAGCAGGCGCTTGGCGACCTCGCGCCAGTCGCGGGCCTCGCCGGCATGCACATCCATGATCGGACCGCTGAGGTAAATCGTCTTGCGGCGGGCAATGCTCATGGGCGGTTCAAGTCCTCGCTCATTTGGTTCTCTTCATTCTTGGGAGTTCTGGGAGCCATGGGAGTTCTGGGAGTTATGCGCCTTTTCCCAAAGATCCCATTTATTCTCATAACTCCTATGGCTCACAGAACTCCCATCGCTAAAATTCCCTATCGTGCTCGCCTGCCGGCAGCGCCACCTCAGACGGCAAAGGCCAGCACACCGACGGCCAGAGTCATCAGCTCGACGGCTTCCCGAATGGCGCCGTGGACATGTTCATTGACGCCGCCGCAACGCGCTTCCAGCCAGCGGCAGCCCCACGGGGTCAGCGCCCACGCCAGCACCAGGACCAGCAGACCGGCCAGCAGACCGGTCTTCAGCAGGCCGGCGGCCAAACCGCCGAGCACGATCACCAGCACCCCCGTCACCAACCAGACCAGCGGCACCCGGACAGGAACCGTCCCCGGTTCGTCGGCCGGACGGGCCGACAGCAGCAGGTCGGCATGGGCCGTCATGCCCATCAAGGGCGCCGCCGCCAACCACAGGGGATGACCGGAATAAACCAGAATGGCCGTGGCGGCCAAACGGAACAAAAAAGCAAACTGCACCGTCAGCATGACCCAGTACGGACGAAACTGGGCGGCCTCGTCATTCGAAGTGCCGGCCGCCATGCCCCAGTTGGTTGCGCACCAAATGACACCACCGGGATTGCGGCCTTCCGTCACCCACCAGTAAAGCGGCCCGAACGCCACACCGGTGACAAACGCCGCCGCCAGCGGCCCGCTGGCCATGAGCAGAAACCACGCCACCAGCCACAGCACCAGGCCGAGCAACAGGCCGGCCGGCGCAAACATATTTAGCACCAGTTGGTTATTAGAGCTGTCATCCCCCTGCAGCGGCAGGCGAGTGAGCGCGCGAAGAGCCGTAAAAAAAGCATTAATCATGGAAACCTCCCGTGGAACGGTTGGGTGGTTGGGTGGTTGAGGGGTTGGGTGGTTGAGGGGTTGAGGGGTTATCTCGCGCTAGGGTGTGAAGAATAAAATAAACCGCAAATTGCCGAATATTGAACCGCAGAATCTTGAGGTCGCGGCGATCCTTCAGTAAATTTCCATCGTTATTCAGACCTCAACATTCGTCACTCTGCGGTTGTAACACATGACGTTCTCATCCTGACGCAGTACAAACCGCCCAACCGCCCAACCGCTAAACCGCCCAACCGCCCAACCGCCCAACCGCCCAACCGCCCAACCGCCCAACCGCTAAACCACTAAACCGCCCAACCGCCTTTTCCTCACCGCACCTTGACCAGGAAGCCGAAAAGAATCGGCGTAAGGAACGCCTGAATGAGGAAAAACCGCAACAGCACTTGCGGGTTGGACCAGCCCAGATTCTTGCGGCAGTGGTCATGCAGGGGAAAGCGCACCTCGTGGAGCAGGCGAACCACCGTATGCTGATCCGGTGAAACCACACCGCCGCCATTTTGTTCGGCCGCCTTGCGCGCTTCCGCGATGACCGCCGGTGAACGCACATCAAACCCAAGCCGCTTGAACAGCCGCAGCAGGGCGATCTTGACAATGCCCGTGCCGCCGTTAACCAGCACCACCGGCGCCACCACCAGGATCAGGAAAGGATTGCCCGCCGCCAGTGCCGCCGTCCCGACCAGCAGGCCAAAGAACCGCGACCCCGCATCTCCCATCAGGACCCGGCTCGGTTCCGCGTTGTGCCAAAGGTACCCCGCCAATCCCCCCGCCGTAGTGAACAGCAGCAAGGCCCAGCGCGCGCCTTCCGGGTTGTGCCCGACCAACAGATAGGCCGCCATTTCCTTGTGACCAATGACCACATACAGGAAACCGCCCAGATAGAACAGCGACAACAGCGTCAGCGTCCCGGCCAGGCCATCCACACCATCACTGCAATTGGTGGCGTTGATGGTCATCCACAGCAGCAGCGTTCCCAACGGCAGGAACAGCCACACCGGCACCAGCACCTCCCCTTTCACCAACGGCATCCAAAACGCCACCGCATTCCCTTGGCAAAGCGCCAGGGAGGTCAGAAACGCCACCGCCAAATCCAGGGAGCCCTTGAAATAGTCGCCCCACGGCGTCTGACTGCGGTCGTCCAGCCACCCCGTCATCATCGCCAGCACCAGGCAGCCCAGGATGGAGGCAAGCCGCAGGTTCAGCGGCAACACCAGCAGCACCACTGGGATCAGCAACATGACGGTAAAAACCCCGGCCCCCGTGGGTTTGCCTTTGGCGGCATGCCCCTGCTGAGCATGTTGCCGGCCACGGTCCCGCGGCAGACGGTCCCATAATTTCGGCAACGTCAAGCCGGTGACGAAGGCCGCCAACAAGGCGCCCAGCCCCATCAGCACAAGATAGGACCCCAGCAAACGGAACGGTCCCCACAACGTGGTCAAAAATGGCGCAAGATGATACAGCATGGATGACAGGGGTTTTCGTTGCTATGAATATCCAATATCCAACAAGGAACATCCAAGGATGAAGGAAAAGGCCATTTAGTTCAGGAAAAAGGCAATTGACTTGGACATTGGATATTCCTTGTTGATTATTGGACATTCATTGATAGTAAATACTCTTTGACCGGTCACTTTCGCTCCCTGCGGGCGCTTCGTTCGCGGCTCGGATTGGCATTATACTGCGTTAGGCTGAAGCCTGTTAGGCTGTAGGCTGTAGGCTGAAGGTAATTAAAACTTCACCCTAACGCGGTATACTTGTTCGACGCACCCCACTTGGGGTTCTCCTCACGTTTCACGCCTCACGTTTCACGTTTTCACGTTCTCACGCCTCGTCCACGCTTTCAACCGCCTGGTCCGGGAAGAGCCCGGGCTGCGCCAGGCGGCGCTTGCGCGCGGACAGCGTCACGCCAAAGCGGCGGGCGGCCTTGTCGGTGGCGACGCGTCCCTGCGGCGTCCGCATCAGATAGCCCTCTTGAATCAGGTACGGCTCATAAACATCCTCGAGGGTTGACTCCTCTTCGCCCAGGGCCACCGCCAGGGTTTTCACCCCGACTGGCCCCCCCTTGAACTTGAACAGCAACGCCTCCATCAAGCGGTTGTCCATTTCGTCGAGCCCACTCTCGTCAATATCGAGCATTTTGAGGGCGGCATCGGCCAACTCGCCGGTAATGCTGCGTCCCCCCTCCTTGACTTGGACAAAGTCGCGGACCCAGCGCACCAGGTTATTGGCGATGCGCGGGGTGCCGCGGCTGCGCCGGGCGATCTCACGCAACCCCACCGGTTCAGCGGTGATCTTGAGCAGGCCGGCCGTGCGGTTCAAGATGGTCTCCAGGTCGGCCGTGGTGTAATAATCCAGCCGGCAGGCCAAGGCGAAACGGGAGCGCAACGGTGCCGAAATGCGCCCCTGCCGGGTGGTGGCGCCGATCAGGGTGAAACGCGGCAGGTTGAGCCGGATCGAGCGGGCGCCCGCCCCCTGATCCAGCATGATATCAATGACAAAATCCTCCATCGCGCTATACAAATATTCCTCAATGGCCATCGGCAGGCGATGGATCTCATCAATGAACAACACGTCACCCTCGGAGAGACCGGTCAGCAACCCGGCCAGGTCGCCCGGCTTCTCGATGATCGGGCCGCTGGTGGCCTTGATGGCAACCCCGCGGGTGTTGGCGATAATGAAGGCCAGGGTGGTCTTGCCCAGCCCCGGCGGCCCGCACAGCAGCAAATGTCCCAGCGGTTCGTTGCGCTCTTTGGCGGCCTGCACCATGATCTGCAACCGCTCTTTGACCCGGTCCTGCCCTGGAAAATCGGCAAACTGCTGGGGACGCAGGGTCGGCTCAATCGCGTCCTCACGCTTGTTCAACTGCGATGTAATGAACCGTTCTTCCGGCATGTAGGGTCTCAGGAATTCAGCGCCTGCAACGCCTTGCGGATGAGATTTTCAGCGGTCTGCTCGGCGGCGGGCAGTTCGTCCTGCAACCGGGCGATGGTTTTTTGGGCGGCATCGCCCTTGAACCCGAGGGTTTCCAGGGCGTTGATGGCATCCTGGACGTCGCGATTGGTCACCAGCCGGGCACTGCCGGCCACGGCGGCGGCGGGCTGGATCGCCAGCACCTTTTCACGCAACTCCAGCACCAGGCGTTCGGCGGTGCGCTTGCCGACGCCGCTGATCCGCGACAATGCCTTGACGTCGCCGGAGGCAATGGCGCGGCACAAACCGTCCAACGGCAGGCAACTGAGGGCACTGAGCGCCAAACGCGGTCCAACCCCGTTGACGGTCATCAGCAACACAAACAAGCGCCGCTCGTCCAGCGTGGCAAACCCATAGAGTTGCAGGGCGTCCTCGCGCACGTTCAGATGGGTGTGCAACACGATGTCGCCGCCAACCCGCGGCAGAAGGTCGTACGTGCTCATCGGGATGGTCACCGCATAACCGACCCCGCCCACGTCCACCACCGCCTCGGTCAGTTCGCAGGCCGCCAGCTTGCCACTGAGCCGGGAAATCATGAGAGAAAACCTTAATTTAAAGAAGTAATCAGGTTAGAGGACATGGGAGTACTGGGAGCCATGGGAGTTATGGGAGTTATGGGAAATAATATCTCGCTTCCCAGTGCTCCCATAACTCTCATGGCTCCCAGAACTCCCCAAAAGCCAAAAACTCCGCCCATCGCCAACCCCTCAACCCCTCAACCCCTCAACCCCTCAACCCCTCAACCCCTCAACCCCTCAACCCCTCAACCCCTCAACCCCTCAACCCC
>CAITYL010000332.1 GCA_903896595.1 uncultured Lentisphaerota bacterium
GAACCAGCTTGGCGCGGACGCAGTTGAGTTCGACGTACTTGATGCACTCCCATACGGCGGTGGCACCTTCGAGGACGACGCTTTTGAAGCGGTTCCCCCAAAGCATGCCCCGGCGGCGGACCGGCCGGGTGCGGTTGTACCAGCAGGCGAACTGCTGCTGCAGGTCGTGCATGAACCAGCTGATGTCCCGCAGCCGGGCCGCCAGCTGTTCCCCTGGTGGTGAAGCGGGGTCAACGAAGCGCTTACCATGATGGTATGCGGCAAACTGGCGGGCCGCCTCTTCCGGCGAAGGCGGATTGGCGGGGGCAAAGACGACTAGGTGGAAATGGTTGCTCATGACCTGCCAAGCCAGGAGGTCGAGCGTGTAGAGGCCGGCAAGTCTCTTCAATAGCCGGATGAACATCTCCTTTTCAACGTCGCCGAACGGGAACTCTCCCGGCACTCCCGCGATTCGGTTCAGAAGATGGTAATAGGTTCCGTGCGGGTCCGCGCCCGTCGGTTTGAGCCTTGCTATTCGCATGCGGGTACCTCCTTGCCCTCCCTCCCACCCAAGGCATCACGGGGCACCTCTTCCTTCACCTCGTTGCGCCTTCATTGATAAATAACGCGCCAAAGAAGCGATTATTGTGTCGGCTTCCCCCTATTTGCCTGTCCCTTTCGCTCTGTCCCTTTCGCTCCCGACCTCCGGGACGGCTCTTTTCGCGCCGCCCATCCACAGCTACATTGTCAGGCAGCCGGCCCGGTGTGACAGCCACATGACGGATTAACCGCGCAACGGGTGATAGGACCCCATGAAAACCCTGCTCATTGTGGATGATGAACCGAACGTCCGCTTCTCCCTGGATGCGGTGTTCGGCAAACAGTTCCGCGTCATCCTCGCCGCCGACGGCGCCGCCGGAGCGCGGGCCGCCGAGGAGGAGAGCCCGGATGTGGCGATTGTGGACATGATGCTCCCCGACATGTCCGGCCTCGACCTGCTGCCCCGGCTCAAGGCGGTGGACGCCCAACTGCCGATCATCGTCCTCAGCGCGGTCCAGGAAATCGGCAAGGTGGTCCAGGCCATTCAGGGCGGCGCCTGCCATTACCTGACCAAGCCGTTCGACGTCAGCGAGATCAAGATTGCGGTCGAGCGGGTCCTGCGCGAGCGCGGCAAGTCCGCGGAACTGACCGCCCTCTCCAGTGAAATGGACCGCTGGTATGACACCCATCAGGTGGTCGGCCAATCCAGGCCATGGGAGGAGACGCTGACCCTGGTCCGCCGCGCCGCCGAGGCGCCCGACACCACCGTCATGTTCTACGGCGAGAGCGGCACCGGCAAGGAACTGCTGGCGCGCCTGCTGCACGCCGTCAGCCCCCGCTGCGACGGGCCGTTTATTCCCATTCACTGCGCCGCCATTCCCGAGGCGCTGCTGGAAAGCGAATTATTCGGCCACGAAAAGGGCAGCTTCACCGGCGCCAGCGAGCGCCGCCACGGCCGGGTCGAACTGGCCGACGGCGGCACCCTGTTCCTGGACGAGATCGGCGAAATGCCGCCGGCCATGCAAAGCAAACTGTTACGCTTCCTTCAGGACCATGAATACATGCGGGTCGGCGGCCGCACCGTCCTCCACGCCAATGTCCGCATTGTGGGCGCCACCAACCGCGACCTGCAAAAAGGGGTGCGAGAGGGCTGGTTCCGCGAGGATCTTTACTTCCGCATCAATGTCCTCCCCATCACCATCCCCCCCCTGCGCGAACGCCGGGACGACATTGCGCCGCTGGCCGCCCACTATGTCGCGCATTTCCGCCGCGAATGCCGCTCCGGCATCCGCGACCTGCTGCCCGCCACCGTCGCCCAGCTCGAAGCCTATGCCTGGCCGGGCAACGTGCGCGAACTCCGCAACGTCATCGAGCGCGCCCTGGTGCTCTACCGGGACGCCTCGCTGCTGATGCCGGAACATCTGCCGGCGGAAATCCGCGGCGCCAAACCGGCCCCGACGGCCTTGGCCGCCCCGTCCCTGGCCGCCGCCCCGCCACCCGTCGCACCTGCCGAGGACGGCGCGCCCGCTTTCCCCATTTCCCTGGAAGCGGAACTGCGCAAGGTCGAAGAGCGCCTCATCCGGCAGGCGGTCGAGGCCAGCAACGGCAACCTCTCCCAAGCCGCCGTGCTGCTCCAGACCACCCGCCGTATCCTCAAGTACAAGGCGGACCAGATGGGGCTGGTATAGGCCGGCGGGGACGCGCCGCCCCCCGTTTCGCGCCCGTGCTCAACAAAGCGGCGCCCGTACTCGCTTCGCGAAAACCCTTCCGGCGGCACGGAGTGAATTCATCATTCACCCGTCCCCAACGTCACCGTCCCCAACGTCACTCCACACGTCACTGAAGTGGGAACTCCCAACCCCGCTCGCCCACCGTATTGCGGCAAAGGAATTGCCGCGCTCCGAAAACGGTGCAACCCGGTCAGCAGCGGGAACCGTCGTCCACGCTGGGGGCCGGCAGCGGCCCCGAGAACAGGGGGCGGAGCTTGGCCACCTCGGTAGTTTCCCCCAAAAACACCACCGTGTCGCCAGGCGCCAGCCGGGTCTCGGCATTGGGGTTGTAATGAAAATGATGGGCACCGACCGGTCGGATGGCAACGACCAGGGCATTGGCGTGCTGCCGCAGGTTCGCCTGGTCCAGGGTCCGCTCCGCCACGGCCGCGCCGGGCATCACCCGCAAATCCTCGAACCGGTGGGTGCGTTCGGCGTCATGCGTCATGGAATCGAGGAACGAGACCACGCCGGGATGGATCATTTCACTGACCATGCGCAGGCCGCCGATGCCGGCCGGGTCCACCACCAGATTGGCGCCGGCGGCGCGCAGCTTGGCCTTGGCCACCGGGTCCTGAACCTTGCTGACAATGCGCAGCCGCGGATTCAGGGCACGGGCGGACAGGGTGACAAAGACGTTTTCCTTGTCGTCCGACAGGCAGGCGATCAAACCGGTGGCGCGTTCGACGCCGGCCTGCCACAGCACGTCATCGACATCGGCCGCGCCCTCGACATAGAGCAGATTGGCCAGTTCAGCCGCGGCTTCTTTGATCGCCTGGGGATCACGGTCAATGCCCACGCAGGGGGTGCGGCTGCGGATCAGCTCCCGCAGGCAATGCAGACCGGTGGCGCCCAGGCCACAAACAATGATATGCCCGGAAAGCTTGTTGATGTCGCGGTTCATGTGTTGCCTCCTAAGTACGTTGCCGAAGACGCCGTCCACAATGACGGCGGTCAGGTTGGTGATGACAAAGGCGGGCACGCCCACCCCCATCACCGCCAACGCCATGGTGTAAAGCTGGGCCACCCACAACCCTTTGAGACCCAACCAGTCGCCATAGCCGATGGTGGTCAGGGTGATCACCACCATGAACAGGCAGTCCTGGAAGGTCCAGTCGGGCCGGTGGTAGAGGTAGCGCCCCATCAGCCAATAAGCCAGGGACGACAACAAGACAACCGACACCAGCGCCAGCGCGCCCCAGGCGAACCAGCGCACCGGGCTGTAGCGAAAAAAATAACTGCCGCGACGAGGTTGTTTCATGCCACACTCACCCCGATACCATGGCGCGCCGACCGCCGCTTGCCAACCCCCGCTTGAGAAGCCACATCCCCGTGGCTATACTGTGCAGACAAATCGCGGGTCGGAAGCGGAAACCAAAATGAGGATACACCTGTTCCGCAAGGCAAAGTTGGCGTCAGGCCAAGACCGCTCGAGCCGCCCGTCCTCGGGCGGACAGCGACGGCGTCACGCCCGCTTCGTTCTTGTTAGTGGGCCAACGTCACGCCAAACCGACTACGCACGTCTCCGACAATAACGGGTTCGTCCGCCCGAGGACGGGCGGCTCCCACCGGTACATCACCCAAGGAGTTACATCATGGTCCGTCTTTCCGTTGCTTCCGTGTTCTTCGCACCGGTTCTGGCGCTGCTCCTGGCGTTTCCGGCCACCGCCGCCCCGGGAACCGCCGCGCCCCCGCCCCTGGCCGTCATGACCACCACCGGCACGGCCGACACCAGCCGGTTTCCACCCGAACTGGCCAAAGGCCGGCCACGCCCGGCCGACTTGAATTTCTTCCGAGTCAAAGACGCGCTCACGGCCTATGTCAACCGCCTTCCGGACGAGCGAAAAGCAGGGGAAAAACGGCGGATCGCGATGATCAGCACCATCCGTGCCGACCTGATCAAGCTGATGAAATTCATCCCCTATGACGGCACCAAGACCGGGGTCCACTTGGACAACGGCAAGGTGATCAAGGGCACGGTGATGGGCAACGAGGACGAACTGGCGGTCCGCCCCAAGCGGGGCAAGGCCAAGATCATCCACTGGGAGGATCTGCCGCCCAGCCAGTACGCAGCCATGCTCACCTACTACGGCCAGTACCGGCTGGACCACGAGAACCCCGAGCGCCCCGGAGCCGCCGGCCTCCGGCAACGCCAGAAGGAGGCCGCCAGTGACTGGCTCCGCGCCGCCCTGCTCAGCGATTGGTACGGCAATGCGGACGAGGCGCGCCGCCTGGCCCGCCAGGCGCTTCAACTCGATCCCGAGACTATCCGGCCGCACCTCGTCGCGCTGCTGCCCTGGACCCTGGCGGACGCCCCGGACGGCCACACCCCGTCCCTCTCCCCGGGCCCCACCTCCCGCTAAGCGCGGAGCCTCAGGCCGGTAAAACGGATGTGCCGCGACCGCGACCCAGCCAGGCCCCGCCGAGAATCAGCATGAGGGCCAGGACGGCCTGCCACCCCAGCCGGCCGGCGCCGAACAGGGCCAGCCAGGCGGTGGACAGCAACGGCGTCAGGTACGCCAGGGTGCCGATCGCCCGGGCATCGCCGCGCTTGAGCGCCGCACGCCGGTAAAAGGTCACGCACGACCGGGAACACGCATCCAGGCCGCGAACGAAGCGACCGGGCCAAGGAAAAACACCATGCACGTTTCGCCTTTCCAGTCCCGGAAGGGTATATTTTTAGCCATGTAGCAAAACCGTAACCACACGAGGATTGAAATGGAACTGCCCCTTTGGGAGGTGGCTGAAGAAAATGAAAAGCTGATCCACGAACTCCAGGAAAGCGACGCCCTCACCCGGCCCATGGCCTTGGTCTTGGCCAGCCGCGGCATTGCCGTTGATGGGGTGCGGGCCTTTCTTCAGCCCAGCTTGAAAGATTTGGTCGACCCGTACGCCCTGCCCGGGGTGCGCGAGGCGGCGGCACGCCTGTGGCATGCCGTGGCCAGTGGCGAACATATCCTGATCCATGGCGACTATGATACCGACGGCATCACCGCCTCCGTCCTCCTCGCCTGGTGCCTGCGTCAGAACGGCGGCCGGGTCGAATGTTTCTTGCCGCACCGGCTCGACGATGGTTACGGGCTCACCCCCGAATCCATCGAAAAGGCACGGCGGGATAATCATACCCTGCTGGTGACCGTGGACTGCGGCATCAACAGCGTGGACGCCATCGCCCTCGCCCGCCAGCAGGGGTTGGATGTCATCGTCACCGATCACCATCAGCCCGGCACCGAAAGCCCCAACGCCAACATCACCATCAATCCCAAGCTGCCCGGTTCCCCGGCGGCGCTGGTGGACCTGGCCGGTGTCGGCGTCGCCTTCAAGCTCTGCCACGGCTTCATCAAGTACGGCCGTGAGAACGGGCTCGGCGGCCAGGCCACCGACCTGCGCCGCGTCCTGGACTTGGTGGCCCTCGGCACCGTGGCTGACATCGTGCCCCTGCTGCATGAGAACCGTTGCCTGGTGGCCCACGGCCTGAAAGTCCTCTCCTCCCAGCAACGCCCCGGTATCCGCGCCCTGTGCGAGGTCAGCGGCCTCGGCGACGCCACCACTCTGCGCGCGCCGGACATCACCTTCCGCCTAGCCCCCCGTCTCAACGCCGCCGGACGCCTCGGCGACCCGGTGGATGCCATGCGCCTGCTCGAGGCCTCCGGGATGCATGACGCCGTCCCGCTCGCCACCATCCTGGACGAGAAAAACCGCGATCGTCAGCATCTCGAAGAGGAAACCCTGCGGGACGCCGAAGCCTGCATCACCACGGCCGGTGACGACTTGCTGACCCGGCGCACCATCATGGTCTGGGGCGCCGCCTGGCCCCAGGGCGTCATCGGCATCGTCGCCTCGCGCCTGGCCCGGCGCTATCATCGCCCGTGTATCGTGCTCACCGTGGAAAGCGACGGCCAGTGGCGCGGCTCCGCCCGCAGTGTGCGCCGCCTCAATCTGGTCGCCGTCATGGAACAATGCCGCCACCGCCTGATCCGCTTTGGCGGCCACCCCATGGCCGCCGGCCTGTCGGTCGCCGACGGCGAACTGATCGGGTTCCGCGACGCCTTTGAAGCCGCGGTCTGCACCGTGCTGGGGGAAGACGGCCTCCAACCGCAGCTGGACATCTGCGGCCGGGCCCAGTTCGCCGATTTCAACGATGCCTTTTTCACCGAGCTCAGCCTGCTCGAACCCATCGGCCATGGCAATCCCGACCCGTTGTTCCTGACCACCCGGGTCTTTCCCGACAAGGTCTTTCCCGCCGGCAAGGGCCACTCCCGCGGGGTGCTCTGCGACAGCGCCCGCAACCGCCTTGATTTCATCTATTTCAACCGCATCCCCAGCGACCTGCCCCGGCCGCCGTGGGACATTGTTTACACCCCCCAGATCAATACCTACAACGGCAATCGCACCCCCCAAATCCAAATCGTCGATCTGCGGCCGTCCGACCCCGTCTAGTACGGGCGACCGGCCGGTCGCCCCTACGCCTCCCCCCCTCCCACGCCATGAACTTTCATTCACGCGCTCCATCGCCCCCGGCCGCCGAACTGACGCCAGCGGCTTGGTTGGAACGCGCCTTGCGCCTGCTGGACCAACGGGCGCACGCCGAGGGGGAACTGGCCCGCAAACTGCGCCAGCGCGGCTGCCCCCCGCCCGCCCTGGCCTGGGTCATCGCCGAGTTGCGCCGGCTCCGCCTGCTGGATGATGCGGCGTTCGCCCGCACCCTGGCCGGTGAAAAAACACACTGGGGACAGAGCCGCGTGGTCCGCGAACTCCGCCGCCGCGGCGTCGCTCCCGATGTGGCCGTGGCCGCCGCGCCCGACCCGTCCTCCGACCCGGACGCCCGCGCCGCCGAACTCGCCCGCGCCTACGACGTTGCCCGCCGCAAATGGGCCACTCTCACCCGCGAGCCGGACCGCTTCAAAGCCCGCAACAAACTGTTTCGCTTCCTCGCCGCCCGCGGCTTCGCCGCCGACTGCATCCGCGGCACCCTCACCCAATTGGAACGGAAACAGGAATAAACCGGATGCGGGACAACGCCACCCCCAGCATCAGCGTCATCATCCCGACCTTCAACCGGGCCACCTGGCTGCGGCAGGCCATGGCCAGCGCGCTGCGGCAGAGTTGCGGCGATTTTGAGCTCATCGTCGTCGATGACGCCTCCACCGACGCCACCCGGGAGCTGGTGGCAAACGTTGGCGATCCGCGGGTCCGCTATCTCCGCCATGACCGCAATCGCGGCGCCGCCGTCGCTAAAAACACCGGGATCGGCGCCGCCAGGGGCGGGTTCATCGCCTTTTTGGACGATGACGATGAATGGCTGCCGGCCAAACTGGAAAAACAGCTGGCCAAATTCAACACGTCGCCCGCCGGCGTGGGCGTCGTCTATGCCGGATCTTCCGTGGTTTCTGAACGCAGCGGCAGGACGGTTCATTCCTTTACCGTCTACGCCCGCGAGTTCACGGAAGTGGATTTCCTCCGGACCGTGCCGTTCACCACCTCCGTGCCGTTGCTCCGGAAAACGTGCGTACTGGAGGCGGGCCTGTTCGACGAGTCCCTGCCGGGCGCCCAGGATCGGGACTTGTGGATCCGGCTGACGCGGCACTGCGCCTTCGAGTTCGTTCCCGAAATCCTCGTCCGGCGCTACATCCACGGGGAACAAATTACGACGAACCTGAAGGCGAAAATCGCCGCCAAAGAAATCATCTGCCGGAAGTACCATGATGTCTTGTCCCGACATCCCGACCTCCTGGCTGACCACCTCCACCGCCTGGGCATGCTGTACTGCCTGGACGGCCGGACGGCCCGGGGCCTCAGCTGTTTTTGGCAGGCCATCCGGCAGGCCCCCACCCGGCGGACGCTTTACAAAGACCTGGCGCTGACCCTGGCCACGCCACGACGGCACCGGCAGACCCTGCTGGCCACCCGCATCGAAACCGTTGACGGCATCAGGCTTTATTACTGAACCGGAGGAAGCAACTATGTTTTTTACGAAAAACCGCAGCCTCCTGCCGTCCAGCATCCGCCTCGAAGCCTCAACGGTCTGTCAGCTCAAATGTCCCTCCTGCCCGAACGCCATGGGGGAGATCGCCCAACATCTCGGCCGCGGCTTCCTGAAGCTCGCGGATTTCCAAACCCTGATCGACCGGAATCCCTGGGTGGCCCGCGTCGAGCTGTCCAACTGGGGGGAAGTGTTCCTCAATCCGGAACTCCCCGCGATCATGGAGTACGCCCACCAAAACCAGGTGGCGTTGTCGGCAGGCAACGGGGCCAACCTCAACACAGCCTCCGAGGAGGCGCTGGAAGCCCTGGTGAAATACCAGTTCCGGGCGCTCACCTGTTCGCTCGACGGAGCCAGCGCGGAGAGCTACCCTCTTTACCGGGTGAACGGCGATTTTAACCGCGTCCTGGACAACCTCCGCACCATCAACCGCCACAAGGCCGCCCGGCAATCGCCCTTTCCGGCCCTAAAATGGCAGTTTGTGGTCTTCGGACACAATGAACACGAAATCGGCCAGGCCCGCCGGATGGCGGTGGATCTGAACATGGATTTTGTGCTCAAACTGCCGTGGGAAAATCTTTATGGACAGTCCTTTTCCCCGATCAAGGATGCCGAATTGGTCCGCCGGGAAGCCGGAGTGGGGGCGGCCACCCGGCAGGAATACCGGCGCAAGCACGGCAAGGAATATTCGTTGCGCTGGTGTTGTTGCCACCTGTGGAAGGCGCCGCAAATCAACTTTGACGGCCGGGTCCTGGGCTGCCCGATCAACTACTTGGGTGATTACGGCAACGCCTTCCGGGACGGGCTCACGGAGTGCCTGAACAGCGAACGGATCCGGCAGGCCCGGCAGATGCTGATGGGCCTGCTGCCGCCTCAAGACGGCATCCCATGCACGACCTGCCCATCCTATCTCAGCATGCGGGAAAACCGCGCCTGGCTGACCCCGGACGAGATCCGGCTGGAGGCGGTCCGCAGCCGCGCCACCGTCCTGCTCGAAAACCGGACCCCCGTCGGCGCCACCTTCACCCCCGCCCCGCCGCCGCCGCCATTTTGGCAGGGGGCCAGGACACGCATTACGCGCACGGTCCGCCGGTTGCTTGCCCCGACGAATCGCCGCCTGACCAACCGGCTGGCCCCCCTGCATCTCCCACTGCCACCCGATGAAGAAAAAGGCTGGAAACCCCATGGGCTGTTCCGGGGGACAACCGGGGGGCGGGGCGAACTCGCCTGCCATGCGTCCGTGCTGACCCGGAACCGCTGTCCGCACCTGCCCCACACCCATGAGGAGGAAGAACTGCTGCTGGTGCTGCGCGGCGAGACGGACGTGGTCTTTCCCAACCCGCAGGCCCCGTATGGCAACCGTCGCGCCCCCCTGCGGGCCGGCCAGTTCATCTTTTATCCAGCAGGCGTCCTGCACACCCTGCAGGCGACCGGCGACACGCCGGTCAACTACCTGATGTTCAAGTGGCGCGGCCCCGGAAAACCGGAGGAACACCCCCTGGCCCGCGGGCCGTTTGAAATGGCCGGGGACTGGGAACCCGGCGTCACCCCCGCCGGGTTTCAGTCACGGATAATCTTCGAGTGGCCCACGGCGTTTTTGAAAAAACTGCATTGCCACGCCTCCCGGTTGGCGCCGGGCGCCGGCTACGCGCCGCATTCGGATCCCTATGACGTCGCCATACTCGTGTTGGAGGGCGAACTCGAAACGCTTGGGCAACGAACCGGCCCCCACGGGGTGATCTTTTACGCGGCCGGTGAGCCGCATGGCCTGCGCAACCCCGGCACCACACTCACCCGCTACGTGGTGTTCGAATTCCACTGGTAACGGCGGTTGGGAGTTAAGACACCTGCTTATTCCGTACAACTTTCCCTGGACCGGAGAGCGGGCATCCGCCCCGGCAGGTATTATAGTCGTAACTCCATGCCCGTCCCCCCCCGCCAACCGGTTGAACTCCTCGCCCCCGCCGGCGGCCTTGACGCCGCCTATGCCGCCTTCAGCCAGGGCGCCGATGCGGTCTACCTGGGCCTGAACCGGTTCTCGGCCCGGGCCGAGGCCGTCAATTTCATGCCGGAAGAGGTGGAGGAGATCACCGGCTTCGCCCATGCCCAAACCCCGCGCCGGCGGGTCTTTGTCACCCTCAACACCATTTTTGCCCAAGGCGAGCTCCGCCCGCTGCTGGACACCGTGGACCTGCTGGCCAACCTCGGCGTGGACGCGCTCATCACCCAGGACCTGGGCCTGGCCGCCCTGGTCCGCCGCCACTGGCCGCAACTGGAACTGCACGCCAGCACCCAGATGGCGGTCCACAGCCTCGAAGGCGCCCGCGAACTCCGCCGGCTCGGCTTCGCCCGCGTCACCCTGGCCCGCGAACTGACGCTGGAGGAAATCCGCGCCATCAGCGCCGGCGGCGGCCTCGAAACCGAAGTGTTCGTCCATGGCGCCCTCTGCTACAGCTACAGCGGCCTGTGCCTGCTGTCCTCACATCGCTGCGGCCGCAGCGGCAACCGCGGCCGGTGCGCCTATTCCTGCCGCGACCGGTTGCGGATCGTCAGCGGCGGCCCGCCCAAGGCTCCGACCGAAGCGTTCCCGTTCTCCATGAAAGACCTGGCCGTGCCGGACCGCTTGAACGCCCTGCGCGAGGCCGGAGTCGCCTGCTGGAAAATCGAGGGGCGCATGAAGGCGCCGCTCTATGTCGCCGCGGTGACCGATTTCTACCGGCGCCTGCGCGACGGCGACGGCCTCGACACGCCCGCCGCCCGCCGTGACGCCGAAGCCCGGCTCAAGAGCATTTTCAGCCGGCCGTGGACCGAACTCTTCCTGGCCGCCCGCCGCCATCCGGGCACCGTCGATCCGGAACGGGTCGGCCACCGCGGCGTGCCCGTCGGCACGGCGCTGGCGGTGCAACGGACCCGCGAGGGCGCCATCCTGCGCCTGCGCCTGGACCAGCCGGTGGAACGCCATGACGGCATCCAAGTCGAGCCGCCCGGCGCCGACCGGCCGTTCGGCTTCGCGGTGGACCCGTTGCGCCTCGTCCCCCGCAACGGCGGCCCCGCCCGCGACACCTTTCAAGCCCCCGCCGGCGCCACCATTGAGGTGCCGCTGCCGCCGGACGCCCCGGCCATTCCCGCCGGCACCACCATCTTTCTCTCCAGTTCCCAGGCCGTCCGCCGCGCCTATCCCTGGATCCGGCCGCGCCCCGATGATTTCCGCCAGCACCACCCCATCACCGTGCAGCTGACCGCCACCGGTTCGGCTATCCAGGCCCGCGCCGCCCTGGCCGGCACCGGCGGAGCCACCGCGGAGGCGAACCTGGAAGGCCCCTTTGAAACCGCCCGCAAGCCGGGGGCCCTCGCGGAGTCCGCAGCCACCGTGTTCGGCCGGCTCGGCGACACCCCGTTCGCCCTGGCCGGCCTGCAAGTCGACGATCCCGCCGGCGTCTTCGTCCCCGTCTCCCGCCTTAACGCCGTGCGCCGCGACCTCGCCACCGCCCTTCACCAGGCCTTCGACGCCGCCCGCGACCGGCAACGGCAAGCCGTGGCCGCCAGCGAAACGGAGATTCTGGCCGAAACGGTCCCGGTCACCACCAGCCAAGCCCCAGCCCCATCACCGCGCTGGAGTGTGCTGGCGGATGACGTGACGGTGCTGCTGGCCTTTCCCACCACCGGCCCGGACGCGCCAAACGAGATCCAGGC
>CAITYL010000333.1 GCA_903896595.1 uncultured Lentisphaerota bacterium
CGCCCCGCCGTCCGTCCGCCCACTCCACCAAAAACGTGACAACCTCCCGGCTGTCGTGTGCTTCCGCACGCCCTACCGTCACCAACACGGCTTTATGTCACCGCCGACCGGTCAAGCACAAATCAAATTCGTCAGTGCTGCTCACTTTCCCGCCGGTTTTGCGCTTCCCTCCGGGCACGCCTATATTTTCCTTTTGTTTTTGCACCCCAAAGCCGTGGGGGCCCGACCTGATTTTACCGGGGGGCCTGGCGGCGCGCGCATGGAACCGACCGTATGAAGACTTCGCTCAACTGGCTGTGCCGTTACGTGGATATCCCGTGGGCTCCGAAGGAACTCGCCACCCGCCTGACCATGGCCGGACTGGAGGTCGAAGGGATTGAGACCAGGGGCGCCATTCCCGACGGCGTGGTGGTGGCCGAGATCCTGTCGCGCCAGCCCCATCCCAATGCGGACAAGCTCAGCGTGTGCCAGGTCAGCACCGGCGCGGGCGAACCGTTGCAGATCGTCTGCGGCGCCCCCAACTGCGACGCCGGCAAGCGCGTGCCGCTGGCCACCATCGGCACCGCGTTCCCCGAGTTCAAGATCAAGAAAGCCAAGCTGCGCGGGGTCGAATCCAACGGCATGCTGTGCAGCGCCCGGGAATTGGGGCTGAGCGACAACCATGACGGCCTGCTGATTTTGGCGGCCGACGCGCCGCTCGGCAAGCCGCTGACCGAACTCGTCACCTGCGACACCGTGATCGATTGGGAAGTGACCCCGAACCGGCCCGACTGGCTGTCGCACCTCGGCATTGCCCGCGAGATCGCCGCGCTCACCGGCGGCCAGCAGTTGCTGCGGCCGCCCGCCGCGGTCCTGGCCGCCACGCCCGGCACCCGCGCCGCCGAGGTGGCCGGCGTGGAAGTGCGGGAACCCGACCTCTGCCCGCGCTACACCGCCCGGGTCATCCGCAACGTCAAGGTCGGCCCCAGTCCCGACTGGCTCTGCCGCGCCCTGGAGGCGGTCGGCCTGCGCCCCATCAATAACGTGGTGGACATCACCAATTTCGTCATGCTGGAATACGGCCAGCCGCTGCACGCCTTCGACCACGCCCTGCTGGCCGGCGGCCGCATCATCGTGCGCCGCGCCGAGCCCGGCGAGACGTTCACCACCCTGGACAACCGCCAGCACAAGCTGACCGCCGACAACCTGCTCATCGCCGACGCCGCCAAGGGGGTCGCCCTGGCCGGCATCATGGGCGGCGAAAACAGCGGCATCCGCGACACCACCACCACCGTGCTGATCGAGAGCGCCCAGTTCCTGCCGTCCAATATCCGCGCCACCGCCCGCCAGCTTGGCCTGGCCACCGACTCCTCCCACCGTTTCGAGCGCGGCGTCTCGCGCCAAATGGTCGAGGACGCCAGCACCCGCGCCGCCGCCCTCGTTTGCGAACTGGCCGGCGGCGAGTTGCTGGACGGCTTCATCGACATTTCCGCGCCAGTGCCGCCGTTGAAGCGCATCCCGTTGCGTTTCGCCCGCATCAACGCCCTGCTCGGACTCGACCTGGACGCCGACACCCTGCTCGGCTGCCTCACCCGGCTCGGCTTCACCCTGGTCAGCCGCGATGCGGCCGGCGCGGTGGTCGAAGTCCCCGAATTCCGCCTGGACCTGGCCGGCGAAGCCGACCTGGCGGAGGAAGTGGTCCGCATGTATGGCCTGGACCGTGTGCCCGAAGCGGCGGCAGTGGCCCGGCTGGGCGGCCGCCTGGCCGACGACGCCTTTGTTCCGCTCGAAGAGGCGCGCGCCCAGTTATTGGGGCTCGGCCTGAACGAATCAATCACCTACAGCATGTTCCCGCCCAAGACCGCCACCGCCGGCACCGGCGTGGCCGAAACGGAGCTGGTGGTCCTCAGCAACCCGATCAGCGCCGACACCGCCGTCATGCGGCCGTCCCTGCTGCCGGGCATCCTGCAGAGCGTGGCCAACAACCTGGCCCGCAACACCACCGACCTGGCCCTGTTTGAGATCGGCCGTGTCCAAGTGCGGAGTCCGCAACTGCCGGAGGAGCGCTGGCAGGCGGCCATCGCCCTCACCGGCCGGCCGCACGCCGAACGCTTCGGCGACGAACGCCGCGCCCTTTACGATTTCTCCGACCTCAAGGGCGTCTTGGAAAGCTGGCTGGACGCCCGCCGCCTGACCGGCTGGAACTGCCAGGCCGTGCAACATCCGGCCTTCGCCGCCGGCCGCGGCGCCGAGATCCGTCTCGGCGACGAGCAACTGGCCGTGCTGGGTGAGGCGGCGCCCGAACTGACCCGCGACCTGCGTCTCAAGGCCCCCCTGTTCATTGCCATCATCGAGCTGGGCCGGCTGGTGGCCCTGCCCACCGCGGCGCCCCGGTGCCAGCCACTGCCCCAGTTCCCCGCCACCAGTCGCGACATCTCCCTGGTCGCCGCCGGCACCCTCACCACGCAAGGAATCCTCGACGTCATCCGCGCCGCCGCCTGCCCGTGGCTGGAAAAGGCCGAATTGTTCGACCTGTTCAGCGACGACCAGGTGCTCGGCGCCGGCAAGCGCAGCCTGGCGTTCTCCCTCACCTACCGCCATCCCGAGCGCACCCTGACCGATGACGAGGCCACCGCCGCCCACGAAAAGGTCAAGGCCTTCCTGGCGGGCAAACTGGCGGTGCAGTACCGGTAATCGGAAAGCGGTATTAGAGTAGCGTGGCTGGATTGTCAACGCCATGGAGAATAATATGAACGGCACGGTCAAAATCATCTATTGGCAGGATGGCGACCATTGGCTTGGTTATGTGGAGGAGTACCCGGATTACATGACCCAAGGACTGTCCTTGCCTGAATTGAAAGAAAACTTAAAAGACCTTTACATGGCACAACCAGTTCCCCGCCACAACGAAATCTAATAAAAATCTGGCGAAGCATATTTTAAAGAAGATGGGCTCCATTTGACGACGCGCGGACTGCAAGCCTTTTGCTACAGAAAACGGAAAACTTCCATGCCGCCAACCCTCCGCCGATTCGCCCCTCTCGCCGTAGCGCTGTGGCTCCTCGGCCTGGGCGCGGCCCTGGCCATCGACCCCTATACCGCCGGCATCCTGGACGCCCAGGCGGCCCGGTCCACCCAACAAGCCGACACGGTGTTCGACGACCTGCGGGTGGTCGGCGTCGGGGACCTGCGGCAACTGACGGTCGATGATGGCGCGGGCGGCACCAAGACCATTGACGCCGTCAACCTCATCACCCTCACCAGCTACACCACGCCTTACAACGGCGCCACCTACCTCCAGCGCTATGTCGTCGACGCCACCAGCACTTACAAGGCCAATCTGTGGACGACCGTGGAGGGGGATCTCAAGCACTATTTCAACGACCACAACCTGCCGGCCACGGACAACCAGACGGTGGCCAATTCCATGCTTGAGGCCCTCGGCATGCAGGACGCCACGGGCTACCAAGTTTTATCGCTGTGGGTCGAACCGCGGTATGTGACGAGGCCCTCCTTCAGCCCTGACATCCTCGGCCATGCGGCGCCCACCTGGACCGGCACCGCCTACACCTTTACCGGCACGGACGCGGTCACCGCCGACTTCATCGGCATCGCCCCGGTCAACACCGATGGCAAAGGCCAATATTACCGGCCCTTCGATTCGTTCACCGGCCCATCCAAGTATGAAGACTGGCTCACTGCCTGGAGCGCGGCCAGCTACAATCTGAACGGTGGCCGCTCGTTCCCCTACACCGGCCTGGGCTGGACGTGGAACTGGAACACCGATCCCGGGCTGAACGGGTTCGCCCTCAGCGAGTTCCTGGTCAGCGCCGGCGCCGAGTATTACTTCAACAGCCTTCAGCAGCCAATCGTCTACATCCCCGAACCCGGCCTGTTGCTGTGGCTGCCGGCCGGCCTGTTCCTGCTCCGGCGCCGGCCACAAACCATTCACTCTCCCCCCTGCGACCTAATTTCAATACACACCCCAAATTGATTCCAAAATTAACCGCAAAGATCGCAGAGATCGCAAAGATAAAACAAACTAAAATGTTTAATTAATCTTTGTGTTCTTTGCGTTCTTTGTGGTAAAATAAAGAATCAATTTGGAATCATGATACTTCGTTAGACTGAAGAACTGATCAGGCTGTAGGCTGTTTGAAAGCACCGTATGACATCCTCACGACTTTGGTATGACACCCCCGCCGGCCAGGAGTGGACCCGCGCCCTGCCGCTCGGCTCGGGCCGGCTGGGAGCCATGGTGTTCGGCAATGTCCGCCATGAGCGGGTGCAGTTTAATGAGGATTCGCTGTGGTACGGTGGGCCACGCGACCGCAACAATCCCGACGCTTTGGCCAGCCTGCCGCTCATCCGGCAAGGAGTGCTTGACGGGCGGATTGCGGAAGCGGAGGCACTGGCGCTGGATGCGTTGAGCGGCATCCCCGAAGCCATGCGCCATTACCTGCCGATGGGCGACCTGCTGATCGCCTTCTCTTACGATCCCACAGGTTTCACCGCGCCGCACTCCATCTTTTTTCCCTGCGAGGAGGCCGGACTGCACGGGGCGGAGCATTATGTCCGCGAGTTGAACCTCAAAACGGCGATGGCCCGCGTGTCGTTCACCCTGGATGGCGTCACCTACACGCGGGAATACCTGGCCAGCAAGGTGGATCAGGTGATCGCCCTGCGCGTGACCGCGGACCGTCCCGGCATGATCGGGTTCCGGGCGCGCCTGGAAAACGGGATGCACGACAACTATGCCAGCCGCTTTTATGACACCATTTCCAGTGAGGACGGCTGTGCGCTGGTGGCGCAGGGCGCGACTGGCGGCGGCGGCGTGCGTTTTGCCACCTGCCTGCGGGCGGTGGTGGAGGGCGGCTCGGTTTGCACTCTCGGGGAAACACTGGTGGTGGAAAGGGCGGATGCCATCGTCTTGCTATTGACCGGGGCCACGACCTTTCGTGAAGCGGATCCGGCCACCGCCTGCCGGCTGCGCACCCGGCAGGCCGCGGCACATTCGTGGGATGCCATGGTCGCCAGCCATCTGCACGAATACCAGCCCTACTTCCAGCGCGTGGCGCTCGATCTGCCCACCCCGCCCGCCGTGGAAGCGCTCCCCACCGACGCCCGCTTGGCGCGTGTGCAGCAAGGAGAGGACGACCCCGGTTTGGCGGCGCTTTATTTCCACTACGGGCGTTACCTGCTGATCGCCTGCAGCCGGCCGGGGAGCCTGGCGGCCAACCTGCAGGGAATCTGGAACGCGGACGTCCTGCCGCCGTGGGGCAGCAAATACACCATCAACATCAACATCCAGATGAATTACTGGCCGGCGGAAGTCTGCAATCTCAGCGAACTGCATCAGCCGCTCTTCGACCTGCTCGAACGCATGCGGGAGACCGGCCGGCAAACCGCAAAGGTCATGTACGGCTGCCGCGGCTTCGTGGCGCACCACAATACCGATCTGTGGGCCGACTGCACCCCGACAGACCGCGCCGCCGTCTCCTCGTTCTGGCCGATGGGGGGGGCGTGGCTGAGCCTGCACCTGTGGGAACATTACGCCTTTACCGGCGATGCGGCGTTTTTGCGGCAGGCCTATGCGACGTTGCGGGAAGCCGCGCTCTTCTTTGTCGATTTTCTCATTCAGGACCGCCAAGGCCGGCTGGTCACCTGTCCGTCCACGTCGCCGGAGAATGTGTATCTACTGCCGCACGGGGAACACGGCTCGCTCTGCGCCGGACCGAGCATGGACAACCAGATCATCGACCAACTTTTCCGCCGCGTCATCGCCGCGGCCAAGATCCTGGAAACGGATACGGAGTTTGCCGCCGAGCTGGAAGGCCTTCGCCGCCGGCTGCCGCCGCCCGCCATCGGCCGCCATGGACAGTTGATGGAATGGCCGGACGATTTCGACGAGCGCGAAGTGGGGCATCGCCACATCTCGCACCTGTTTGCCGTCTTCCCCGGCGACGCCATCACTCCGCGCTCCACGCCGGCGCTGGCGCAGGCCGTGCGGGTGACGTTGCAGCGCCGCCTGTCCCAAGGCGGCGGGCACACCGGCTGGAGCCGGGCGTGGATCATCAACCTCTATGCCCGTTTGCTGGAAGGCAACACCGCGCATCAGCATCTGCAGGCGCTCTTCGCGAAGTCAACGTACCCCAATCTTTTCGACGCCCATCCGCCGTTCCAGATCGACGGCAATTTTGGCGCCACCGCCGCCATCGCCGAAATGCTGCTGCAAAGCGCCCACGGCGAAGTGGCCCTGCTGCCGGCCCTGCCCGATGCCTGGCCGCAAGGCGCCGTGCGCGGCCTGCGGGCCCGGGGCGGCTTTGAAGTCGACCTTGGGTGGTCGGCGGGCCGCCTGCGGCAGGCGACCATCCGCTCCCTGCGTGGCGCCCCGTGTCGTTTGCGGTATGGCGAGGCGACCGCCGAATTCCCAACGGAAGCGGGGGCCGTGTATCATTGGGACGGGACGGGAGAGCCCCGCCGATTGTAGTCGCCGGGGCGTTCGGTGTTCAGTGTTCGGTGAATAAAATGCCAATGTAGCAAAGCGATTGCATCGCGCTTTTCGGGCGACACGTTTTCAATCTGGCGGGCTGCAAGCCCTTTGCTACAAAAGTACGTTCGCGTTTCATAAGGCCTCCATTTTCGCCCCATGCAGAACGCCACCCCTTTCATTCCCCGGTTTGGCGATGGCCGCGACCAGTTTTTCCGCCACCGGTTCGGACTGTTCGTTCACTGGGGGCTGTACGCCATTCCCGCCTGGCACGAGCAGCACCAGTTCCGGCGCGGCACGCCGCGGGCCGAGTACGGCCGGCTGCTGGAACAGTTCAATCCCGCCGGTTTTGACCCGGACGCCTGGATCGATGCCGCGATGGCCGCGGGCATGGAATACCTGACCTTCACCGCCAAGCATCAGGACGGCTTCTGTCTGTGGGACAGTGCCGAAACGAATTTCAAGGTTACCCGATCCCCGTATGGCCGGGACGTCCTGGCCCAGGTGGCTGATGCCTGCCGGCGCCGCCACTTCCCCTTGCATGTCTACTATTCCATCGTGGACAACCGCCACCCCGGTTATCCCAACCAGGGGCGCTGGCACGAGCTGCCGGCCCCGGAACCCGGTGACCGCCCGGACATCCCCGCCTACGTCGAGTATGTCCGCCGGCAGGTGCGCGAACTGTGCACCGGCTACGGCCCGCTGGCGGGGTTCTGGTGGGACTCAAACGACATGAACCACGATGACCCGTCGATGAACGCCCTGATCCGCGAGCTGCAGCCGGGCATCCTCATCAACAACCGCGGCTTCGGCCCCGGCGACTACACCACCCCGGAACGCGACTGGGACGACTCGGTGAACCACGGCACCGCCTTCACCAAACCGGTTGAGGCCTGCCAGTCGGTGGGTGTGGAAAGCTGGGGGTTCCGCGCCGACGAAGACTATTACAGCGAGCGCCACCTGCTGGCCAGTCTGGCCAAGATCTGGGCCAGGGGCGGCAACTTTCTGCTCAATGCCGGACCGATGGCCGACGGCCGGTTTCCCGAACGTTCCCTGACGCTGCTGAACTCCATCGGCGGCTGGCTGGGCCGGGTCCGCGAAAGCTATGACGGCACCGCCCCGGCCTCGCAATACACCAGCAACCCCGATATCCTGCTGACCCGCCGGAACAACACGCTGTACGTGCACCTGATCGCGCCACCGGCCAGCGACCGGGTGCTGCTGCCCCCCCTGGCCGCCCTGCCGCGGCGCGCCGTCCTGCTCAATACCGGCGAAGCGGTGGCCACCAGCCTCGACCTGCTGCCGGGCCGGTTCCAGGAACCCCGCCCCGTCCTGCGCCTGAAAAACCTGCCGGTGGACGCGCTGGCCAGCCGCGTCCCGGTCATCCGCCTCGATTTCGACCGGCTCGACGACGTCCTAGCCGCGCCCGACACGCCCTCCGGCGAAGCCAGCCGGCTGTGATGCCGCGGCACTGCCGTTGCAGCCGTTGGGGCCACCCTTTTGAAAAAGGGGGTTCCCAACAGCGTCCAACAAAACGGTTATGCACCCGGCGGTCACCGCAGGATGATTCCGGTCGCGATTGGGGTTACAGTACCTGTTCGACGATGACCGGAGTTGGCGACCCGTGCGAGGCAATTGGCTATCATGACCGATTCACTTTCCGCCGTGGTTTTTCTGTTTAGCTTGTGGATGCCGGTCTGGGACCAGCATCCGCTGACGGAAGCCGATTTGCGGCCGGCACCCTATCCGCTGGTGTTGCCGGCCGCCGGCGCGGCGTTTGTGCGCACGGGGTTTGGCCTGGGCGATGAGGAATGGCGCGACCGTCTGGCCGTTCAGCTCGGCCGCACCCAGGACCCGCAGGCCTTCCAGCTCCTGGCCGCCCAACTGGCCCGCGAACCCCGGCCGCTCCAACAGGCCACCCTCCTTCAGCAATTGGGCAATGCCGCCGGGCTGCCAAAAGAGGTGGCGGCAAGCCTGCCGCGCTATCTGGCCTCGCCCGACCCGGCGGTACGTGCCGCCGCGCTGGCCCTGGTGCCCGCCACCGCCAAAACAGCGCCGCCGGAGGCGCTCCTGGCCGGCACGCGCGACCCGGATGCCCAGGTGCGCGCCGCCGCCTGGCGGCGCCTGTGCCGGCAGACAGGCGCTCCCACTGCCGCCTTTCTCCGTCAGGCCCTGGGCACACCGGAAGCGCCGGACCGGGCCGCCGCAGTCGTCTGCGCCATGGGCAGCCCCGATGCGAAGACACTGGCACCTCAGTTGAAAGCGATGACCAAAGACGCCGATCCCGGGGTGCGCACCGCCTTGGCCAACGCCCTGACCGCGGCCCCCGCCGCCTTGGCGACGGAACTGATTCCGGTGCTGGCCCAGGACGCCCATCCGACGGTCCGGGCGACGACCGCCGAAGCACTGGCCGCCATCAAGGCCACCGCCACTCTGGAACCCACCGCCATCCGGCTGGCCAGTGATCCAGACCCCGAGGTGCGCCGGCTGGCCACTATCGCCCTGGCCCGCTTCCCGTCATCGGCCAGCCGAACCGCCGCGCTGGCGCGGCTGGGCGATCCGGCATCCCTAACCCGCCAGGCCGCCGAGGACACCCTGGTGGCGCTGAACCAGGCCAAGGTGCCGGCAGTACCGGCAATCGTTCCTTATCTCAAAAATCCAAACCCGGCCATCCGCGCCCATGCGATCCGCATCCTGGGCCGGATCGGCTGGCCGCGGCCGGGCGCGGCCGATGGCACCGCCGTCCTGGCCCTGCTGTCGGCACGCCTAAAACAGGAAAAAGACCCCGAGGCGCTGGCGGCAGTGGCCTTTTGCCTGGGGCGGTTGGAGGTGCGCCAAACGGCGCCCGCCATTGCCCGGCTGGCCCGCCTCTCCAGTCCCGAGGTGAGATTGGAAACCGCCACCGCTCTGGCCCGGTTAAAAGATGCAACCACCTACCCGACACTGGAAAAATTGACCCTTGACCAAGATGCCGCCGTACGCCAGGCGGCCATCCGCGGCATCGGCCACGGCGGGGACCCGTTGCTGGCGCCCGCGTTGGTGCATGTGCTCGAAGCTGTCTCCGCCACCGCCGGCGAGGGCTCAGCCACCGCCGCTGATCGCGCCGCCGCCGCCTGGGCCGCCGGCCATCTCCGCCAAGTGGATGACGCCCTCGTCAAACGCCTGATCACGCAAAGCACCACCCCTGTCGTTCCCACCATGATGGGCCCGGTTTTTGACGCCGATATCGTGCTGACCAATGCCACCTTCGCCCTGGCCAACGCCGCTCGCGCCAATCCCGCCCTGAAATCGCAGGTGCAGCCGGTGCTCCGCTTCCTGCAAACCAAGCCGGATCCGGCGGCGGGCATGGGCCGCATGATGTTCCTGCCGTCACCCGAAGTCCGGGAAACGGCCCGCCAAGCCGCCGCGTTCCTGGATCGCCGCCCCCTTTCCACCGAACGCCGCCCCACGCAGGAACTGTCCCTGCCCTGCCGCCCCGTCCCCTTAAATTAGGGGGCTCTTGCAAAACCACCTCTACCCAAGGGGCAGGCAGCGGCGCGCTGCCCCGACGTCTTTACGCCTCACGTTTCACGTTTCACGCTTTTCATCGGGGTTTGGCGGGATATAGTATGATTTTGCCTTTTTCATTGCCATATTTATGAACATGCCGACGGAACGCATTGTCATTACTGGAGTGGGAATCACCGCACCCAACGGCGATTCCCTGACGGCGTTTCGCGAAAATCTGCTCCACGGCGTTTCCGGCGTCGAACGCTTCACCACCCGTTACGTTGGCGAAACCCTGGCCGGCGTCTGCCACTTCGACCCGCTACGCCACCAAAAACGCAAGGATTTGCGGTGCGGCACCCGGGCCGGTTCCATTGCCGTCTATGCCGCCAATGAGGCGGTGCGTGATGCGCGCCTGGACTGGGCCGCCGTGGACAAAACCCGGGTCGGCGTCTACCTCGGCATCACCGAGCACGGCAATGTCGAGACCGAGCACGAAATCCATGAGCTTGGCAAATACAATTTCGACATCAAATACTGGTCCCATTATCACAACCCGCGGACGGTCGCCAACAATCCCGCCGGCGAAGTAACGTTGAACATGGGAATCACCGGGCCGCATTACACCATCGGTGGCGCCTGCGCGGCGGGCAACCTGGGGTGCATCCAAGGGTACCAGCAACTCCTGCTGGGCGAAGTGGACGTTGCCCTGGCCGGCGGGGTGTCCGAAAGCATCCAGTCGTTTGGCATCTTTGCCGGCTTCAAAAGCCAGGGGGCATTGGCGGAACATTTGGACCCGACCAAGGCCAGCCGTCCCTTTGACCTTAAACGCAACGGCATCGTCATTGCCGAGGGCGGCGGCGTGTTCATCATGGAACGGCTCACCGACGCCCGGGCCCGCGGCGCCACCATCCTCGCGGAGATCGCCGGGTACGCGGTCAACTCCGACGCCACCGATTTTGTCCTGCCCAACCCCGAGCGGCAAAGCGAGTGCATCGCCCGCGCCATCGCCCGCGCTGGGTTGGAACCGCGAGACATTCACCTGGTCAATACCCATGCCACCGGCACCAAAATGGGCGACATTCAGGAGTGCCAGGCACTCCGCCGCGTCTTCAGCGCCGAGTGTCACGACACCCATTACAACAACACCAAGAGCTTCATTGGCCACGCCATGGGCGCCGCCGGCGTCCTGGAGCTGGCCGGCAACCTGCCCGCCTTGAACGACCGGGTGGTGCATCCCACCATCAATGTCGATGAGCTGGACCCGGAATGCGCCCTCCCCAACCTGGTCCTCAACCACCCCAAGGCCGCGGCGCGCCTGGACACCATTCTCAACACCTCCTTCGGCATGCTCGGCATCAATTCCGTGCTCATTGTCAAACGCTATCGGCCATGACACCGTCAACCAGACCTCAGAACACGCAACCGCGGGACATCAGCACATGACGCGTGACGAACTGAAACAAGCCATTCTCAGCATCATCCAGGACATCCTCCCGGACGAGAACTTTGCCACCCTCGATCCCAGCGCCAAGTTGCGTGACCAGATCGGTTTGGATTCGATGGACTTTCTGGACATCGTCATGGAATTGCGCAAGCGCTATGGCGTGGAAGTCCCGGAAGCCGATTACCCGCAACTGGCCACGCTCAACAGTTGCCTGGACTACCTGGAGCCGCGGATCACGAAATAACGGCGGAGCGGTAGCCATCCGAGCCCGAAAATGACGACGCATTTTCGGGAACGTGGAACTATGGTACCGCCCTAAATCTTGCCCGCCACGTCACCCCGCGTTTTTACTCCGCCTCCCCGTAGCCATGCCCCAGCCGCCCTTCATCTCCGTGATCATGCCGATCCGCAATGAGGCGGAATACATTCGGCGCAGTCTCGGCGCAGTCTTGACCCAACACTATCCGCCCAGCCGCTTTGAAGTGGTGGTGGTGGACGGCATGAGCGATGACGGCACCCGCGAAACGGTGCGGGAAATGACTCGGGCGATCGGCACGACCGGCCCGGCGGTGCAACTCTTGGACAACCTGGCCGGGATTGTGCCGCCAGCCATGAATATTGGCCTGCGCGTGGCCCGCGGCGAGGTCATCATCCGCGTGGACGGCCACTGCGAGATCATTCCGGATTACTTCCGGCGGTGCGTGGAGATCCTGGCCCGCACCGGTGCCGACTGCGTGGGTGGCCCCATTCAAACGGTGGGTGAAACCCCCATGGCCCGCGCCATTGCCACGGCCCAAAGCGCCGCCTTCGGCGTGGGCGGCGTCGCGTTCCGTACCGGGCGGGCAACCGCGGGATTTGTGGACACGGTGGCCTTCGGCGCCTATCACCGGGAAGTCTTCACCCGAATTGGCGTCTTTGACGAGGAGCTTAAGCGCAACCAGGACGACGAGTTCAACTTCCGCCTGACCCAGGCTGGCGGTCGAATCTGGCTGGACCCCGCCATTAATTCCCAGTATTTCAGCCGCGCCGCCATCAGCAGCCTCTGGAGCCAATATTATCAGTATGGCTTCTATAAAGTCCGGGTGATTCAAAAGCGCGGCGCGATCGCCTCCTGGCGCCACTTGGTTCCGGCGGGATTTGTCCTGGCGTTGGCGGGGTCCTTCCTGCTGGCCCTGGTCATGAAGGACTGGCGCTGGGCCTTGACCGTGCTTTTTCCGTATTTGGTGGCCAGTCTGAGTGTGAGCATTCTCACCGCCCGCCGTACCCCGCGCGTTCTGCCGTTGCTGCCGGTGGTCTTCGCCACTCTTCACCTCTCCTATGGCTTGGGGTTCCTTTGGGGCATGTTGGTTTGGTGGCGGCGGGGAACCACCACGCCGGCGGCTCCGGCGCCAACGCGGCCCCATGACCGGCGCTTCATCATCCTCACGCAGTATTACCCGCCGGAAATCGGGGCGCCGCAGGCACGGCTCTCCGAAATGGCCAAACGCATGCGGACGGCCGGCTACAGCGTCACCGTCCTCACCGCCATGCCCAATTATCCGTTGGGCCATTATTATCCGGGGTACGGCGGCTGGTTCCGCCGGGAAACTCGCGACGGCATCGAGGTCTTGCGCGTCCCGATCTATCCCACCAAGCGGGTGCAAATGATGCCGCGTCTGTCCAACTACTTCTCGTTCATCTTCACTGCGCTTTTTTGGGGCGCATTGAAATTGCCGCGGGCGGGATATTTGATGGTGGAAAGCCCGCCGCTGTTCACCGGCCTGGCGGCCTTGCTCCTGGCCAAACTGAAGGGGGCACGGCTGATTTTCAATGTCTCCGACCTGTGGCCCGACAGCCCGGTGCGCCTGGGGGTTCTGCACCCCGGCCTCACCCTGTCGCTGGCCCGCTGGTTGGAACGCGTATTTTACCGTCATTCCTGGCTGGTCACGGTCCAAAGCGAGGAAACGCTGGCCAACATTCACCAGCGCTTCCCCCGCGTACCCCTGCATCACTTGTCCAATGGCGTGGATCTGAACGTGTTTACGCCCGAACGTCGCACCGTCATCGCCCGGACCCGCCTGACCGGTGGCGACCCGGACGCCGTGGTGGCCGTCTACACCGGGTTGCATGGCCTGGCCCAAGGCCTTGACCAGTTGCTGCTGGCCACCGCGCAACTCCGCGATCTGCCCCATTTCCGCCTCGTGCTGATCGGCGACGGCCCGGAAAAAGACCAGTTGCTCGCCCTGAAACAGCGTCTCCACCTGGACCACGTGTTCTTCTTTGACCCGGTCCCGCAGCAGGAGGTGCCGGCCCTCACCGCCTCGGCCGACATTGCCGTCATCCCCTTGCGCATCCGCCTTCCCGGCGCCGTGCCCTCCAAGCTGTATGAAGCCATGGCCTGCGGGTTGCCGGCACTGGTGGTCGCCCAAGGCGAACCCGCCCACATCGTCGAAGAAACCCACTCTGGAATCGCGGTGGCTTCCGGCGATATCACGGGGTTGGAAGCCGCCCTGCGCCGCCTGATCGCGGACCCGGCGCTGCGCGCCAGCCTGGGCACCACGGGACGGACAGTTGCCGGCACCCGCTTCAACCGCAATATTATTGTCGATCAGTTTATCCAACGGTTGACGAACGGCTCCATCCCCGCGGCGGGCATGCCAGCCCCCCCGGAGCATCCCACGTGCGCCACCTCATCACCGACCTCATCCTAATCGCCGCCCTCCTGGGTGCCGGAGACACCGCCATGGCCGGAACCGCCCTCGACTTCACACTGCCCGACATCGACGGCACCCCCGTCGCCCTCACCGCCTACACGGGGAAGGTCCTGCTCATCGTCAATGTGGCCAGCAAATGCGGCTTCACGCCCCAGTATACCGAATTGGAGGCGCTGTACCGGAAATACCAAGGTCAAGGCCTGGTTGTCCTCGGCTTTCCCGCCAATAACTTCCTGTGGCAGGAACCCGGCGACAACGCGGAAATCAAGCAATTCTGCACCCTGCGCTACAACGTCACCTTCCCCATCTTCGCCAAGGTCAGCGTCAAAGGCAAGGACATCACGCCGCTTTATGACTTCCTAACCCGCCAGAACACCACTCCCGAAGGTCCGGGCAAGATCACCTGGAACTTCAATAAATTCCTGGTCGACCGTCACGGCCGGGTGCTCTACCGCTTCGGTTCCCGCACCACCCCGGCCGCGCCGGAAGTAGTCGCCGCCATTGAACAGTTGCTGGCCGGCCAGCCCTAAATCCGTTACGCGCGTCTTCGACGAACACGGGTTCGTCCGCCCGAGGACGGGCGGCTCCCAAGCCACCTCACACCAGGGCAAACACCGAACACCTCGCCGGCAAAACAAGATTTTACATGAGCCTTCTGCATTAGCGTCTAACCAGTGAAATCCGTTGCAAGATGCGCCATATTTTACCACAGAGGGCACAGAGAACACAGAGGAAAATACCGGGTGGCAACTCGGCTTTTCGGCCCCATCCAGTCTCACCTCTCTGTGCCCTCTGTGTCCTCTGTGGTGAAATGACGTTATTTGGGTTCCGGCTATGCCGGGTTGGGTAAAACTTTATTACCTACAGCCTAAAAAGCTTCAGCCTAAAGCAGTATAAAAACACCCGGCAAACACTTGCTTTTGGCGGCATTGCCGGTAAATTGACCTCGTTTTTGGCGAGTGAACGGAACGTCAACGCAGCCCGCCATCCGGCGGGCTTTTTTATGCACGAGGAGTGCGCGCATGAGTGTCCTGAAATGGATGAATCCCAACGTGGACCAGATTCGGCCCTACGAACCCGGACGGCCAATTGAGGAAGTGGCCCGCGAACAGGGGCTGGACCCGGACACCGTCTGCAAACTGGCCTCCAACGAGAACCCGCTGGGCGTCTCCCGCCGCGCCCGCCTGGCCATGCGCCACGTCATCGAGGACATGAATCGCTATCCGGACGGCAATGCCTTCTACCTGCGCCAGAAACTGGCCGAACACCACGACCTGGCGCCCAACCAGCTCATTTTCGGCGCCGGCTCCAATGAACTCCTCGAATTCGTCGGACACGCCTTCCTGGGGCCCGAACGGACGGCCGTGTGCGCCGCCTATGCGTTCATCGTCTACCGCCTGGTGGCGCAAATGTTCGGGTCCAAGATCACCGAGGTCAAGTCGCGGCGCCGCGTTCACCGGCTCGGCGCCATGGCCAAAGCCATCCGCCCCGACACCAGCGTGGTGTTCGTCTGCAATCCCAACAACCCCACCGGCAGCCTGGTGCGCCAGGCCGAGGTGAACCGGTTCATGGACCACGTGCCCGACGACGTGCTGGTGGTTTTTGACGAACCCTATGCGGAATTGTGCCTGGGCCGCATGCCCGACACCATCCGCTTCGTCCGGGAAGGACGCCCCAATGTCCTGGTCCTGCGCAGCTTCTCCAAGGCGTACGGCCTCGCCGGCCTGCGCATCGGCTACGGCCTGGCCGCGGCCCCCGTCATTGCGGCGCTGGAAAAAACGCGCCAGCCGTTCAACACCACCAGCATGGCCCAGGCCGCCGCCATCGCCGCCATCGACGACCGCCTGTTCGTCGCCCGCAGCCGGCGGCTGTTCCGTCTGGCCCGCGGCCTGTTCGAACGGGTCTGCTACGACCTCAACCTCGACTATCAGCGCACCTATGCCAATTTCATGCTGATCAACGTCGGCGACGGCGCCAAGGTCACCGCCAAGCTCGCCAAGGAGGGCATCATTGTCCGCCCCATGGCCGGCTACGGCCTGCCGCAGTTCATCCGCATCAGCTTCGGCACCATGCCCGAAAATGAACGCCTCGCCGCCGCCCTCACCAAACTGTTCAAAAAATAAAAATTCAGGTGAACAGACTGTAGGCCGTTAGCCTGTAGGTAAAAAATCAACGGGGGCTGTAGCTGAGCGCTTGTAGCGCGGCGGAGACCTTCCGCCGGGCTGCAAGCCCTGAGCTACAGGGGTAAATAATCCAGCCTAACCTCCTAACCTGGATTATTCATGACAAAAGGACGATGTCCACTGTAGCAAAGCGATTGCATCGCGCTCTTCGAGTTGCTACGTCCCGATTGGGCGGGCTGCAAGCCCTTTGCTACACTCATGAATAACAGCCTACAGCCTAACAGCCTATAGCCTAAACAACCTCAATCCTCACCAGCAAAGCACGACTCTCATGGACGCCATTGCGCTATTGCAGGAACGCGGGTTCCTTTACCAAAGCACCGACCTGGAACGGCTGCGGGCGCGGCTCGCCCAAGGCCCGGTCACTTTTTACGTCGGCTTCGACCCCACCGGCAGCAGCCTGCACATCGGGCATCTGTTGCCGGTGATGGCCATGCGCTGGTTGCAGCAATGCGGCCACCGCCCCATCGCCATTGTCGGCGGCGGCACCGCCATGGTCGGCGACCCCTCCGGCAAGTCCGATGCGCGCCCCGTGCTCACCGTGGACGAGATCGACGCCAACGCCCGCGCCATCCAGGGCCAGCTCGCCCGCTTCCTCGACTTCGGCGACGCCGCCGGCGCCCGCCTGGTCAACAACGCCGACTGGTTGCGCGACCTCAAATACCTGGAGTTCCTGCGCGACATCGGCCGGCATTTCAACGTCAACCAAATGCTCGCCGCCGAGTCGGTCAAACAACGGCTGGAAACCGGCCTGTCGTTCCTCGAATTCAATTACATGCTGTTGCAGGCCTATGATTTCTACGTCCTCTACAAGGATTACAACTGCGAACTGCAGCTCGGCGGCCAGGACCAGTGGGGCAACATCGTCGCCGGCACCGGCCTCATCCGCAAGCTCACCGGCAAGGACGCCCATGCCGCCACCTTCCCGCTGCTGCTCAAGAGCGACGGCCAGAAGTTCGGCAAGACCGCCTCGGGCGCCGTCTGGCTCGACACCGCCCGCACCACCCCCTACCACTACTACCAGTTCTGGCGGAATATCGATGACGGCGAAGTGACCCGGCTCCTCGGCTTCTTCACCGCCCTGCCGATGGACGAGGTCCGGCGCCTCGGCGCCCTGCCCTCGCCCCAGATCAACCGTGCCAAGGAAATCCTCGCCTACGAGGCCACCGCCCTGGCCCACGGCCCCGCCGCGGCGCGCCAGGCCTATCTCGCCGCCGGCACCGAGTTCGGTTTCGCCGATCCCGCCGGTGCCATCGCCACCTCCAGCGCGGTGGCGGGCATCCAGGCTACGGAAGCGGCCGCCGAACTGCCGACCACCACCCTGCCCAAGGCCAAAGTCGCGGCCGGCATCGGCATCTGCAAGCTGCTGGTCGACACCGGGCTGTGCCCCTCCACCAGCGAGGCGCGCCGGCTGATCAAGGGCGGCGGCGCCCACCTCGGCGACGACCGTATCACCGACGAAAAGCGCGTCCTTACCCCGGCCGACTTCGCCGCCGGCCCCCTGCTCCTCCGCGCCGGCAAAAAGAACCTCCGCCGCATCGTCGTGGAATAAGCGCAACCCAAAGGCCGTTCACCACGAAGGCACGAAGCTCACGAAGTTGGATCGAAGACGTTTTTATTGTGCTTCTTCGGATTCAATAAGGCGTTCAAGCAGGCCGACGGCCTCTCCCCCGCGCCTGCCGCGTCCATACTGCGCCAAGGCATGTAGACCCCACGCGAGGGTGTATGACAGAAAAACAAATTGCTTACCGCCGCAACTTGGCTTATGTTGGACGGAACTGGGACTAAAGAGCGATACGGCCAAGCCAATAGTGTGGGAGGAGAGTTCGGTATGGTCTCTGATCGTGAGCCCCATGAGCCCCGCTGGTGGTCCTGGGCCAAGATTGTTCAGCACGCAGACCGGCTCGGCATACCGCACTTCCAACGCGGCGCAGTATGGGACACGGGCAATTTGACCTCGCTGCTCGAGTCGATCTATGAGCAATCACCGTGTGGCTCGTTCGTGCTGTGGGCGCCAGAGGGTGACTCCGATCCGCTGAGCCACGGCAAACCCTTGCGTGCATTTGGATTCGGATGTCTCGCCCATGTGGCTCGTAGACGGCCAGCAGCGTACACGGGCGATGTTGGACACATTTGAGCAGTTGCTGACGGTGCCGACGGATTCCAACGGTTGGGCACTCGTTTGTGACGCAGATGTCAAGAGTCTACGCAGCATCGGAAAAGCACTTCGGCTCGATGACGTCGAGGATGACGAGGAAGGCAAAGACGACGATGCTGAGGGATCTCACTTCTGGGGCGTCGTCTTGCCAGCAATGCGCGCGTTCGACCGGGCAGGGTCGTACTTCGGGAGGCACAGCGAGTCGCGAAACGTGCTACGAGGCTCGATGTTTCGACGACTCAGCCCCAGACCGCGGGTTCGACTAAATTCACAAGGCATGGAGAAAAACGTCCCGCCGCTCCCGGTGGGAGTAGTCCCGCTGGCAGCACTCTTGGCGCCGGAAGGCATCTTCCACGATGCCGAGTTGCGCTCCGTCGTCGAGTTGGCCCTGAGAACCTTCGAGACAGAAGATCCAGATTTTGGGCAACTAGACAAACTCGTCCCGTGGGGTCCCCAGTTTGTCACCGGGTATGCCTATGATCGGCCCGCGCTTGGTGACGATCCGCCGACGCCGATGCGCTGGGCAGACATCCACGCTCGCCGAGATGCCAACGCCAACGATATGGTCAAGAAGCTCACAGGACTTTTCGACCCCAAATGGAGGACGGTGTTTGACGGGTTTAAGGACATGCTTGAGGGGAACCGGTTTGCCGTGGGCTGGCTCCCGCCCAGCGACGTTAGCGCCGCTATCGATGCTTACGTTCGTATCAATCGGGCGGGGATTCGGGTGCGCGCGGAGGAACGCGCGCTTGCGCTCCTTTCCCGCGCACGCCCGAGTCTGCTCGATGACCTCGCGCATTTCGTCGGCTTGCGAGATACAAAGGAGTCCGTGGCAGACCACCGCTCCTTGCTCGTCCGTGAGTCCGATCTCCAAATGGGGTTTACCGTTTGGATGGCTACCGTGACCCGGTACTCGACGCTGGCTCTCCTGGGGACTACGGGGTGCCGTTGGCTGGGTACCTCTGCCATCGATAAAAACACGTTCGGCTACCGTCTCGACCGCGTTGGCCCAGATGAGACGCCAGCGGGCTATAGAGCCTGGGCGCGAAAATACGCAACAAAAGAGGAGCTCGTTCAGGAGTGCTCTGTGCGGGCGACGCGCGCCCTGGTCCTTATCGACTCAGTGTTGTCCAAGGAACTGTGGTTCGACCATCGAATGGCACGCCCTTCGACACGGGCTCTTGCACCGCTGATAGACATCTTCTACCGTCTGCCCGAATCCGCATTCGAGCAGCTCGACGACAACAACGCATTCCGGGCCGCCGTTGCCCGGCTGCTTCACTGGACTCTCCTCAAGCCATACATCGACCAACCCGACCTCGAACAGCTAATCGTCGATTGCCATGGAATCAACGGCGAGTCCGAGACCGACAGCCTGCGTATCCCTTCATGGGGATCGGACGGCGTGGTGTGGCAGGAACAACTTCGCCAGGCGCTCAGCAGCTACCAGTCCACCTTGGTGACTCTTTGGAAAAGGCAGCCGCCTGCCATCAAGGGACTATCCGAACCTGCGGAGTTGACCCACCTCGCAGTGGATGCGTTTAAGGGTGCCGTGCATGAGGCCCGATCCCTGCATGCAGCATCCAGCCGTTGGCTGGCTGTACGCGATCGAGCGGCGGGGCAATGCGAAGGAGTTTCTCTGGCAGGCGCAGTTCGCCGGTTTCAAGGATACCGGGGGCAAGGTTGGCGTCAAGCCATTCGACCCGCTGCCCTGCGAAGCCCCACTCGGCAGGGCAGATGGCAAGGACGCGCAGGCGCTCTACCCGGAGAAGCAGCACATCGTTCCGTTCACGTTCGCTCGCCAGATCGTCGGCAAAGGCGGAACCCGTGCCACTGCATCGCCAGCAAACGCGATCGGCAACCTGACATGGCTGACCCACCAACAAAATGGATTAGATGCCCTCGCGGACCGATGGACCGTGATGGATCGGGAGCGAGATGCCGAGAATCTCAAGGCACGCGGCATGTTCTCACGGTCCGTAACAGACGACGCGCTTGCGCTCTACGAGGAGATCCGAATGGCGGTGTTAAACCAGGAGCAGGCTAAGGCCCAGCCACTGTTCGAGTCCTTTTGCAATGCCAGGGCGTCATGGATCGTCGAGCAGATGCGCAACTGGTTGGAGGAGCCTCTATCGGACGAGGCCAGTGAGTGGCTTCGTGGGTGAGTCCAGAGAGGCATCGGAGCTTGGGACCGGATGGTAGGAGCGGGGTCTTCATGACCAACGGATCAGCCTGTGACCATACACGCCGGTAACCATGGTCCGCCCAACTTGGGTCTCACGGTTCTGGTGCTGATGGCCGTGAATGACCAGCTTCGGTTCGGCCCAGTGGATGTAGTCGGTCAACGCATCGAAGCCCTGGTGGACGCCGTCCTCGCGGTCGTGGATGCCGCGTGGGGAGTTGTGGGTGAGGAGGATGTCCACCGGCGGGAAGTCCGCCAGGAGCCGGTGCGCCTCGGCTTGGTCGTAGAGGAACGCGCCGCGTGACTTGTACTTCCAGCAGCCGTTCAGGCCGCCGATGCGCAGGCCACCATGCTCGACCACCCGGAGATGCAGGTCCTCAATGGGGCTGGCAAAGGCGGCGGCGGCATCATGATTGCCTTTGACGGCAAGGATGCGCGGGCAGTGGTACGCCTGCGCCGCTTCCAAAACGAGCTGATCGGCAACGTCACCACAGGACAGCAACAGCTCCGCCTGGCCGCCGCCGTGGGGCCAGTGGAAGTCGTCGATGTCGGCAAGAATCAGCAGGGTCATGGATTCCCATCCCCGAATACTTTGCCCAAAGATGGCAAGACTGCATCACCGATTGGGTCGGGCGGGTAAAGAGCATGGCTTTTTCCGTGAACAATGCACATCAGGCATGGCTCAGAACTTTCTCGGCACGGTGTGCTTCGTGGCGGCGACCGTGAAGCGCACTAACTTTCCGAATTTCATGCTTCTGGATTTCCAAAACCGTAGATACGGCCTGGCGCTCCCGGCCAGTGTGCAAACGAACCCACGGTGGGATTCCCGCGCCGATTTCGGCGTTGCCTTCTGCCTCGACATGTTTTTTATACCATGCCTTGGAATGCTGCATCTTCATCGGTTTCTCCCGTCTTGACGGAACAACTCCGCCTTTTCCTCAGTCAGTTCAAAATACATCAAACTTTGGCAGGCCGTATCCCGCCCCAAGGCATCCATCTTGCACTTCTCCAGATAGAATGACTCGGCCATGGGGAGCGCGTGCAAGCCAATTCGGCCCCGATAGCCAATTGTCCGGCTCAGTTCAATGGCGGCGGAAATAAATGTGGTTCCAACACCGCTGAAACGCGGCGGCATCTGAACTTCAGAACGGTTCCACGGCGCCGTAGCCAGATATTCCACGTAAACAAGTGCCTTGCCAAACTGGATGGGCAGGCGGGCGGACTGAAGATCATTCGCCATCATCAGCCCCTGCAACTCGCCCTGACAGACAATGGCAAAAGAATGATACCCCAGCAAGGGTCGCCAGTGAGCCGCTTTGGCCTTCCAATCCCAGTGGTGGTCTTCCGGCTTATTCTGTAGAATCCGTCCGGCACAATGCCGTTCCATCTCCGAACACCAACTCGCAACCCACATTGCCAGATGCGCATCCGCGATCTCGTCCAGCAAGGCAGCTTTGACCAGTTTACCCGTCGCGGATTCTTTCAGGTAGATCGAAGTCTTTGACATAACCTATAAAATGACCAGTTCGCTCTTCTCGTGGCTCTGCTCGTTTTCGACGATCAACTTATGCCCCATTTGAACCTTGGAATCCACCGCTTGCAGCAACCTCAGGGCCAAGCGCATCACGGCGGTCTTGTTCAACCCCCTCTTTGCCGTCAATTCCTCCAACACCGCCATCTCGCGGGCCGTCAGGTTCAGCGTCATTGTTCGTTTGTCATGCTCTTTCATGGAATGAATTTATCACGCCTTGGCCAAAATGACAATAAATAATACACATATTTTAGCCATTATTAATTCAACCACCTATCGTAAAAAATACCATCACATAAGCTATCCATCATATCCACAACGGCTTGCACCACTACAAATAACGAAATGCAGCGTCACAACAACGGCACCAACCTTTCGGCTATATTTCGCCTGTCCGTAAAAAAGGTGCCACATGATGTCTCCCACCCGTCAAACCATCGCAGCGGTTGAGGCGAAGAACCGCAAACTCTGTCAGGCGAACGCCGAGGTGATGGCACTATTGGATGACGTAACAAGGGAGTTACGTACGGTCCTTCTGGATGAATGCGTCATGGAGGAAATCCCGTTGGAGGCTGAAGCGGCCATGAACTCCGCCGCGGTGGCCATCGGCGCGGCACTTTGCAAGCTCAAGTCCGCCATGGCGAAGGACAGTCATGCCGCCGTGCCACCTCCTGGCGGCCCGACGCGTCAACAGGGACAATTTCTGGCCTTTATCCGCGACTACATGATGCGGAATGTGGCGGGGGTGGCGCCCAGCCATGCCGATTGCCAGCGGTTTTTCGACCTCACGCCCCCGTCGGTGAATTCCATGCTGATCCGGCTCGAACAGCGGGGCTTCATCCGCCGCATCCCCGGCAAGGCAAGGGCCATCGAACTCATCATCAACCCCGACTGGATTCCACCGCTCGACCGTCCCTTCCGGTAGCTCAGGTTGTGACACGCGCCAAGGGGCGCCGCGGGCGACGGGTGTTTTTACCGGGCTTGCGGGCCAACGCCTTCATCTCCTTGACAAACTCCGGCGGCGCAATCGCCACCTGAACAGCTTGGCGCTTCTTGGTGTAACTGACGTAAGACAAAACACGTCTCACGCGGAGGCGCGGAGTTCGCGGAAAAAATGTATCACAGGCAATCTTGCCTGTACTGGGTTTCCAGAGGCGCTTCCGCCGTTACGACTTTTCGGCAACGAAATGACAAAATGTCATGACTAATTGGCAATCCACTGCATATTGGTCGGAGTGGAACGCGATTTTCAGGAGCGGATCCGGCGCGACCTCACCCGAAAAGCGCAGCTGCTGGTCTTGGACGAAATCCACAAGATGCACGGCTGGAAACCGTTCCTCAAGGAGGCCGTGGACACGCGCCCGGCGGGCCAGTCCATCCTGGTGACGGGCAGCGCGCGCCTGGACACCTTCCGGCAATCCGGGGAATCCCTCGCCGACCGTTATTTCCCGTTTCATCTTTACCCGCTGTCCGTCAAGGAACTGGCCAGCCAAATGGCGCCCACGGACGCACTCGTCCAACTCAATCGTCTCGGCGGTTTCCCTGAGCCGTTCCTTTCGGGTTCAGAGATCGAGGCGGCTCGCTGGCGAAACCAGTATTACAGCGACTTGGTGCGGGAAGACATCCTGGAATTCAGCCGCATTCAGGAAGTTCGCGCCATGCGGTTGTTGGTGGAGATGCTCCGTCACCGTGTCGGGTCGCCCCTGTCGCAGACGTCGCTGGCCGGGGATCTCAAGATCGCGCCCAACACCCTGCGCAGCTACCTCGATATTTTGGAGAGCCTGCAGATCATTTTCATGGTCCGGCCGTTCCATGCGCAGGAGCACGCTGATGAACACTGAAACCATGACGTCCCGCGAACGGGTCGTCCGCACGCTCAACCATCAACCGGCCGACCGTGCGCCGCTCGACCTCGGCATGCATCCGTCGACCGGCATCTCGGCCTTTGCCTACCACCACCTGCGCCGTCACCTCGGGCTCGACACCCGCGCCATCCGCGTGCCCGATGTCGTCCAGTCGCCATGCTCGACGCCGCTTACGCCGGCAGCTTCCCATGACCGTCACGGGGGTCACTTGCCGGACGGTGAGGCGGGCAGTAGGAACAGTTCGGGGCAGGCCTCAAGGGGGATCTGGTCGTTGAGGACGCCATCGGGGCCGATCATGGCGGTGCGTCCGTAACGCCGGCGCGTGTCCACAAAGAGAAAGACAGGCGCCGTACCGGCCGGAGCCAGCTCAAACTCCACCCGCACCTTTTTCCACGCCGGGTCAAAAGCGCCCAGGGCCAAACGCAGCGGCTGGGGCCGGTCGCCCGCCCGGACCAGGAGATCCACGGGGCCGTTGGCATTGCAGACAGCGGGGCGCCCCTGGAAACGGACCGTCAGACGGAGCTGGCCACCCTTGGGCGCCATCACCAACAGCTCAATCCCGGCCTGACGGTTGTTGCCGGCAGCGGCGGGGGTCACGTCATAAGTTTTGATCAGGCGTAACCCGCCCGGCGGCAGCGGCAAACACTGCCAGCCGCCCAGGGCCAGGGAGCCATGGTCGTGAATCAGGGCGCCATGCTCCGTGACCAGTTGCACACCATGGGGACGCACCCAGGCGGTCAGCGGCGCCTCCAGCCACCGGGCATAGGCCGAGTACCCGTACAGGCAAAAAGCATAGGCAAACACCAGCAGCAGGAGGAACCGGACCGCCCGCCAGGGGCGCGGCGTTGGCCGCCGCCCCAGCCAGCCTTCAGCCAGCCGCAACACCCGCTCCAGCGCCAGCCCCGCGAACACCGCCAACAGCGGCAACAGCGGAACACGAAAACGCGCCAGGATATAGAACAGCACCACGCCCGCCACCCCCGCCGCCACTGCATAGACCAGGAACGCGGTCCGGGGTGACCGGCGGCAGCGCCCCAGCACCGCCAGCAGGCCGGTCAACCCCAGTGCGCCGATGACGCCGAAATCGAGCAGGAACGGCAGTTGCGCCAAGTTGCTCGCCGCACAGTCCCGTTCCGGCACAAAGTTATTGGGAATCTCAAGCGGATCCCAAAACAGCAGGAATATCCGCAGTTTCAGTTCCGGCCAGGCCAGCGGTTCGGCGGCCAGCCATTTCAACATCTGGCGGCTGACCGGCACCCGCTCGGCGGCGGGCCGGTCGCTCTGGCGCATCCACTCTTGGAAGGCGGTAGTGTATTCAAGGCCGCCCGGCGGCGCTTCCGGGGTGTTGCCCAGGGCAAGCACCGCATCCTGCGCGGTGGACGGCCCGGTCCAACGGCCATGGTGCTGCCAATTGGCCAGCGAAAACGGCAATTGCGGCAGCCACACCACCACACACAACAGCACAACCAAAAACCATATTTTCCGTGCCGGTTGACCGGCCGGGGACAAATGTTGGGAACCCCCTTTTGAGGAAAGGCGGTTCCCAAACCCTCCGTCAAACCTTTTTGTGCCTTTTTGCGGATTCCGCAGGCCGCCCCTGCTGTCCCAATCGTGGTTTGTTGCACTGGAGCGGCCTGCGGAATCCGCAAAGGGAGCACCCTTTTTCAAAAGGGTGGCCCCAACATGGCTCCCCGCAACGGCCTGGCCTTTTTCGGTCCGGGGCCAGCGGCGCCACACCAGCAACCCGAGCAGGCCGGGGAGCAGCAGCAGGGCGCTGCCGCGGGTGAGGATGGCGGCTGCCAGGCACAGGCCGGCCCACAGCCAGTCCCGGGCCCGGTCATGGTCCCAGGCGCGCAGCGCCAGCCAGACCAGCAGCGCCAGCCAAAACCCCTGCAAAACTTCCAAGAGCAGGAACGGCGTGCAGAGAATCTGATACTTGGCGACCGCCAGCAGCCCGGCCGCCATCAGACCGGCCCGGCGCCCCGCCAGCCGCGCCGCCACCAGCCCCGTGAACCAGACCGTGGCGGCGCCCAGCAGACACTGCACCAACAGCGGCCCCCAAACACTGCCGCCGGCCACCAGCAACGCCAGCGGCAGAAAGACCGCGTAATAGAACGGCTGATAATAAAAGGACGACGGCCAGTCGCCGCGCAAAATACCCTCGGCGATCCCTTTGTAGGTGCCCATGTCGGTGCCGGAGCCGGGGGTGATTACCGCCGGCTGGGCGCGCAATTCCCAGCACACGCCAAACCGCAGCAGTCCCGCTGCCAAGGCGATCAGCCCCAGCCAAAACAGAAACCGCCGGCCGGGAAGTAAAGAAGAAGTTTTCATCGGGACATAGCGTATCGCCGCGCCAAACGAAGTCAACGCCGTCTGTCCACGGGAGGTGTATGACCGTTTTATCGGATGATATTGGGAACCCCCTTTTGAGGAAAGACGGTTCCCAAGCCCTCCGTCAAACCTTTTTGCTGCCTTTTTGCGGATTCCGTCGGCCGCCCCATTGCCCCAATCGCGGTCTGTTGCACAAAAGCGGCCGATGGAATCCGCAAAGGTTGACAAACCTTGGCTACACGCTTATTTTTACTTATCTGTAATTAACTTAATTATAGTGAAGCAAATTCACGGGCAACGCGGGAGGCCCCCATGTTCATCGGCAGAGCGGCAGAACTGGCAACCCTGCGCGACCGGTATGCCTCGGACACCTTCGAGTTCGGCATCGTCTACGGCAGAAGACGGGTCGGCAAAACAACCCTGCTGAAGGAATCGGTCGCGGCGGGGAAGTCCCTGTTCTTCGTGGCCAACCAAACCAACGCTGACGATAATCTGGACGCCTTCTCCCGGTGCATCGCCGATTACTTTGGCGAACCTGGCATCGCCTTTCGCAGTTTCCAGGACGCCTTCGCACATCTGTTCGGCAAGTCGGCCGGGAGCACGATCACGGTTATCCTTGACGAGTTCACCTATTTGGTGGAGAGTGATCCTTCCATCATGTCGGTGCTGCAGAATGCCATTGACCGGTACCGGCAAACCTCATGCTTGAAGCTCGTTGTCGCGGGCAGTCAGGTCGGCATGATTGAAGAGATGCTCGCCTACAAAAAACCGCTCTATGGCCGCCGGACGTTCCTGATCCACCTCAAAGAATACGATTATTACGAGAGCAGCCTGTTTTATCCGAACTATTCCAGTGCCGACAAGATCCGGGCCTACGCCGTGTTCGGCGGCCTGCCGTTCCATCTGGTGATGATCGACGATGACAAGCCGTTGAAAAAGAACATCATCGACTTGATCGTCCGTAACAACGCCCCGCTGGAATCGGAGATCTCCCTGTTCTTGCAGGCGGAGCTGCGAAGCGTTGGCATTTATTCCAGCGTGTTGCTAGCCATCGCCAATGGCGCCACCAAGTTATCGGAGATCGACACCAAGGCGCATGTCCACGACTCATCGAAGACGAGCGGATACGTCCGGATTCTGGCCGACCTGGGGATCGTGCGTCGGGAAATCTGTTTCGGGGAAAAGGCCGACACCAGAAAGACCCTCTACCGAATGGCCGATAACTTCTTCGCCTTCCATTACCGCTTCATTGCCGCCAACCTGACCCAAATGACAGTCATGTCCCCTGATCGCTTCTACGCAACCTGCGTCGCGCCGGTACTGGATCATTATGTTTCCGACCGTTTCGAGACCGTCTGCATGGAGTATTTAGTCCGAAAAAACCGGGCGGACACCTTTCCCTATCCGTTCACCGACATTGGCCGCTACTGGTACCACGACCGGGTGACCAAAACCAGCATCGAGATCGACCTTTGCATCGCCCGCGAGCAAGGCGACATCATCGCGTTCGAATGCAAATGGACGCGAGCCCCTGTCGATCTGAAGGTGATGGCCACATTGGAGAAAAAGAGCGCCGTCTTGCCAGCGGCGCGCGTCGGCGCGTTCAGCCTGTCCCGCGTCGCCCCGGAAGTGGCCAAGCGCTACCCGCTGGCGTTCAGTGCCGACGACCTGTTCCAATAACTTCTTGCGCCTAGCTGCTGGCGGGCGTGTTGGCGGGACTGGTGGCAACGCCCCTTTTTTATTGCCTCCGGCGCCTTCGAAACCACCACCGTAACCGAGACGCGTGACATGGAAACCTTGCAGGGCGTGCATCATTTCTACGGCGGCATCGGCATGGTCGTTCTCGGCCTCCTGCTGATCCGGGCGCGTTGGCGCTGGGCCGCCATCCTGGGCTTGGCGCTGGCCGCCACCGGCCCGCTGGTGATGCTGGACGACATCTACCAGCACACCATGCAGCGCTTCGTCCAGCCCGGCTACGCCAGCCCGTGCAAGGTCATCTATCACGACTGGAGCCGCCGCTGCGGGCTGATCAAACGTACGGTCATCACGGCGGACCGGCTATTCCGCCACGTGCAAAACGAACCAACGCCACCCCCCACGAATGCCCCGCCAACCGGCCGCGGCAAACAGCCGGGCCCGGAACGTCCGTGACAGCCTCGTAATGGAACCTTATTCCAAATGCACCATGATGTTACAATCTTGCCAACCAGCGCCGGCACCCCGACCCCGCATCGCCGCCGGCCGGACGTTGGCGCCCGTTGCCGCGACGTCGTCATCGGTGCGGGGATGGCCCTGACCGGATTTGTCCTCATCTGGGCCAAACCGGACTGGCTCTCGGTCGCCGGCGCGTGCCTCAGCACCGTCGGCACCCTGCGCCTGCTCGTAATCGCCATCCGCCTGGCCGCCAACACGCCAAGCGGTGTCACGGCGCCGGGACATACTCGGAGGGTTTGACGCCCAAATGGCGGCGGAACAGGCGGGTGAAGTGGGAGGCGTCGTGAAAGCCCGTGGCCTGCGCCGCCTCCTTGACCGACGCCCCGTGATCGCGCAACAGGCTGGCCCCGCGCAGGAGGGCGCGTTGCAGACGGTAGGCGCCCGGTGCGGCACCGGTGGCCCGGCGGAACACCCGTCGAAACTGATTGACGGACAGGTGGGTGCGGGCGGCCAGTTCGGTAACGGACAGCGCCTGCCCGGCCTCCGCCTCCAGCAGGCGCAGCACCTCCGCCATCCGCACGGTGGCGCGGCTGACCGGCGTGGTGACGTCCTGGTAATGGCGCGATAGACGCAGCACCAGCTGCCAGAACAATTCCTTCACTGCCAGCCGCCACCCCGGCGGCTCGTCCCAATATTCGCGCTCCATGGCCGCCAGCAGCGGCTCGAGGCCGCGCAACAGCTCTGGCGACAACCGCAGATGCCCGAATGCGCCCTCTTCCCGGCGGTGCCGCGGTTCCCAATGGAAGAGCGCATAGTACCCCGGCAGATCGCCCACCAAGTCAAGCGGCGGCAGCAGGGATTGCGGCTCAAAAAGAAGGTTGTACATCTCCAGCCGCCGGGTGTTGCGGAAGCCATGCACCTGGCAGTCGTTGACGACAAAAACATCGCCCACGCACAGCGGCACGGTCTGGTTCTGGTTCAGATACAAGCCTTCGCCGCCGACCACCACGAACAGCTCGGCGCCATCGTGGCAGTGGCGGAAAAAATTGGCTGTGTCCAGCTTGGCGCGGTTGATGATGAGGGGCATGCCATCCCCCTGCGGCGGACCAAAGGCGGGAAAGTCGCGACGAGGGTCGGCGGGCAGACGCAGATACCGTTCTTTGGGAGAGGGCATGGTTGAAACATACCATAAAATGGGCGAGTTATTCTCTATGCGAACCTCATTTGCGATGGTATTTTAACATCATATCCACCCCGTCAAAAGCACAAAAAAATATGTTGCACACCCACTCCCTCAACGGCACCTGGCGCGTCCGTCCCTGTGACGGCGAGCGCGGGCGGCTGGAACATTGCCACGGCGACACCGTCGATGAGGTGCGTTACCTCGACGCGCAGGTGCCGGGGGAAATCCACCTCGACCTGATCCGGGCCGGGCTGATCCAGGAGCCGACCGTGGGAATGAACCATCTGGCGGCGCGCTGGGTGGAGGAATGCTATTGGAGTTACCGCCGCGAGTTCGCGGCCCCCGCCGCCATGCGGACGGCCAAGCGCGCCTGGCTGGTGTTCGACCAGCTCGACCTGGCCGCCACCGTGATGCTCAACGGCGCCGAGATCGCCCGGCACTGCAACGTCTTTTATCCCTGCCGGGTGGA
>CAITYL010000334.1 GCA_903896595.1 uncultured Lentisphaerota bacterium
CAAAATGAAACAAAAGTTTTAGGAAGGGGGGTGCAGAGCGAACATGTGAGCGACCCGGCGGAGCCGGGACTGCGAAGCGCGGAGCGCGGGGGGAGCACCCTTTTTCAAAAGGGTGGCCCCAACCGGCCGATTCCCAACTTGCCTATTCATCATCCCAATGACTGGCTCAGGGCGCGGGATTGTTCGGAGCGCGGGTATTCCATGAAGTCGCGCTTGAGCTGTTCCTGCTCCGCCTCGGACGGTGTCGGCCATTCCGCCAGGGGCCGGTGAACGGCCCGCGGCCCGAGCCGCTCCCGAGGCTCGGCGGCCGCTTTCCAAAAACCGAACTATCACCCGGTATTTTCTCTCTCTCTGCCCTCTGTGGTAAAATCATGGGCATCGTGCACTTGATTTCACTGGTTGCCGTCTGATCGCCCCTCAAACATACGGTACCGGCTCGCGCCGGGGTTGCCAAGAGCCGGTGATGACATACCGCAAAGATACAACCGTTCTGAAGACAACGTTGGCGTTACTTCAAAACCGGGAGCCGCCCGTCCTCGGGCGGACAGCGACGGCGTCATCCCCAGTTCCGTCCTCTTATGGGGCCGCCGTCACATCAAACCAATGACGCGCGTCTCCGACGATAACGGGTTCGTCCGCCCGAGGACGGGCGGCTCCCAAATGCGTATATTCAGATAGGCAGTACGCCCTGAGCCACAAGGGCGGGCACTTCCGATTTCTTGAGACCAAAACAAACCCGGCGCGTTGCGGAGTTCGCAGCGCGCCGGGGGAATGTGCAGGCGGAGGAACGGTTTCGACGGCTCTGAGCACCGTGAACGTTCCCCATGGCCAAGTTAACCTGAATTATTCATGAGAAGAGGATGATCCCTACTGTGGCAACGCGATTGTATCGCGTCGGTGACGTCCCGACGGGCGACAAGCCCTTTGCCACACTCCTGAATCCTTCAGCCTAACAGCCTTCAGCCTTCTTCACACATAGACCGGGCCGAGTTCCTTGCAGGCGCGGAAGTCGTCGCCGCCGAAGCGGTCCCACAGGGTCGGCCGGAAGATCTGGTCGGCCGCGATATTGTGGAGGTCGACCGGGATGCGGAGCATGGCGTTGAGGGTGATCATGTCGGCGCCGATCAGGCCAAAGCTGTTGGCGTCGTGGTTGGGGCCGATTTTGGACATGTACTCGAAGGAGGTCATGCCGCGCGGCGTCCAATAGGTTTCCGGCCAGGTGCGGTCGGTGACCTTGGAGATGTGGTCGGCGACCTTGGCCGGCAGTTCGACCGTCTCGCCTTCGACGACCGAGCAGGTGAGCAGGTCGCCGACGACGTTGTAGCGGTAGGAGGTCATGGGAATGCCGCCGGGGGTGCGGTAGTGGCTGGAGAGGCCGTCGCCGGGGAAGTATTCGAGGGAGGCGGCCATGTAGACGGTGTTCTTGATGGCGGTCTCGATCAGCTTCTTCTGGGCCTTGGGATCGGCCTGGATGGCCTGCCAGACGGCCTGGATGCTCATTTTGTCGCCACCCTTGACCAGGGTGCGCGGGTCGAGGGCGTAGTCCAGGGCGCCGGCGCCGGAGTTGCGCTTGTCGATGATGCCGCGGGGGCAGATCTTGGAGACGTCCACGCCGGTGGCCTTCTTGATCGAGGCCGGGGTCCAGTTGGTGCGGATGTCGGCGAACAGCTGGGGCATGCCGGTGAGGAGCTGGGCGATCAGCATGCCGACGCCGTTCTTGGAATCATTCTCGGTGGCGACCACCAGCGGGGCGCGGAAGCCGTTCCAGTCAAAAGAGCTGTTGAGGATCGACTCGACCACGTCGTAGTTGGGATAGAGGTCGGTCCAGGCGCGCTGGCCCTGGGTGCCGCCGGCGATGGCGTTGGCGCCCTGGGCGAATTCGACGTCGGCGCGGAAGCCGTGCTTTTTCCCGAAGGCGGGATCGGCCAGCTTGGGGTTGCCGATCATCAGGTCGCGCACGATCAGGGTCATCTTGCAGCAGTCGCGGAGCAGGTCGTCATGGGCCTGCGGGCGCTGGCCCTGGCCGAAGTCCATGTCGAACTTCTCCATGAAGGCGATGGCCTTCTTCAGTTCGTCGTGGTCGTAGATGCCGTGGTCCATGCGGCCCTTGACGGCGCTCATGTCCACCGAGACCGAGCCCATGCCGAGGTACTGCTGCATCAGGTTGCGGCGCACGTCGGAGCCGATGATGCCCATGGAGACGCCGCCGACGGAGAGGTAGTTCTTGCCGCGCATTTCGGCAACAGCGGCGGCGCAGCGGGCGAAGGAGAGCAGGCGGCCGGCGACGTAGGGGGTCAGCGGGTCGTTCTCGTTCTCCAGGTCCGGGGAATAGACGCAGAAGATCGGGCGCATCTTCTCGTCCATGGCGGCGGTGAACGCCTTCAGCCAGACGGCGCCGGGACGGTCGGTGCCGTTGAGGCCGTAGGCGCATTGCTGCCACTCGGTGCTGCCGATGCCCATGCAGGCGCCCATCAGTTCATCGGAATAGGACCAGGAACGGCTAACCCAGATGTTGGCGCTGACGCCCTGTTCGGTGTAGTACTTCTGGGCCAGGGCGGCGGTGCGGGCGCCGTAGACGATTTCCGGGGCGACGACGACGCGGACCGGGGTGCCGTCCGGTAGTTTCACGCCATTGGCGATCAGGTCGTAGACGTTCTCGACCATTTTCCAGGTGCCGGCGACATTGCCCTCATAGGCGCCGGTGCGGCCGTCGGCCACCGGGGTGATGGCGATGGTGGGGACCTGGCCGACCAGGGCGCGGCTGTTGCCGGCGAAGGCGCGGACGGCTTTCTGCAGTTTGCGGAAATCGGGGCGGGACATGGCGGTTGACTCCTTTAACGTGTTTGACGGCAAAACAATGGTGCAAAACAGGGGGCCGCGGCCGGACTGCAATGGACGACTTTCCCCGCACGCGGCCACGGACCATGAACATTCCTGGTCAATATACAGAAGCGCAGGCGCCGCCGCAATGCCGGACGATGTTGGGGCCACCCTTTTGGAAAAGGGTGCTCCCTTTGCGGATTCCGCAGGCCGCTTCGTTGCAACCATCCACGACTGGAGCGCCAGGGGCGGCCTGCGAAATCCGCAAAGGATGCAAAAAGGTTTGACGGAGGGTTTGGGAACCGCCTTTCCTTAAAAGGGGGTTCCCAACCGATGACATTCAGTCAAAGGGGCACGCTCCAGTCTTCGATCAGCAATCCCGGTACGCGGGCGAATTCTTTGCGGTTGTTCGTCACCAGCACCAGGCGCTCCGCGAGTGCGTGCGCCGCAATCATCAAGTCCATGGGGCCAATGGGCTGTCCCGTCGGTTCCAAATGCCGCCGCAACCGGCCGTATTCCTCTGCCGCTGCCGCCGTGTAGGGAAGAACGTCCAGCGGGATCAGGAAATGGCGCAAGGCATTTTGGTTTTTGGCCGGATTGGCGCTCTTTGCCACCCCATACTGCAACTCCGATAAGGTGACCGAGGACAAGGCAATGTCGCCGGCTTGGACTCGCGCAAACCGTTCCCGCGCGTGATAGGGCCGGTGGTTGATGATGAAGATGCAGATGCTGGTGTCGAGCAGGTATTTCATGGGGCGAGTTCGGGGCGGACTTGCTCGGCGGGCTGTTCGCGGTCCGTCATGAAATCCCCGGTGAATTCTTCGCAGGCGTCAAACAGCACATCCCATGAATGCGCTTCCGGCAGAAGCACCACGGCGTTTCCCACCCGGGTGATGTACACTTCCGTTCCGGTGAAGCGGAACGGCTTGGGCAGTCGCACGGCCTGGCTGCGCCCGGTCTTAAATAGCTTGGCGGTTTCCATACCAATTAATATATATCAATGATATGTATCATTCAACCCAATGCAGTAAGGCATTGTCTCCCAATTTACCCCAGCCGCCACGCGAGTCGATTGGGGACGGGGGAATTGGGCTGGCCGCCGCGTCCTCTCTGTCCTCAGCGTCCCCTCGGATTGGGAATCGGGGCGAAGGGTCCTCCCCGTCCTCAGCGGCGGCATAAGTTGGCCGTTTTGGGCGGGCGGCGGGGCGAGGACGTTGAGGACGGCCACGCCACGGGAGGACAAGGAGGACGGAGAGGACGCCCCGCAATGGTGAGCCGGAGCCCCCGTTTCGCGGATGTCCGACGGGCGCCAGCAAAAGCGGCAGGTTGATTTTTCTCGCACGGAGCCACCGAGCTCACCAAGAGAAGAGTTATAATGTCTTTTAGGTAAACATTCGGATTAACCACCCATGAAACTAAAATTCCTATCCGTCTGCGCCATGATTGCCACCACTACTCACGCGGGGGTCTACAACTGCCCGGTCATCGCCGATGCCGAGGCCTATGAAGTGGATCGTTGGTCGGGCGCGGACACGCTCGGGGCAATCGGAACCGCATTGACCTTGAAGACGCAAGCCTATAACGGCACCACGGCGTACTACGGCAACTACACATATCTTAAGTTTGACTTGTCCGGCGTCTCCGACCTGGAAACGGTCACGAAGGCTACACTGCACGTCTACGTCACCACGGCGGACACCAGACCCACCGTCGCTCAGTGCGGCGAAAATTGGACCGAGGCGATGACCTGGTATACGCAGCCGGCGGCGGGCATCGTGCTCGCGGGGCCCACCGCCTGGTCACCATGGGCCACTGGTTCCTAGGCTTGGACTGACCTGAACCTCGCCACCGGCGGTTGGAACTACAGCGCCGATCTGGCGGACAATGTGCTCGCCCTCACCCTACCCGTCAGCAACTGGAGTTCGGAAATCTCATCCCGTGAGGGCGTCCATCCGGCGTACCTTGTGGTCGAAACCGTCCCCGAACCGGCGACCATGGCGCTGCTGGGCATCGGCGCTATGGCGCTGATCCGTCGGCGGCGCTAGTTATTCTCCTCTTCCGATCCCAAGCCTGAAATCAAAATTCCTATCCGTTATTTCCGGGCGCGGGGGGGCTTGCCGGGCTTGGCGGCGGCGGAGCGGGTCTGGATGCTCAGGTCGGGCTGGGCCATGGTGACCCGGCTGTGCGGCGGCACCGCCTCGGTGAGCCAGACATTGCCGCCGATGACCGAGTCGTGCCCGACGGTGATGTTGCCCAGGATGGTCGCGCCGGCGTAGATGGTGACATTGTCCTCAAGATTGGGGTGGCGCTTGGCGCCCTTGATGATGTTGCCGCGCTCGTCCTTGGGGAAGCTGAGGGCGCCGAGGGTGACGCCCTGGTAGATCTTGACCTGGTTGCCGAGCACGGCGGTTTCGCCGATGACCACGCCGGTGCCATGGTCGATGAACAGGCTGTGGCCGATGGCGGCGCCGGGATGGATGTCGATGCCGGTGATGGCGTGGGCGTACTCGCCCATGACGCGGGAGATCAGCGGCACCTCGGCCTGGTACAGCAAATGGGCCAGGCGCTGGATGGCGATCGCCTTCAGGCCGGGATAGGCGATGATCACCTCATCCTGGCTTTTGGCGGCGGGGTCGCCGTCCATGGCCGCCTGAACGTCGGTCTTGAGGATTTCCCGCAGCTTGGGGAGCTGTTCCAGCAGGTGCAGGGTGGTGTCCGCGGCCAGCCGGCGGCAGCCGCCGGTGGTGCAGCGGGTCAGGGTGCACTGGTAGACGAAAGCGCGCTCGATCTGGTCGGTCAGGGCATGGAACACCCGGTTGAGGTGCTGGCCGATGGTGAACTCGAGGCCGGCGCGGTCGACCGGGTCGCGGCCGGTGTAGCCGGGAAAGAGGATTTCCAGCAGATGGTGCAGGATGCGGATGATCTCTTCGCTCTGCGGCATGTTGCGGCCGTCGAGATGATTGACGCCGCGCTCGTCGGCATAGGTGGCGCAGATCTTGCGGGTAAGGGCGGCGGCGGCCTGGCTGGTCCACGGCGACACGGCGTCCGCCGGGTTCTGGCGGCGGCAGGGCGGCAGGGTGTTTTTGATTTTGGCGGGCATGGGCGGGGCTCCTCAATGGTCGATATCCGTCGATAACCGTCGATGTCCAGCGATGTCTGTCGACAGATATCGACGGGGATCGATGGTTATCGACAAGCATTGCGACTGTGGGCAGAAACACGGCTTACCATAATGCCGGCTACTCGCCTGTGGCGCCCGCCTCGCGTTCCACCAGCAGGGTGACGGGGCCGTGGTTGACCAGGCGCACGTCCATTTTGGCGCCGAATTCGCCGGTGGCGGTGCGGACGCTGGCGGCGCGTAGCAGCCCAATGAACGCCTCGTAGAGCGGGATGGCCAGTTCGGGCCGGGCGGCGTCGGTGAAACCGGGCCGGCGGCCGCGGCTGGCATCCCCGTACAGGGTGAACTGGGAGACCACCAGCGCCTCGCCGCCAACTTCGGCTAGGCTGTGGTTGAACTTGCCGTCCGCGTCCTCGAAGATGCGCAGGTTCAGGCATTTGTCGGCCAGCCAGGCGGTTTCGGCGGGGGTGTCGGTGGTGCGGACGCCGAGCAGGATCAGCAGACCCGGGCCGATGCGGCCGATTTCCCGGCCGTCCACCGTCACCGCCGCTTCCGTCACCCGTTGGACCAATGCGCGCATGCCGGGCACCATATCCGGACGGGGGGCGATGTCAATTCAACCGAACATCGAACATTCAAGCAGCCGCGGTTTCCCGGCCACGATTAGCGGGCTTGACCTTCGGGCGCCGGCATGATAGAGTCCATGCCTAGGATGCAATTTTAGGCGGATGACGAATCCTTAAATGTGACCCAAAACGGAGTAAGCCATGCCCAATCTTATCCCCGTCGATGCGCGGAACGTGACGGTCATCCCCAATGCCCTGACCGGCCTTCCGATTCGGAGTCTGACTTCACGGTTCCTGCCGGTGCTGATGCTGCTGTTGCTGGGCTGGAGCGGTTCCGACGACGGCATGGCGTACGCCGGGGGCACCGCGGAAGTCATTGCCCAGCGCGGGCGTTCGGCCGCAGTGGCGTCGATGCTGGAAACCATGGCCGCCAGTCCGGAGGTGTTTGACGATGGTTCCTATCAGGCGACTTTGGGGACGTTTGCGGGCAAGGCCGCGGGGCGCGATGAAGGCGTTCAAGTCGCGTATTTTCAGGCTTGCGCCGCCCTGTTTGACGGTGTGGCTCGCCAGCCCGAGTTGGCCGGCCGCATGTCTCAGTTGCTGCTCGGCGCGAGCGGGAATGTCCAGGCCTACCTGCGCCTGACCCCGGCAGGCCAGGCCGAGCGTCTGGCGGCGATCGGGGTCTTGTTTGAGTCCGTGGCCCGGCAGCCCGAAATGGCTGGAACGCTGACGGACGATGCCTCGTTGTTCTGCGGTACAATTGACGACTTTTCGCCCTTGACTCCGGTGGGCAAGGTGGCCCGCATGCAGGCGGTCGGCCTGCTGTTTACCGCCATCGCCCGGCAGCCTGAATCAGCCGGTCAGCTCACCGATTTGGCCCTGGCATACTTGGGGGCGGCGGACACGGCCCGGCAGGCCAAGTCCGAGGTGCAGGCCGCCAGATTTGCCGCCATCGGCGTGCTGTGTGAAGCGGTTGCTCGGCAACCTGCCATGGCCGCGGAACTGCTCGCCGTTGCGCGCCAGTTCTGCGGGCCGGCCCGTGCCGCCGACCAGCGTTCGGCAGAGGCCATGGCGGCCTATATGCGCGCCGTGGGCGCCATGCTGGAGGCCGTTGCCAGGAATCCGGAAGCCGGCGACCTTGTCACCACGGCGTTTGCCGAATTGTCTGGAGGCCCGTTTGCCGCCGCCATCAACATGCCGGCGGCGCGTGGTGCGGCCTATGAAACCCTTGGCACCCTGACCCGGGCCGTGGCGCGCAATCCCGAACAAAAGGCCACTTTGGATGCCCTGTTTACCAGCTACACCGGTTGTGCCATTCAGCCGGCGAGCCAGGATTGACGTTGAAGGAAAAATTTAATGACGGCCTGCGACAAATGGCTTTCCCAATTCTATGGCAAACGTCCCTATGAGGAGTATTCGCTTCTCGACCGGGCGGCACGAACGTTGCTGGGCAACCTTCTCGTCCCGCCCGAAGGGAAGGCGCTTCCCTGGGCGCCGTGGCGCGGCATCACGCCGTCGGTGATGGGATTCCGGGGGGTCTGGAATTGGGACAGCGCGTTTCATGCGGTCGGCGTCTCCCGGTGGGATGCCGAATTGGCGCGCGAGCAGATCCTGATGTTCCTCGAACGGCAGAAGCCGTCGGGGCTGTTGCCGGATGTGGTTTTCGAGGATGGGCGTGTCGTCGACACCTTCGGGAAGCCGCCGGTGATGCCGTGGGCGGCCATGATCGTCGACCGGCGCGAAAACAACGATGCATTTCTTCAAGCCATTTATCCCAAGTTCGTCCTTTATGAATCCCACTGGCGCAAGAACCGGGGCGGTGACGAGCACGGACTGTTCAATTACAACGCCGACCATGAGAGCCCGGAAACCCGGTTGACGGATGCCAAATACGAATCAGGCTGGGACAACTCCGTGCGTTGGGATGGCGGCATCTACGAGGTCTGGCCGGTCGATCTCAACTGTTTTATGGTCATGCTATATCAGGCGCTCGCCTATATGGCTGACCGCCTGAAGCTGCCGCGGGACGCCGGGCGCTGGGAGAACGCCGGAGTGGAGCTCTCCCGGCGGATTGAAACCCGCCTGTGGGACGATGCCGCCGGCACTTATCTTGATTTTGATTTTGGCAAAGGGACGTTCGTCGATGCCTTGAGCCCCGCCTCCTTCATGCCGCTCTATGTCGGAGTGGCAAGCAAGGCTCGCGCCGGGGCGATGGCACGGCTGGCCGCCTCGCCGGAAAAGTTCAATCCCGGCTGGCCGAGCATCGCTTACGACAACCAGCACTTTGACCCCAAAGGCTATTGGCGCGGCCGGACCTGGCTGAACGTCGCCTACTTCGCGCTCAAGGGGCTCAAAGATTATGGCTTCGACGATATTGCCGATGCGGGTCGCGACACCTTGCTCTCCTGGGTTCGCAACACGCCGGCTTACATCCACGAGAACTACCATCCATTGACTGGAGCCCCGCTGGGCGCCGGGCAGTTCAGTTGGAGCGCGGTCTTTACCCTCGAATTTCTGTTGAATTGGACCCCGGGCCGCTCGCTCTGAGGGCATCGGCGGCCAGCAGGGCGGTCAGCAACAGGTGGCGTTCGAGGCCGGGCGGTGCTTGGTGCAGTTCTGTGCCCAGGGTTTGCAGCAGCCAGCGGAGGGTGGCCGGGGCGGCCTGCCCGGCGGTGGCCGGCGCCGCGGTTTCAACCAACGCCAGGATCCGATCCAAGGCCGCGGCCGGCCGGCCGGCATCGTAATCCGCCAGGGTCGCCTCCAGCGCGGATTGGGCGTCGGCATCCCTTTCCAGCCGTTGTTGCAGGGATTGGATCAGGCGTTCGATCTCGCTGCCGGGGCGGCGCTCTTCCGCCTCGAAAATGGCGTGGACGGCTGGCTTGTCGGCCGCCACCGTGCGCGCCAACGCCAGCAGGAGCTGTAGTTTCAGCACCGGATGGGTTTCTTGGGCGTAGGCGCGGTAAACCAGCCGGGTATGGCGGTGGTCGCCCAATTGCCCCAGGACTTCGGCGGCCGGCGCCCACAGCGGTTGCCGGCAGTCGTCGGCGAGCAGTGCTTCCAGAGCGGTTACGGCCTCGGCGCCTTTGATCTGGCCCAGGGCCGTGATGGAGACGCGGGCCAGGGTGGGGTCACCGGTTCGGGCCAGACGCGACAGCGCGGGAACCGCCGGCGCCGCCACGGTATGCCGGCGCCCGAGGGCGCGGGCCGCAGTGGCCTGGAGTCCCAGTTCCGGCTGGTCCAGGAGACGGATCAGCGCATCGAGCAGTTGCGGGTCGGCGGTTTCCGCGGTGCGGGCAATGCTCCACACCGCGCTCTCCCGCACCCGGCTGGAGGGGCTGTGCAGATCATGCAGCAGTTCGGCCGTGATCAGGGTGCCGCTGGCTTGGTCCAGGGTGGCGACTCGGTTTTGTTCTTCCATCGGCGCCGCCAGGACGTGGGCGTGGTAGACGGCACGCAGCGGATTGTCGAACAGCAGGGTTTTCACCACCTGCGCCGTCGGTGTCGCCCCGACCTCGCGGAAGGAGGCGAAGAACAGCAGGCTGAGGAAATAGCCCGGCACGGCAATCAGGCAGATCCAGTTGAATGGGGTCAAGTGGATGGGCAGGCCGGGATCGAAGCCGCCCAGCCAGTCGTAGACCACGCCGCTGAAGCTGCCGCTGATGAAACCGCACAGGCCGAACACGGCGAAGAACACGGCGATGGAAAAGCTCTGGCTCCGCTTGCGCTCCATGGAGGTCAGCAGCGACACCTGCGCCGAGGCCAGCCCGATGTTGGCCACGCCGCCCAAAATGAAACACGGCAACGCCCCCATCCAGCCATGGCCCGGCAGCAGGGTGCCCCAAAAGATGAACTCAACGCCCTTGAGCAGCGTGCATAGGACCAGCACCGGTTTGCGTCCGTACTTGCTGCCGAGGACGCTGAATAGATAACCGGCCAGGAAGCTGATGACGCTGCTGAGCGCGGTCAGCCCCTGCACCGCCGTCATGGAGAGGGCCATTGATTTCTGCAGATAAATGAAGAAAAACGGGCAGGCCATGCCCACGCACAATTCCTGAAAGCCGAAGAACAGGATCAGTTGCCGGATGCGCGGATTGCGCCAGGTGTGGCGGAGGTTGGCCAGCAATGACGGCCGGGAATGGCGTTCCGGATCGGGGTCCGGCACCAGCGCCTGCGCCCACAGCGACAGCAGTCCGAAGAACACGCCCACGCCCAGAATCAGCACGTAGGTGGGCCGGCTGTCGCGGCCCAGGGCGTCCACCGCCCAGCCGACCCCGATGGCGGCGGCCACGGCGGTGATCTGAGCCCAGCCCTGGCGGCGGTTCCAGAACGAATTGCTCTCCCGTGGCGGCACCAGTTCGCCCAGCCAGGCCAGGAAAACTGGCGCCACCAATTGCACCGCCATCTGGCCCATGGCATAAATCACCAGGAAGAGGAGGGCGGCCACGGTTGCCGGGAGCCGGACCCACACCGCCACCAGCACCACGATCGCCCCGTAGGTGGTGAAATTGGCCAGGGTCGCCAGGCACCAGAAGCGCTTGCGGTGCAGGTAGCGCTGCTGCAACAGGGCGCCAACGATCTGCAGCGGCAGGAACAGCAGGCCCAGCGAGGAGATCACCCCGATCTGGACGTTGCTCATGTGCAACGCCAGCAGCAGCCCCGCAAACACCGGGCCGGAAATGGTCGCGGCGCAAAAACTCCACAGCACGGCGCTGAGGATGGAGGCGTTCATTCCCTTGCGGACCAGGCGCCCGGGCAGCGGAACAATCGCGGTGGTGGTGATGGCAGGCATGCGGTGATCTATCGTTAGGCTGAAGCGTGTTAGGCTGTAGGCTGAAGGTAGTGAAAAATTTTAACGGTCAAAACGTTTTCAAAAGTCCCGATCCGGTTGGCACCGTTTTGGAGTGCGGCAATTCTTTTGCCGTTTTTTTTAATCTCGGCGTTATGTCAAGACCGGGAGCCGCCTGTCCTCGGGCGGAAATCGGTGGCGTCATACCAATTCCGCCCTTTTTTATTGGGTCACCGTCCGCCAAACCAATGATGCGCGTCTCCGACGATGACGGGTTCGTCCGCCCGAGGACGGGCGGCTCCCGGTTATGGAAAAGCGTTGTTACGTTTGAAGGCTGCTCTATTTAACGGGATTTTTTGGTTTGATGTCATGCTACATTATAGATGATTCCAAACCGACAACAACCGCACTTGTTGGTAAAATGATGGATAATTTGGTCAAAGCGATCGGGCTCGAACACGCCAAGGCGCCCTACATGCGCGGCCGGGCGCGGACCTTGCCGTTTCACGCTCTCATCTATCTGCTGGGCGGCACGGGTACCTTCCGTGACGCCCAAACCCCGGAACAGCCGGTCGGGCCGGGCACGCTGTTCTGTCTCGCGCCGGGCGTGGAGCACTGCTACGACCCGCTGCCGGGCACGGTATGGACGGAGTATTGGGTGCTGTTTGACGGCCAGGCGGCGGAGGCCCGCTTCGGCCCCCTGTGGCCGGCGCGGAACCTGTTGGTGTGCGGCATCCTGCCCGAGCTGACGGCCGCCTACGAGGAGTTGTACCGGTACCAGCAGGAACGGCGTCCCGACACCCCGGTGCTGGGCGCGCTGGGACTGCACCGATTGCTGGGGCTGCTCTACCTGCACCTCAACCGGCGGGAGACGTCATCCCTGCCGCCGGTGCTGGCGGCGGCCATTGACGTCATGCAGCGGCAACTCTGCCGGCCGTCGGTGAACCTGGCGGCCATCGCCCGCGAACACGGCATCAGCTTCGAGACGCTACGCAAGCAGTTCCGCCGCCAGACCGGCCAGGCGCCGCACGCCTATTTCCTCAACCTGAAACTCAATGCCGCCAAAAACCTGCTGCTGCTGGGGCGCGGCGTCAAGGGGATTGCCGGCGAGCTCGGCTTTGCCGACCCGTATTACTTCTCGCGGCTGTTCAAGCGCCACTGCGGCCTGTCCCCCTCCCGCTTCGCCGCCGTCCACCGCCGCAGCAGTGACGCCATCCCCGGGCTGGACTACAGTTCGATCTGCATGCCCAGTTCGACCACGCGGTTGGCGGGAATGCCGTAGAAGGCGGTGGCGGGCTGGGCGTTGCGGGAGAGCAGCGCGAAAACGGCCCCGCGCCAGCGGCTCATGGCCGACGGCCGGCCGCGGACAATGGTCTCGCGGCTGAGGAAGAACGACACGCTTTGCCGGGGCAGTTCCAGTCCCAGGGCGTGGCAGTGGATGAGGATGTCGGACATGTTGGGCGTTTCCATGAAGCCGTAACGGGCGGTGACGCGGAAGAAACCGTGTTCCAAGGTCTCCACCTGCACGCGTTGGTCGGGGGGGAAGTGCGGTTCGTCGGTCGGAATGATGGTCATCAGGACGACGCGTTCGTGCAGGACCCGGTTGTGCCGCAAGTTGTGCAGTAGTGCCAGCGGCGTACCCTGGGGATTGCCGGACAAGTAGACGGCGGTGCCGGGAACCCGTGGCACGGTCTCCCGGTTGAGGCTGTCCAGCAGCAGGTTCACTGGCAGCATGCGGGGGGCCAGTTTCCGGTGCAGGCACTGCCGTCCCTTTTTCCAGGTCAGCATGACGACAAACACCGCGGTGGCCACGACCAGTGGGAACCAGCCGCCCTGCACCACTTTTACCGCATTGGCGGCGAAAAACACCAGTTCAATCAGCAGGAACCCGGCGCACAGCGCGCCGGCCTGGAGCCGGCTCCACTGCCAGAGATGGCGGGCGACAAAGAAGAACAGGCCGGTGGTTACCAACATGGTCACGGTAACGGCAATGCCGTAGGCCGCGGCTAGCCGGCTGGAGGATTGGAAGCCCAGCACCAGGCCGACGCAGCCCACCAGCAGGATCGAGTTGACGACCGGTAGGTAGATTTGGCCGCGCTCATGCGAAGAGGTGTGGCGGATTTCCTGCCGCGGCAGATAGCCCAATTGCATGGCCTGCATGGTGACGGAGTACGCGCCCGAAATCAGCGCCTGCGAGGCGATCACCGAGGCCGCGGTCGCCAACCCCACCAGCGGGAACAGCATCCAGCCGGGGGCGAGCTGGTAAAAAGGGTTGGCGGCCGCCGTCGGGGTCGTCAACAACAGCGCGCCCTGGCCCAGATAGTTGAGGAGCAGCGAGGGAAAAACGGCCAGCAGCCACGCGTAATGGATCGGTTTGGCACCGAAGTGGCCAAGGTCGGCATACAGCGCCTCCGCCCCCGTCACCGCGAGGAAGACGGCGCCCATGGTCACAAACCCGGTAACGCCGTGCAGCCACAAAAAGCGCAAGCCGAACCAGGGGGAGAAGGCGGCCAGCACTTCCGGCGCCATGACAATGCCGCGGAGACCGAGCAGGGCCAATACTACGAACCACAGCAGCATGACCGGCCCGAACACCTTGCCGATGCGGTCGGTTCCCGCCCGCTGGAAGGCAAAGAGCAGCAGCAGCACCAGCACGCTCAAGGGGACGATGAAACGGGTGAAGAATGGGGTGGCCACTTCCAGCCCTTCGATCGCGCCCAGGACGGTGATGCAGGGGGTGATCATGCCGTCGCCGTACAGCATAGCCGCCCCCAAAATGCCCATGCCCATCAAAATGGTCGCCCGGCGGCCGCGGGCCTGGGGATCGGTCAGGGCCAGCGCCAGCAGGGCCAGCACGCCGCCCTCGCCATGATTGTCGGCGCGTAACACGAAGATGAGATACTTCACGCAGACGATCAGGACCAGGGACCAGATGATCAGCGACAGCACGCCGAGGACGTTGGCCGGGGACACCGGCAGGCCGTTGAAACATTCGCGCAGGGCGTACAGCGGACTGGTGCCGATATCGCCGAACACCACGCCGAGCGCACCGACCGTCAAGCCGGTCAATTGCCGATAATTACGCAGGCCGCTGCTCATCTAAACTGGTCTCCCCGTCGGCGCGCCGTCAATGACGGCCGCCATGACTACTGGCGGGAGATCACAGGAACGCCGCGGGTGCGCGCTTCTGGCTGATCGCCCTTCCCAATGCCGACGAGGTTAGCTGACGGGCTGGGCTGTGGAAGTAGCCCCGGCCACCGGTGTGATGCCGGTGGCCGTTCGCCCCAGCCCGCGGACAGATGCCGTTGGGCTTGTGGTTCCCCCGCCGGTGACGCTATGGGCACGCCACCGTTAGGCTGCGAAAACAAATAAGCTAGCATGGAACCGGTCCTTGTCAATGATTGTCCTGTTTTGTCTTATGGCCAGCCCCTGCGGTCCGCCAAGCATGCCCATGACCGATTTGTTGGAAGATGTTGGGAACCCCCTTTTGAGGAAAGGCGGTTCCCAAACCCTCCGTCAAACCTTTTTGTCCCTTTTTGCGGGTTCCGCAGGCCGCCCCTGCGTCCCAATCGTGGTCTGTCGCACACGGGCGGCCTGCGGAATCCGCAAAGGGAGCACCCTTTTTCAAAAGGGTGGCCCCAACATTATGTCCCTGCGGTCCGCCGGGCAATCTTGACAATCTGGCGGCCGGCAAGATATTGCTAGTTTGCCTTTTTAACGCCGTGGTGACGGCGTTTTTGCGCGCCACGGCGGCTTCGCGGTTGCCGGTGCCCCCCCTCAAGCCAACTGCGGGAGAATGCCATGTCCGGTCACAGCAAATGGTCGACGATCAAGAATAAAAAAGCCGCCACCGATGCCAAGCGCGGCCAGGCTTTTTCACGGTTGAGCAAGGAAGTCACCCTGGCGGCCAAGTCGGGCGGCAAAGACCTGGACATGAACCCGCGGCTGCGCACGGCGGTGGCCGCCGCCAAAGCGGTCAACATGCCCAATGACAATATCGAACGCGCCATCAAAAAGGGCACGGGCGAACTGCAGGGCGCGGTGCTGGAAGAAATCATGTACGAAGGCTACGCCCCCGGCGGTGTTGGCGTGCTGGTCTGCACCCTGACCGACAACCGCAACCGCACCGCGGCCAATGTCCGCAGCACCTTTACCAAGCACAACGGCTCCATGGCCGCCGCCAACGCCGTGGCCTGGCAGTTCCACCGCAAAAGCCGTTTCGTCATTGAGGGCGAACACGCCAACGAAGACAAGCTGATGGAACTGCTGCTGGATTCCGGCGCCGATGTCCAGGACATCATTGTCAGCGACGGCATGGCGGAAATTTTTGCCGCCGCCGACGCCTTCGCGGCGATTGCGCAGACGTTGGAAAAGGCCAAGATCCCGGTCAGCGAATCGTCCATTCCCATGCTGCCGGAAACGCCCATGGTGGTGACCGACCCCAGCCTGGCCCGCCAGGCGGCCAAGCTGATCGAAATCCTCGAAGAAGACGACGAGGTCCAGGCGGTTTATTCCAACCTCGAAATCTCCGACGAGGTCGCCGCCAAAATGGCCGAGGAGGGCTGAGGTGGTAGTTCCGTTGGGAACCCCTTTTTGAGGAAAGGCGGTTCC
>CAITYL010000335.1 GCA_903896595.1 uncultured Lentisphaerota bacterium
CAACCGTTTCATCTTCCACCGGTTTGCCCATCAGCCCTGGACCGATGAACGGATCAAGCCCGGGATGACGCTGGGCGGTAACGGTTTGCATTTCGATCGCAGCAATACCTGGTGGGATCCTGCCCATGCCTGGATTGAGTATTTGACCCGTTGCCAGACTCTCCTGCAGCACGGCTTGTATGCCGCAGACGCACTCTACCTCATGGCTGAGGGGGAACGCTTTTCCGGTGGTGGCTCGCCCCGACTTCCCGCCGGTTACGACTTCGACGTGGCCTCTGCTGAAGTGGTGATGCAACGTCTGCGAGTTGAGAAGGGCCGCCTCGTTCTCCCCGATGGCATGAACTACCGTTACCTGGTGTTGCCCGATCATGCCCGCATGACCCCGGAACTGTTGAAAAAGATCGGGGAGCTGATTAAGGCCGGCGCCACGGTAATCGGCTCGAGACCGACGTTGTCGCCGAGCCTCTCGGGGTATCCGGGCTGCGATGCCGCGCTCTCAGCCTTGGGAGCCGAGCTGTGGGGGACGGATGGCGCCGCAACCGGCGAACGGCGTCTCGGCCAGGGGCGGTTGATTTGGGGCAAGCGCTTCGAGGATATTCTGGCCACGGATCGCCTGGCGCCGGATTTCGCCTGCGATGACACCCAGGCGCTGCCGCTTTTACATGCCATTCATCGCCGCAGTGCCGAGGCTGACCTCTATTTTGTGGCCTGGGCCGGAAATGATACCCGGGACATCACCTGTCGGTTCCGGTGTGCCGGCAAGATCCCCGAATTATGGCATCCCGACACCGGTCTCATGAGCGATGCGCCGGTCTGGGAGGAGCGTGACGGCGTCACCTCTCTGCCGCTTCGCCTGACGCCTGGCGCTTCCGTCTTTGTCGTTTTCCGTAAACCTGCAAGCAAGCCGGTGGTGGGTATTCCCGTCATTACCAGTGGGGGCCGCCAAGTATATCCCTGGCCGGTGGACCGTGAAGTGGCGCGCCTGACGCCGGGTTCCCTCGCCCAGGCGCAGAAAGATTTCACCGTGGCTTTCCGCGTCAGGCCGTCGGCGAAGATCGCGCTTCCGAAGCAAAGCCAGGAGGGAGTTTCCTGGGGCGGACAGGATTTTGCCGTCTATCCGGCCCCCGGTCATGAATTATGGGGAAGCGGCCATGCCGGGCTGGGGGTTTCGGTCGGCCAAAACGGCGTTGTTGTTTTTGAGCATGCCGCCAGTCACGTTCCGGCTCTGCTTGTCCATGCGGGGGCAGTGCGTCCTTGGAGCCACCTGGCCATTGTTGTCACTGGCAACCGGCCGGCGCTCTATGTTGATGGTAAACACGTCGCCACCGGCCTGGCCAGCACCCTGACCTTGCACGCCAGCGCTGGAGTGACGTGCAGTCAAAATCCGCCGGGGTTTGCCGGCAAGCTGGGCGCGATTACCCAGGTTGACCGGGCGCTGGCAGCCGGGGAGATTGCTGAGCTTGCCGCGGTCCCGTTTGATGCGCCTCCCGAAAAACTGCCGCCGGTCGAGTTGATCGCGGATCGCCATGGCGAAACCTTCGGGGCTTTCGCCGTGGCCGGCGACTACAAGATCCGCCGGGGCGGGATCGAGACCTCCATCACCGTCAAGGCCATACCCGAACCCATGCCGTTGAAGGGCCCTTGGCAACTCAGCTTCCCAGCCGGTTGGGGCGCCCCGGAGTCGGCGACCTTCGACCGCCTTATCTCATGGACGGAACATCCCGAGGCCGGTATACGGTACTTCTCCGGTACGGCAGTTTATCGGAAGACTTTTGATTCTGCCGTCTCACATCTCACATCTCACGGC
>CAITYL010000336.1 GCA_903896595.1 uncultured Lentisphaerota bacterium
AGCCCTGCCGTCCCACGCGTGGTCTGTTGCGCGGGGGCTGCCTGCGGAATCCGCAAAAACGTACAAAAGTTTTGGGAAGGGGTTTGGGGAGCACCCTTTTGCAAAAGGGTGGCCCCAACATGGTCCGACATAACGGTCATGCGCCTTATATTGCCCGGCCGTCGTTGGACTTATTTTTTGGGAAAAATCGCCGCCATGGATGTGGATTCTTATCTCAGCACTCGGGGCGGTTTGGCGCCGCTCCGGTTTCGGGAAGCCGTCATGATGGGGCTGGCGGACGACGGCGGCCTGCTGTTGCCCGCCGCCATTCCGGACGTCCGTCCCCAGTTGGATGCCTGGCGCCGCCTGGCCTATCCCGAACTCGCGGTTGCGGTGATGCGTCCGTTTGTCGGTGGCGCCCTGGATGACGCGACGTTTCGCGCCCTGGTCGCCCGCAGTTACGCCACCTTCGCCCATCCCGAGGTGACGCCGGTCGTGACGGCCGGCCCGGTCCACATTCTTGAACTGTTTCACGGGCCGACCCTGGCGTTCAAGGATGTGGCCCTGCAGGTGCTGGGAAACCTGTTTGAGCAATTTTTGCGGGAGTCGGGGGAAACCCTGACCATTGTCGGCGCCACCAGTGGCGATACCGGCAGCGCCGCCATTCACGGCGTTCGTGGCAAGGCCGGCATCGACATCTTTATCATGCATCCCCAGGGTCGGGTCAGTCCGTTGCAGGAGCGGCAGATGACCACCGTGCTGGACGCCAATGTCCATAATCTCGCCATCACCGGTACCTTCGACGACGGGCAGCGGGTGCTCAAGGAATTGTTCAACGATCTGGCTTTCAAGCGCCAGTACCGCCTGGGCGCGGTCAATTCCGTCAATTGGGCCCGGGTGCTTGCCCAGGTCGTTTATTATTTTTATGGTGCCTTCCGCGTTCAGGAACGCACCGGGGCGGCCGCCATCCAAGTGGCGGTGCCCACCGGCAATTTTGGCGATATTTTCGCCGGGTATGTGGCCCAGCGCATGGGCGCCCCCATCCGGCGTTTGATTTTGGCCACCAATGAGAACGACATTCTCAGCCGCTTCTTTACCACCGGGGAGTACGGCCAGGGCGCGGTTCATCCCACGCTCAGTCCCTCCATGGACATTCAGGTGGCCAGCAATTTCGAGCGGTACCTCTATTACCGGGTCGGCGAGGATCCCGCCCGGGTCCGTGAGCTGATGGCGGAGTTCGCCCGGACCGGGCGCTTTCAGTTGCCGGGTGCCGACCCGCTGATCGTCGCCGGCCGTGGCGACACCGCCATGACCTTGGACGCCATCCGTCGCTACTGGCGCGAACACCACTATCTGCTGGACCCCCATACCGCCGTCGGTGTGGCGGTGGCCGAGCGTCTGGCGGATGCCGCCGTGCCAACGCTTTGCCTGGCCACGGCGCACCCGGCCAAGTTTCCCGATGCCATTCGTCAGGCACTGGGTGAAGACCTGGCCCGCCATCCGACGTTGGAGGCGCTCAAATCCCTGCCCGTGCGCTGCGTCACACTCGCGCCCACCTGCGCCGCCCTGGCCGCCCATATCCGCGCCACCCTGGCCGCCAAAAACTGAGCTTCGCCGGCCGCGGTTCCCTAATTCTAGAGCCCCTTGCAAAACCCACGGTTGCCTGGAATTCAGAATTCAGAAGCCAGAATTCAGTATGAAATGCGATCTCACTTTTTGCACAGTTTTAAATATTCTGGCTACTGGCTACTGAATTCTGGCTACTTTTGCAGTTTCTTCCCGTTTCACGTTCCGTATCCCCGTATCCCCCCTGCCGCGCGGGTTCCGCAACAATGCCCCAAGCTTCTGCCGCTATCCCATTCTCCCAGCGCTGGCGCCGGCATGGCTGGTGGTGCCTGGGCTTGGGCGTCGTGTGGCTGGCCGCCTGGCTGCGGCTGCCGGGGCCCGTTTGTCTTTTTCGGAAGCTGACCGGGTGGCCGTGTCCGCTGTGCGGCGGCACGCGTGCCTTTCGTGCCCTGGCCCATGGCGACTGGACGGTGGCGTTGTGGACGTCACCGCTGGCGGTTCTGCTGGGCCTGGCCTTGGGCGTGTGGTGGCTCTATCATCTGGCGTCCTTGATGGGGGTGGGGCTGCCGTCGCGGTGGCCCGCCGTGCCCCGGCCCTGGCGGCAACCGCTGCTGTGGCTGCTGCTCGCCGCCGTCCTGGCCAATTGGGCCTATCGCCTGGCCACTGGCCAGCGGTAGTGCGGCATTGCGGATGATCGTTTGCGCCAGTATAATTTGCCGTGATTTGGAACTTCTCGCGGGACAATGACAACCGACGGCGCATCTGATGGCGGAGACGACGGCATGGGCATTTCAAACACGACGTGGGCGCGCCGCGAAGAATCCTTTGTCAAGGTCATGCTGGATGCCTATCCCGCGCCGATCTTTGTCGTGGATGACGATGTCCGGATCACTCGCTTCAATCAGGCCGGCAAAGAGATGCTCGGGCCGCGGCCGCGGCTGGCGTTGCGCAAACGGGGCGGCGAAGTGCTCCATTGCATTCACGCCAATGAGACGCCTGACGGGTGCGGCCATGCCGTGGCCTGCAAGACCTGCGTGATCCGCTCCTCCGTCAACGATTCTTTTGCCGGCCACAAGAAAGTGCGGCGCAAGGCGCGCCTGGAAGTGGTGACGGCGGCCGGGGTGACGGAACTTTATTTCCTGGTGACGGCCGCGCCGTTCACCTATCACCGGGCCCGGTTCTGCCTGCTGGTGATCGAGGATATCAATGACCTGATCGCCATGCAGAAGGTCATTCCCGTTTGCGCCTGGTGCAAAAAGGTCCGGGACGATCAGGAATACTGGCATAATCTCGAAAGCTATCTGAAGCGCAATTTCGAGGTGGATGTCACCCACGGCATCTGCCCGGCCTGTCGGGATAAAATATTGCGCGAGGGCCTCCTGGATGCCAGCGTCAACTCGGCGCCTGACCTGCCGTCTTGAGGATGTCTGACCGCTTTGTTGAACGCTGTTGGGAACCCCCTTTTGAGGAAAGGCGGTTCCCAAACCCTCCGTCAAACCTGTTTGTGCCTTTTGCGGATTCCGCAGGCCGCCTCTGCTGCCCCAATCATGGCC
>CAITYL010000337.1 GCA_903896595.1 uncultured Lentisphaerota bacterium
CTTCGCAGTCCCGGCTCCGCCGGGTCGTTCACATGTTCACTCTGCACCCCCCTTCCTAAAACTTTTGTTTCGTTTTGCGGATTCCGCAGGCAGCCACAAGTGTCCCATGCTGTGGTTTGTTGCGCGAGGGCTGCCTGCGGAATCCGCAAAAGGCACAAACAGGTTTGACGGAGGGTTTGGGAACCGCCTTTCCTCAAAAGGGGGTTCCCAACATCGTCCGCCCAAATGGTTCTGCGTCCTGGCGGCCGGCGGGTTTGTAAATTTTATGTATGACATAATAATATGGCCGGAAATTTCCCGCGCCGGTGAGGATTTAAGGAGGCTGCGGCCATGGCTGACCCCGTCATTCGCATTGAACAGAAAACCGAGCAGCCGTTGCTGGTGGCCGAGCGGCCGTACGAGGATTGCTCGCTCAGCTATGTGAATGTGCTCCGGGAGGGCGGCCGCTGGCGCCTGTGGTACGAGACGACCGACCACACCTACAAGACGGATGCGGACATCTACCTGTGCTATGCGGAGTCCGCGGACGGCCTCCATTGGGAGCGCCCGGACTTGGGCCTGGTCGAGTACGGGGGGAACCGTCGGAACAACCTTCTGATCACCCCGCAGACCGGCGGCGGCCACGGGCATTGCGTGTTTGTGGATGCCCAGGCGCCCGCCGCCGAGCGTTATAAGTTGACCGTCAGCCGTTGGGCGGAAGGGATCGGCTGGATCGTCTTTGGCGGTGTCTCGCCGGACGGGCTGCGGTGGACCTTTTATGATGAGCCGATTCTCAACCTGAACTCCGACACGCAGACCGTCTGCTTCCGTGACGGCGACCGCTACCGGATGTACGCCCGGCTGTGGACGGAGGGCTTCTTCAAGGGCAAGCGTGCGGTGGGGTATGCCGAGTCCGCGGATTTCCGGCGGTTTCCCGCGCCGGTGCAGATTCTCGCCACCGACGACCGGGACCAGCCGGAGATCCAGTTCTACAACTCGGCGGCCACGAAGCTGAGGGACGACTTGTACGTCATGTTTCCCGCGGCCTTCGACACCAAGCGCGACCTGCTCACCGTCCAGGCCGCCTGGAGCCGGGACGGGAAAAACTTCCAACGCCTTGGCCGTGACGCCGTGCTGGCCAATGGCACCGGCTTTGATTCGCTGGGCATCTATGTCGGCCCCGGCGCCGTCCCCGGCCCCCGCCCGGACACCTGGTGGTTCTATTACATCGGCACCGCCGCGCACCACGAGCAGTCCACGCCGGACCAGGCCCGCAACAACGGCGGGCTGGGGCGGTTTTTGGTGACCTTGGGCTGAGGGTGGCACAAGGGCACGGACCAGCACGGACGTTCACGGACTGGCACGGACGGCGGGCGTTTTTTTCGGGCGGCGTCCGTGTTCGTCCGTGTGCCAGCTCCGTCTTGGGGCCTCCCGCCGCCGGCCGGCCGGTGATGGCGTGGTATAGTACCCTTTTGCCGCGAACCCCCAAGTGAAGTAGAAATCAGGCATGCAGACGCAATATCAGAGTGCCGTGGCGGGCGTGGTGACGCCGGCGATGGTGGAAGTGGCGCGCAAGGAGCGCTGGACGCCCGAGGCCATCCGCGCCGCAGTCGCCGCCGGGCATGTGGTCATTCCGGCCAATCCGGCCCACACCAATCTGGAACCCATGGGCATTGGTTCCGAGCTGCTGACCAAGGTCAACGCCAACTTGGGCAACTCGGCATTGTCGAGCGGTCCCGGCGAGGAAAAGGACAAGCTCGAAGTCGCGCTGACCCATGGCGCCGACACGGTCATGGACCTGAGCACCGGCCCGGACGTGGCCGGCATTCGCATGGCGATGATCGCCCGCAGCCCGGTCCCGGTCGGCACCGTGCCGATTTACGAGGCGGTGGAGCGGATTCCGGATGCGCTGGACCTGACCGCCGAGCACTTGCTCACGGTGATCAAGGAACAGGCGTGCCAGGGCGTCGATTACATGACCCTGCACGCCGGTCTGCTGCGCGCCCATTTGCCGGCCGCCAAGAAACGGCTGCTCGGCATTGTCAGCCGTGGCGGCGCCCTGCTGGCCCTGTGGATGGAGAAGCACCAGCGCGAAAACCCGTTGTACGAACGCTTTGACGATGTGCTGGCGATCTGCCGCGAGCACGACGTGACGATTTCCCTCGGCGACGGCCTGCGCCCCGGCTGCCTGGCCGATGCCTCCGATGCCGCCCAGTTCGGCGAGCTCGACGCGATTGCCAGCCTGGTCTTCCGCTGCCGCGCCGCCGGCGTGCAGGTGATGGTCGAAGGCCCCGGCCATGTGCCGCTCAACGAGGTGGCCATGAACATGGAGCGCGAGGCCAAGCTGTGCGACAACGCGCCGTTTTACGTGCTTGGCCCGGTGGTCACCGACTGCGCCCCCGGCTACGATCATGTGACGGCGGCCATCGGCGGCACCCTGGCGGCCTACCATGGCGCGGCCATGCTCTGCTATGTCACGCCCAAGGAACATTTGGGGTTGCCCAATGCCCGCGATGTCCGCGAGGGGCTGAATGTCTTCAAGCTCGCCGCCCATGCCGCCGATGTGGCCCGCAACCGGCCCGGCGCCCGTGAGCGCGACGACGCGATTTCCCGTGCCCGCGCCGCCTTTGACTGGGAGGCCCAGTTCAAGCTGGCCATTGATCCCGCCAAGGCGCGCGAACTCCGCCAGGAAGCGTTGCGCGAGTCCGGGGTCAAGGCCTGCGCCGTTGAAGGCGACAAGTTCTGCACCATGTGCGGCCCCAAGTTCTGCTCCATGCGCCTCTCGCGCCAGTTGCGCGGCGAAGACGTGAAGTAAGGTCGCCGCCGGTGGCCAGTTTGGCTGCCGCCCCTCGGACGCCTCTGACCTGTCCGACCTGTCCGACCTGTCGGATATGTCCGATAGGTCCGATACACCAGTCCCCACAACACTCACCACAGGTTTACCATGAAAACATTGGACATTGCACTTTATCCCGGTGACGGCATCGGCATTGATGTGACGGCGGAGGCGGTCAAGGCATTGCAGGCGGTGGCCCAGGAGGGCGGCTTCGGCCTTAAGTTGACCGAGCTCGACTGGGGCCAGCGCTACTGGAAGCGCACCGGCAAGGTGGCGCCCGACGATTACCTGACCGTGCTGGCGGATCATCCGCTGGTTTACCTGGGCGCCCTGGGCGATCCCGCCAATGTTCCCGACCACATCTCCATCCGCCCGCTGATCGAGATGCGTCAGCGCTTCGACCAATACGCCTGCGTGCGGCCGGCCACGCTCTTCCCCGGCACCACCACGCCGCTGGCCAACCGTCACCCGGGCGACATTGACCTGGTGGTCATCCGCGAGAATTCCGAAGGCGAGTATGTCGATGCCGGCGGCCTCTTCAAGGCGGGCACGCCCGACGGCGTGGCGTTGCAGACCGCCATCCACACCCGCAAGGGCATTGAGCGCATCCTGCGCTTCGGCTTCGAGACCGCCCGCAAACGGGCGCGCAAGCGGCTGACCCTGGTCACCAAGTCCAACGCCCTCAAGTACAGCATGGTCTACTGGGACCAGATTTTTGAGACCGTGAAAGCGGAGTACCCGGAGATCACCTGTGACAAGTGCCACGTCGATGCCATGACCATGGCGCTGGTGCTCAAGCCCCAGCACTACGATGTGCTCGTCTGCTCGAATATGTTCGGCGACATCATCAGCGATCTGGCCGGCGCCATTGCCGGCAGCATCGGCCTGGCCCCCAGCGCCAATCTCAATCCCGAGCGGTGCTTCCCCTCGCTGTTCGAGCCGGTCCACGGCTCGGCGCCGGACATTGCCGGCAAGGGGCTGGCCAATCCGCTGGCCGCCATCCGCTCCGCCGCCATGCTGCTCGACTTCGCCGGTGAACCGGCTGCCGCCGCCCGCATCGAGCGCGCCGTGGTTGAGCAATTGGCCGCCGCCGCCGTGCGCACCCCCGACCTGGGCGGCCGCGCCACCACCGCCGAGGTCGGCGACGACATTGCCCGCCGCCTCCGCGCCGCCCGCTGACCAGGCAATAAGTGGAACTTGCGGGGAAGGAAAAACCTTTTGAGGAAAGGTTTTTCCATTCCCCCCGCCCCATCTTTTTCCAAACCTGCTTTAACGTGGGCCGCCGGCGCGTCGGCGGCCCACGTAAAAAGAGAAACTATTTTGGGGTGGGGCCGGCGTTTTTCAAAACTTTTGTGCGTTGTTGCGGAGGGTGATGGGAACCGCCTTTCCTCAACGGCTGGGGGTGTGGACTGCCGGGAGAACGTGACACAGGCAATCGTGCCTGTGCAGAACGTCAAGCAGGCAATCTTGCCTGCGCGAGATGGCTTGCGGCGTTCCCGTCGTTTTTGAACGGCGCGCGGTCCCATTGGTCCCATTCGTCTCATCCGTCCCATTGGTCCCATGCCCCAAATGCGCGCCGCCGGGGCAGGGGAATGGGACGTATGGGACACATGGGACCTATGGGACGCATGACGCCGGTGGCGGGGACGCAAGGGACCAAAAGGACGCAAATGCGGCTGCGCCCCCTTGGACGGTAGACGGCTGCGGCCCGTTTCCACCAGGCCAAAGGCGACAACCATCCCTTGTGTCCCTTTGGTCCTTTAGGTCGTTTAGGTCCTTTCTCCATGGAATGGCCAGCGTGTGTGGTTCGCAGGACGCTCGCTTCTCGCACGCGAACGTTTTGTCGGTCTTCGCCCTTCGGTTCAGGCGGAACTCCCGCCGTCCCGCGGCATCAGCGCGAACCCCCCCCAGCCCAGGTACTCACGCGTGTATGTGGCGTAGCGCTCGGGTTCCGCGGTCAGTTGGGCGCGAACCTCTTTGGCGAACTCGTCGCCGGGATTGGCGGCCAGCCAGCGGCGCATGGTGAGCCATTTGGCCGCCTCGTAGCGGTCCCAGCCGTCTGGGTCGGCCAGCATCATTTCAACGACATCGTAGCCAAGGCGGCCGAAAGACGCGAGCAGTTCTGGAAGCATGAGAAAGTCGGCAATGGCGTTGGCCAGGCACCCCTTGGCAACCGCTTCCGTCGGCGGCAACTGCCGCCAATAGGGCTCGCCGATGAGGATGATCCCGCCGGGGCGCAGGCTCCGCGCCAGCAGCGCGATCGTGCCGGCGACGCCTCCGGCGATCCAGGTGGCCCCGACACAGGCGGCCACATCGGCCTTCTCGTTAGCGACATAGCCGGCCGCGTCGCCATGGATGAACGTGACGTGCCGGGCGACGCCGAGTTCTTCGGCCCGGCGTTTCGCCTGTTCGGTGAACAACCGGCTCAGGTCGATGCCGGTGCCGGTGATGCCGTAATCGCGGGCCCAGGTGCACAGCATCTCCCCCGAACCGCTGCCGAGGTCGAGCACCCGTGCCCCCGGTTCCAGACGCAGCGCCGCGCCGAGAGTGGCGAGTTTTTCGGCGGTGATCGGGTTGTGGATGCGGTGAGCACTCTCCGTGATATTGAAGATCCGTGGAATGTCCATGGGGGAAAATTTCCTTCTGGGGGTGAATAGATTCGGTCATGGTCTGAGGCGCCGGTGTACGGCCGACGATAGGAGGTCCGCACCACTGGCTGGTCCGATTCAGTAGCTCCGCCAAATCACCCAGTGGTTGCCGATTGGCAGGCCATCCTCATAGATGAGTTGTGAGTTCTTCGCCAGCCTCTCTTTTTCTTCAGGGGTGGTGATGAAAGCAATTCCCCTGTAGCCGTGCCGGATCTTCTGAATTCTGACATGTACGTCCCCGCGATACCGAAAAGCTCGGAATGTACCGCCAGGTGAAGCGAGGTGGTGCGTACAGTACCACCTGAACCCATCGAGCACCGGCAGTGCTTTGTCTTTCCAGATGTTTTCCGTGAGCGTGTCATCTGTCAACTCTGGGATTGCCGTGCTTCTGCTGATCGCTTCTTGGTTGGGCACATCGTACTGACGAATGCTCTGTGACCATGCCCATAGACCAATCCGGTAGCTCTGAGAGAAGAGGACAAGCACAGCAACAACACAAACGCCCGCCATTCCCGCAAAGCGCCATTTTCGCATGGCGCATCCGACTATGGCCGCCAAGCCCAGGCCGGCAGTGTAGGGTAGAAGGAAGAGCAAAAGCGGATCAAAGCCGATCATGTAATCGCCAGCGTAGTAGATCACGCGACCAGCCACCACGCACCAACAGAGCGTTATTGCCAACAAAACGCTCCCGGCAATCCATTGCTTCCTTTTGTTTGGTGGTTGCTTCATCTGGTGAATCGAACTTGACCTAAACGTTCAATCGCAAAACTCAGATGATTCCTCCAAAAATGAGCCCGCGTCCAGCGCGTTGGTTGTACCGTACCGGGCATGGGAACGGGTTGCAAGTGTCACCGATTCAAGCGTTGGCCGAGATGGGGGCCAATCGAATCTACAAAGCAGGTTTCTCGCCACAAAAGGCACAAGAAGCACAAGTAAAGACATTGCCATAACAGACAGTGTATTTTCTTGTGAATCTTGTGCGTCTTGTGGCCATAAACGCAAGAAAAACGGCAATGGAACAGGGCGCGGCGATTTCACGCAGGGGGTAGGGACAGGGGTTAGGGACAGGTGAATATTTGTATCAGCTCAAGATCCGGTGAAGTCGGTTCAGAAGCAACGGATGGGGCAGGGTGCGTTCCGCTTTCTTGGAATACTTGTTTTGGACGACTTCCTGGGTTTGTTTGAGGAGGCTTTCCTGGTTCACGTACGGGAGCAAGGCGTAGCCGATCGTGAGGAGTAAAATACCATGGAAGGCCACCGCCTTTTCTCCCACCAACGCGGAGGCCACGGCATCGGCCGAATATTCGTCGAACCGTCCCAACTTCTTCATGTGTTTGGAGATCCATGATCGGAACACGCCGTTATGCTTAAGGGCGATGTGGGAAAGCTCATGGGCGATGACAAAGGCGAGCGATTCAGGGCATCCGGAAGCAAGGCAGCCATGAATTAGGTCATCGGTGAGAATGATGATGTCCTTTTTGCCATACTTCACGGCCGCGGCATTGGCAATGTTGGCTTCGACAATGTACACATCCACATCTTTCTTAAGGCCAAGGCGGGCGGCAAAAATTTTCACGCACCGGTGAATTTCCCCGAACTGATTTTCTCCGACGCATATTCCGGAGCCATGGATGAGGGCGGTGGCCTTCTTGTGCAGATGCCATGCATAAAGCGGGTAAATAATGAGAATGAGGAGAAGGATGCCATACGACAAAACAATTCCGATAAACGTGCCGAGGATTGCTAAAAATAAGGCGCAGAAAACGGCCCATCCCGTACCCTTTTCGATGTATCGTGTGGCGTCGACGGTGCCGCCTTCAAAGCTGATGTCGGGGAATTGGTTGTTCATGCTGTGGTTTCCTGGTGAGCGGTGACGTGTTTTTGACGGCCAATGGCAACGCGGACGGATGGCAACTGGAAAAATTGAAGATAGTTAAGGTGCGTTTAGGGGTGGTTTGGGACGGGTGAATGGTCTTCATCTGGCGTCCAGGATCGAGGTGCCCGCCTCGTCTTTAGGCAGATGGTTGATCTGTTTTGGTGTAAGCGTCTTCCATTCTTTCCCCTTCTTGCTCACAACCAGGAACGGATCATTCTCCCCGTGTGCATAGCGTTGTGGGATGAAGAAAAGCCAGTAGGTCGTTCCACAGGCCATTGAAGGTATTTCGAATCGGTATATCTGATTGGTTAGCGGATGTAGCACGGTTGACCGACCATGCCACTCGGTTCGCAGGCCGTAGTCAGCGGACGGCACGGAAAGCGTAACCGTTCGTGGGAACGTGTACCCGTCCGCAAAGATGCACCCGCCCAGCGTTATGGTGCCGAGTCCGATCATCAGTAATGTTAGTATCTTCTTCATTTGATCCGCACAATTATGTGGACGTCCAATCACGAGACTTGTGCGGTATCCCGAAAAGAGGCCCGCGTCCGAAGCGTTGGTTGTACCGTACCGGGCATGGGAACGGGTTGCAACTGTCGCCGATTCAGGCGGTGGCCGGGGTAGGGGGGCCAAAAAGAATTTTAACCGCGGATGTGCGCGGATAAAACCAATACGCATTTACGCCAAGCGGCAGAATGTTCAACATTGTGCGGAACAGGGAATCGTATTTCATTATAACCTACTGGCTTCTACATTCTATATTCTGGCTTCCCGCCTTCCGCGTCACGCCGGCGGCAACCGGCCGGTGACCCGCCCCGACTGGGCGGCGCGGGCGATCTCGCGGCCGTCGGCCAGACTTCGATTGTAAATCATCAGATAATGCAAGAAAACCGTAACCAAATCCATATTATTTACGTAATAAAAGGCTATCATAGGTCATGTCGTCACCACCGAGGGTGCATGGCCGTTTTGTCGGATGATGTTGGGGCCACCCTTTTGAAAAAGGGTACTCCCCAAACCCCTTCCTAAAACGTTTGTTTCGTTTTGCGGATTCCGCAGGCCGGTTCGCGCGACAAATCATGATTGGGACTGTCGGGCGGCCTGCAGACTCCGCAAAAGGCACAAAAAGGTTTGACGGAGGGTTTGGGAACCGCCTTTCCTCAAAAGGGGGTTCCCAACCAAGAGGTTCACAAGGAGCATCAAAAATGTTTGAATCATTGGACAAACTGCGCCAGGCAAAGACCTCGCGCTTCTCATCATGGGACCGCACGGGAAAGAACGCGGACTTCTGGGTGGTCCCGGCCGGGGAAAGCAAGGTGCTCGCCGATATTCAGGGCCCGGGCAAGATCACCCATATCTGGATGACGCAGGACAAGCATTACCGCGAATGCCTCCTCAAAATCACCTTCGACAACGCCGCGGCGCCGTCGGTCCTGGTGCCGCTCGGCGACTTCTTCGGGTTGGGGAACTGCATTGTCAACAGCTACCAGTCGCTCCTGTTCACCGCCTCGACCCCCGCCAACAACCGTTTCAACACCGGCTGCGCGCTGAACTGCTACGCCCCCATGCCGTTCCGCGAACGCGCGGTTGTGGAACTGGTCAACGAGAGCGGGGAAGAGCATCTGCAATATTTCTACATCGACTACGAGCGCTATGACGTGGCCCCGGGCGATGACCTGGGCTATTTTCATGCCGAGTTCCGCCGGGAAAACCCCTTCGGCGGCTGGGGCCATGAGATCGAGGTCAACACGCCCGAGGCGGATATTCCCAATAAGGAGCGTCTCGCCTGGGACAACAACTACGTGATCCTGGAGACCCAGGGCCGCGGCCACTACATCGGCTGCAACCTCAGCGTGACCAACCTCCAGGGCACCTGGTGGGGCGAGGGCGACGACATGATCTGGGTGGACGGCTACAAATGGCCGCCGGACCTCCACGGCACCGGCAGCGAAGACTACCTGAACCAGGCCTGGGGCAACCAGCCGAACGCGTACCTGCGCAACGGCTCGTCGATTTTTGAGGGCTACAACAACCCGGGCAAATGGCCTTGCGCAGACTGTGGCGGCTACCAGACCAGCTACGTGCATCACCTGGAGAACCCGGTCCATTTCACCAAGGAAATCAAGGTCACCATTGAGCACGGGCACGGGAACCATCTGCGGAACGAGATGGCGAGTGTGGCGTACTGGTACGCCGACCGGCCCTATGCCGCCAAGGCGGTCCCGCCGGTGGAAAAGCGCCGGCCCATTCTGCGGGACCAGGATGGCAGCTGGCTGATCGACCCGAAGGCGCAGACCACCTCCCGGGAAGTCCCGCTGAACGCCGACATGAAGGCGCACAAGACCCGCTGGGCGGAGAAACACCGCGTCGCGTCCGCGTCAATCGCCCTCGATCCCCGCCCGCTGACCGGCTGGGAATGGTGCGGCCCCTTTGCCGGCAAAAGCAATGCGGACGGCACACCGGATCTCGGGGTGGTGTTCAGCCCGGAACTGGGCCTTCCGGAACATGGCCGGACGCCCGCCCCGGCCGGCCTGTGGCAGCCCGGCGCCGACCGTGACGGTCTCGTCGATTTCGGACAGCTTCTCGGCAAGCTCGGCACCGATGTCGGTTACGCCCGGGTGACGTTCAAGCACGCCGGCGCGGCTCGGAAAACCCTGTGCCTCCGCGTCGACTATTTCGCCCGGGTCTGGGTCAACGGCCGGGAAGTGGCATTGCAGAGGACTTCGGACACCATGAACTCCCGGGCGCCGCTCCCCTTTGCGGCGGAGCTGAGGGATGGTGAAAACGAGATCCTCGTGAAAGTCCATCCCGGCACCCAGGGGCATGCCATGATGGTCAACTTTGCCCGGTGATGTTGTGTGTGGGGCCACCCTTTTGGAAAAGGGTGTTCCCCACGCCCCTTCCTAAAACTTTTGGACGTTTGCGGATTTCGCAGGCAGCCCGCGCGTGGCAGACCACGCCTGGGACTGCGGGAGCTGCCTGCGGAATCCGCAAAAAATATAGCAAATTTTAGCGAATGGTGATGGAAACCGTCTTTCCTCAACGGATGGTTTTACGGACTGCCGGGGGAACGTGACACAGGCAATCGTGCCTGTGAAGAACGTCAAGCAGGCAATCCTGCCTGCGCGAGATGGCTTGAGGCGTTCTCATCGTTTCTGTCAGCGCCCCTTGTAGGAACGGGCGCGCCGCCCGTTGTGGGACGTTCCGGTGGAAGGGAAGCACGCGGTGGAGCCGCCCGGCCTCGGGCGGACAAAGCCACACCGTTTTCACGAGCACGGCAATGCCTTTGCCACCCTTGGCTGGGCGCCCACCCCCGGAAGAATATCTCTCGCCAAGATCGCCAAGCCCGCCAAGAAAACCGCTGCGGGGCGTCCTCTCCGTCCTCCTTGTCCTCAGGTGCGGGTTTGTCCTCAAGGTCTTCGCCCCGACCCGCCGCCTGCCCAAAACGGCCAACGCATGCCGCCGCCGAGGACGGGGAGGACCCTTGGCCCCGATCCCAAACCCAAGCCCGAGGACGTTGAGGACAAAGAGGACGCGGCGGCCATCCCCACTCGCCCGGCTCCCCAATCAGCTTGCCTTTCCTCGCGTCGCCCGGTAAAGTTGCGTCCTAACGAAAACGGGGACGATGGATAAATCCCCAGATACCGCCGGCTTGCCGCGCAGGGCCTGTTCAATATTGAAGCAGCACGGCTTTCGAAAGAGCGCGTTGACGTGGCACAAGCGAGGTGCGGAGGTCATATCGGTATTTCACATCGAGAAGAATCGGTGGGGTGCGGACTGCTATTCGTTTCACCTTGGTGCCTACCTACGTGCGCTCGGCAGCGAAGAGTCGCCGCCGCACTATCGCTGTCCTGTTCAGTTGACACTTGATCGGTTAGTGCCGGATCCCGATATGTTTGAGCGAGCGTCTGACTTTGAGGACACGTCTTTAGGAGTCAGTGATCGCCTATCGCAGATTGTAGCCCTGGTGAGTGACTACGCGCTGCCTTGGCTTGAGCGATATTTGAGCGTGCGCGAGTTGAAGTTATTGATGCGAACCGACTACGCCTCTCTGCTACCGCGCGTGCAGGTGTTTCGGGAAGCCTATGACTATCTTCGCCGCGTTGACCAATCCGTCTAATCAGTGACTAGAGCCAGCGACTCTGCTTGGTGTGGCTTGTTTTTAACATTAGGAAATCCGGGGTTCACACACCCCCTCTATCTGGCACATCTTGCAAAATAGCGGAGACTGTGGCCGATGCGCAAGGGGGTGAGGTGCGGACTCCGCAACTCAGGCCGCACGGGTCTGGAGGGTTTCATACGCCCCCGCGATGACTTCGCGGAAACGGGGGGACACGGTGTTCCAGTCAAGCACGTCCACCATGAACGGCAAATCCGATTCGGAAAAGGCGTCCTTGTTGTTTTCCGCTCAAGGAATCACGGGGTCGAGGAATCCATCCGTAAAGCTGAAATCTTCACCACGAAGGCACGAAGTGCACGAAGATAAATCGAAGATGTGTTTTTGGGCAGTATCGGCCATTGAAACGCTTCGATCCAACTTCGTGCTCTTCGTGTCTTCGTGGTGAAGGATTTTATGTGTGGTGTCAAGCCAGGCGGGAGAGGCCGGCGCGTTGGCGGAACTCGAGGGGGGGCAGGCCCTTGAGCTTCTTGAAACTTTTGGAAAAGAACAGGGGGTCGCCATAGCCGACGGAATAGGCGATCTCCTTCACGGACAGGTCGGGACGGCCCAGTAGTAGTTCCGCCGCCTTGCGCAGGCGGACTGAGATGACGTAGGCCGCGGGCGAGGTGTTCAGGGTCTGCCGGAAGAGATGCGCCAGATGGCTGCGCTCAATGCCCGCATGCCGTGCGATCTCCGCCACGGACAGCGGGCGGGAATGGTTGCGTTCCACGAACTCCATGGCACGCTGGATGTAGAGTTCCTGCCGCGTCGGCGCCGGTGGTGGCCGGCCTTCTGAACGGGCGGCGAGGATGGCGAACAGTTCAAGCAGGGCGCCAGTCTCCGCCAAGCAGCGGGCGGCGCCGCGGCCCGCGGCGGCGGCCAGGATCCGGCGCTGGCAGGCGGCCAGTTTCTCCATCTGGTCAGCAAAATCGAACTCCGGCGTTTCCGGGGCGAGTCCGGCCGCCGCGACGATCAGGGCCGCCTTGGCGCCGTTGAAACCGACCCAGCGGTAACGCCAGGGCGCATGCCGGTCCGCCTGGTAGCGGGCCTTGACGCCGGGCCACAGCAGAAAACCGTGGCCCGGACCCAGCTCGCGCCGGTGTCCGCCGGACTCGAAAACGCCGCGACCGGCATCAATGAGGTGGAGGACGAAGTGATCACGGACCAGCGGGCCCCAGCCGTGGCCGGGCGCGCAGGCCTCTTCGCCGGCATAGTACACCTGGAGCTCCAGCGGAAGTTCGTCCGGCGCGGCAGCCACGGTTATCGGGCTGGTCGTGTCCATTCCACAAAACTCCATGCGATTCCACAGGGCGACCGGGTGCGTTTCCCCCAAAACGACTATACTGTACGTGTCACAAGACGTGAATGACAAGCCGACCTGTTGGGAATGTTGGGGCCACCCTTTTGAAAAAGGGTGCTCCCCAAGCCCCTTCCTAAAACTTTTGTTGCCTAATCCCGGAGGGCGCTTCCGCCACAAGCTCTCACGCACCAATGCCAGACATTTGCCAGAATGGCTTGTGGCGGAAGC
>CAITYL010000338.1 GCA_903896595.1 uncultured Lentisphaerota bacterium
CAGCACTGACGAATTTGATTTGTGCTTGACCGGTCGGCGGTGACATAAAGCCGTGTTGGTGACGGTAGGGCGTGCGGAAGCACACGACAGCCGGGAGGTTGTCACGTTTTTGGTGGAGTGGGCGGACGGACGGCGGGGCGGAGAGGGTCGGGTTACGGCCGGGAGTTCAACCGTCGGCGAAGCGCACCTGGACTTTGCGGCCGTTCCACAGCGGGGCATCGTCCAGTAGCCGGGCGCGCAGGGATTCGATTAGGCGTTTGGCGTAGTTGCGCATGGTTCCGTAAAGTCGGGCGAAGGTGCCGCGGACATCATCGGCCAGCGTGGCGAGCAGGTCGGTGAGGCTCACCAGGTTGTTGAGCAGTTGGGCCACCTGCAGGAGCAAGTAGTAGTTTTTCCAGGCGTTGCCGCCCAGGCCGTAACCGTGTTCCATCTCGTAGCCGCCGTTCTTTTGGGTGTTGAACCCTTCGTTCTCGATTTTCCAGCGCAGCCGTCCATGCAGCGCCAGGGAGAGGGCGTTTTTCTGGTTCGGTTTGAGGTTGGTAATCCAGGTGTTGTGGTAGGTAACCACGCCGCCAGCCGTGGCTTCGGTAAGGTCGATGACATGGTAAGTCTCCCGGTGATAGGTGACCGGGGTCTTCCAACAAACCCGGTGCGTCCCCTTCTCTGCTTGGCCTTTAATGGCGGCAAACACCGTGCGTGTCCCGCTCCACATCCCGTCACCGGCGGGGAGTTGGGCGGTCACGGTGGGTAGCTTCTTGTCCTTGAGTGTGATCAGGAAATCCCACCCCAGTTCTTCGCAACGGCGGAACGTCTCCTCCTCCGCGAACAGACCGTCCCCCACCAACGCGATCTTCAATCGGGGATAGAGCCGGTGGATCTTCTCGATGAGCCGGCGGGACGCCTTCAGCTCACAGTCCTGCTTGTCGAATTCCGCCAGCTCCATCGGGTTCTCGATAAACTCGAAGGCGAACGGCACGACCAGACCACAGGCGGTGATGATCTTGGCCGCCAGGACATAATGCGAATAAGTGGTCTTGCCATCTTTCGTCTGGGTAAGCCACCCGCTACCAGTCGGATGCCCGACCCGCATCACCTGCACCCCGTCCATCGCCACCACCAAGTTGCCGTCCAGTAGGAACCGCCGCAACATCTTGCGTTCCCGCAATCGGCCGGCCATGAGGACGATGAGGCGTTCGATCCCCGCCGGATCGAGCCCTTCCATGACCTGGTTCATCGTATCCGTATGGCAAACCACTTCGCACGTCTTGCCGGCCAGTTTCCACACGTTCGCGGACAGCCGTGACCCCGTCAGTTCGCGCCCCAGTTGCCGGCGCGACCCGCACTGGCCGCCCAGCATGAGCAACCCCAGCAGCAGCAAATAATCCAGCGGAAACGTCGCCCGCTCGGGACGTTTCCGTGGATCCACCATCTCCCGCAACCACTTCAGGAAATCGGGGTAGATGTCCCGGGCGTGCCGCCAGGCGTCGCCGGCGTCGATGCCGCGCGCCGCCGGTTGCGGGCGGCGCCCCGGCTTGCCTTGACGAAGATCCGGATGGCCTCCTCCCCGAGTTCCGAAATCTCCCGCAGCAACACCTTCAACCGCTTGTACTCCGCCGCCCATCGCGCCACTTCCTCCACCATGTCCCGCGGCACATGCACCGTGACCGTTTTCCCCCGCTCCTTGCGCGTCAGCACCCACGCCTCGTGGCGTTCGCCACTGGCGCACTTGCAGTTCGGGTTGCCGCACTTCACCCCCACCTTCGCCAGCGAACCGGCAATGAACGGCTGGAGTTGCGCGAGTTTCTTGAGTCGGGCGTCCCGCCGCTTGGCGAGCGTTCCCAGTGATGCCTGCTTGATTGTCATTTTAAACCTCCAAACTTGGTAATATATATATTTCCAAGTTTTTGTCAAAGAAAAATATGTCGCGACAAAAAATATCGAACAACCCACCGCTGTCAGAGCAAATCAGCGCGACAAACGGCTAATTCGTCAATGCTGGGAACGGGGTGTGTCATGGGGGGCTTGGTGGGGCGGTTGCCGGGCCGCCGCCGGCCGGCGCAGGAGGGAGGGGGGGATGGATTGTTGAAAATTTCACAGGAAAGGGGTGGGTTTTGCAAGCCTTAATTAGCTTAATTACAAAGAGATAAAGCTTAAAACCCCATTAACTCTTTTGACCTCAATTGATTTGCCGCCGCCATGGTTTTAGCGTGCTGGCGGTGAAGGGATTAAATATTTAATAAAAATACAACAGGCAGTGGTTGCTTTTTTTTTACCCACTAGGTATAGTGCTTTACGGGTTGGGTTTTGGGTTTGCACCGTGTCCGTTGAGGTCAGCGGGGGGGTAAGCGAATTTTCAGGATGCTGACAGCGGGGCGGCGGCGGGGTGGGGGTGCTGGGGCAAGGTGGTATTTTTTCGGACGTCACTGAACGCGTCCGTGTTTTTAATGAACTACGAGGGATGTCATTATGATCAAGCAGACTGAAGCGGTGTTCCATGGATTTCGCAAGCGCAATGGCATGATGGTGCCGTTTTGCCGGGAAAAGATCGAGGCGGCGGTGGCCAAGGCGGCGGATGTGGTGTTCCGGAAGGATGGCACGGTGGTCGGGTCCGACCTGCCGGAGCGCATCACCAACGGGGTGATTGAACAACTGGACGATTTGGGCAGCGAGTACTATGTCGCCCCGGATTCCAAGGGCCAGCGCATTCCCAAGATTGAGGATGTGCAGGATTTGGTGGAGATCGCCCTGATTGACGGCGGGTATTCGGCCATCGCCAGCGTGTACAAACGCTATCGGAAGCAGCGCGAGAAAGCCCGGACCCGCATCCATGTGCGCAACCGGTCGGGGGCGGAGGTGGATGTGACCGACGCCAGCCTGTTGCTGGTTCAGTCCACGACCGGCAATCTGACGCACCCGTGGAACCGGCAAAAGATCGTTGAGCAGTTGCAGAACGAGACCGACCTGTCCATCGAGGTCGCCAACAGTGTCGCCAAGTCGATCGAAAACCATGTTATCACCGGCGATTATCAGACCATCAACACCACGCTGATCCGGGAGATGGTCAACAATGAGTTGGTTGAGCGCGGCTTCCATACGCAACTGCGCGACTTGTCGGTCTATGGCATCTCGAAGAGCTATGTCGAGAGTTTGATGTTCACCAAGTCGACCGAGAATTCCAATATTGTCAACAACAATCCCGAAGCGGTGAACTTGGGGTTGGCCGAGCTGGTGCTCAAGCAATGGGCGCTGGACACCATCTTTTCTCCCGAGGTCAAGCGCGCCCATGACACGGGCGCCATTCACCTGCACGACCTGGGCTATCCGCACCGGGTGTACTGCTCCTCGCACTCAATCGAGTATGTGAAGAAATATGGGTTGTGCGGCCTGTCCAACCTGAACACCGAGAGCCGGCCCGCCCGCAGCGCCTCGGTGCTCACCGGGCATCTCAACACCTTTCTGGCCTCCATGCAGGCCAATTATGCCGGCGCCCTGGGGATTGCCTACATCAACATCTTCTATGCCCCCTATCTGGTGGGCATGGGCGCGAAACAGCTCAAGCAAGTCGCCCAGGAACTGATCTTTAATGGATCCCAAAACGCCTTCTCCCGTGGCGGCCAGACGCTGTTCCTTGACTTCAACATCCACACCGGGGTGCCGCGCTATCTGAAAGCCGTTCCCGCCATCGGGCCCGGCGGTCACTACCAGTTGCGCCTGGCCGATGGCCGCATCGTGGAGTTGGAGGAACAGCTCCGCGACGACACCGACTCCGGCGGCAACGCGTTGATGAACTTGTGTTATCTCGATCCCGAGCAGGGGCCGCGCCTGGTTCTGCGCGAACTGCCTGACGCCACTCACGGCATCGTTTATGACCCGCAGGTCGCGGCAGACCTCCACGCCCGTGGCGAAAAGATGGTCACCTATGGCGACTACATCGCGGAAGCCCGCAACTTCACCCGGGCCCTGCTCGACGTGTGGCAGGACGGCGACCGGCACGGCCGGGTCTTCGAGTTCCCCAAGTGCGACTTCCATGTCAGCGATGAGACATTCAGTGACCCCGAGCAGTACGCCATCTTCATCAAGGCGTGCGAACTCGCCAGTCACAACGGCTCCACGTATTTCATTTTTGATCGTGACGAGGTGACCCTTTCGGCCTGCTGCCGTCTGCGCACCACCATCAGTGACAACCGGATGCTCCGCCATCCCGAGAACATGCGCTTCTGCGGGTTCCAGAACGTTACCATCAACATTCCCCAAGCCGCTTTCCGCGCCGCCCGCAACGGCAAGAACGGACTGGACGGTCTGTTTGAAGAGTTGGACCGCACCATGGATTTGGTGGTCGAAGCCCACTTGCAGAAGAAAGAAAAAATCTCGGTCATGATGTCCGGTCCCGGCCGGCCCTTGTGGCAGATCGGGCAGACGGCCAATGACGGCAAACCGTATGTGGACCTGGAGAAGTGCACCTACATCATTGGCCTGATCGGCCTCAATGACGCCATCAACTTCATTCTCAAGCAGGAGTTGCACCAGACCGATGAGGCAATGGACATTGGCCTGCGCATTATTGCCCACATGTATCTGCGCACCAAAAAATTATCGAAGAAACACGGCCTCAAGTTCACTCTGGAGGAGTCGCCCGCCGAGAGTGCCGCCCGCCGCCTGGCCAAGACCGATCTTACCTTCTTCAAGGAAGAGGCGGCGCAGGTGATCAAGGGCGAGACGACGGATGTGGCCTTCTACACGAATTCCGTCCATCTGGCCGCCGACGCCCCGGTCAATTTGGTCGAGCGGATCCGGTTGCAGAGCATGTATCACAGCCTGATCGAGTCCGGCGCCATCATTCACGCCTTTATCGGTGAAGAACGGCCCGGCGCCGAATCCATTGCCGCCTTGATCACCGATGTCTTCCACCGCACCCAGGCGGCCCAGGTGACCGTCTCCCCCGAGTTCACCTACTGCAACAGCTGCCAGTTCATCGACCGTGGCATCAAGAGTGCCTGCGGCAAGTGTGGTTCCGACAATGTGGTGGGCGAAACCCGTGTGGTGGGTTATTTCAGCAAGATTCAGAACTGGAACAAATCCAAGCGGTTCGGCGAACTTCCCGCCCGTCAGCGCGGCAATTATGCCGTCATTGCCGGCGAGGACGCCATGGTCGAGGAAGCCGCCGCCCCGGTCCCCGCCGCCACCTGATCTGTTTTTTTGAGGAGTTCCCGTTATGTCCGAAAAAACCTATTGTGTCACCGTGTTTGGCAAGGCCGGTTGCGACAAGTGCAAGGTTTTGCAGAAGCGCTTGGACGACATCCTGGCCAAGCCCGAGTGGAGTGATTTTGAAAAGGCGTATGCCGATGTCGAGACGGAAGACGGCCTGGTGGCGTTCTGCCGCGCGGAGTGCGTCAACCCGGCGCGCGTTCCCGGCTTTGTCGTGTCCCGCCGCGATCCGGTTTCCGGCCATTACCAGTTGGTGCTGAATCCCGAACCCGGGAAAGACGCCCCGGTGCTCAAGAAGGCCGGGCTGTATACCTACATCGGCTTGCAGACGGACTACACGGACGACGGGCAGGGGGTCATCACCCCGCGCATGATCACTACCACGCTCGAGGCCGCCCGCAAAGCCAGCGCCGCCTAGCCTGAATTATTCATGAATTTGAACAGGAGAGATCAGGAGAGAACGGAGAAAAACTTCTCTGTGACCTCTGCGGCCTCCGGCGCCATTAGGCGAAGGGGTTTTATTCGCATTCTGGCGTGCGCCGGTGTGGCAAAGGGCTTGTACGCCCGTCGGAACGTTGCCGGCGCGATGCGACCGTCCCGGCGAAACACCTACGATGTCGCCAAGACGGCCTCTTTGTAGTATTCCACCTGGCCGGCCTCCGCGAATGTCGCGACCCGCCGGACGAGGGCCAGCCGGTCGGCGTCGTTCAGCGTGTGGAACTTCCGGCAGATGGCTGCCTTGTCCCGGACGTATTCGGGCTTTTCCGCTCCCGTGATCAGCACGGCGGTGGGGAGCGACCAGACGAACAGCAGACACTCTTCCAGCGACAACCGGGCCGGAACGATGGGGTTCCCGGTTTGCCAGGTGATCTGGCCGTTGACGGTTTTTTCGGCAAAAAACCGGCCGTCGGCGAGCGTTTTCATGGCCAGGACGCCCAGGCCATGCTGGACGGCTTTCGGCAGCGCCGATTTGGCAAAACTATGCGCGGCGGCGGTGTCCACCGGATTGACCGGCATTTGGCAGGCGGCGAAGGGCATGTCCTTGCCATAGCGTTCCATGATCTTGGCCAGCGCGTAGGGACTGGCATGTCCGGTGAAGCCGAGGTGGCGGACCACCCCCGAGCGCTTCGCTTCCAGAAGAACCTCGACCACGCCATTGGCGATGCGGGTATCCACATCCTCCGGGGACTCCAGGGCATGGAGCTGCCACAAATCAATCACGTCGGTCTTCAGGCGCCGGCGCGAGCCGTCGAGATGCGCCCGCGCCGTGGCCGCATCCTTGGCGGTGGTTTTGGTCATCAGGAACACGTTGTTGCGGAACTTGGGCACCAGATAGGTTCCATACCGCTGTTCGCTGACCCCGGCGGCGTAGCTTTCCGCCGTGTCGAAAAAGCGGATGCCTTCCATGAGCGCCGCCTCAATGGTGGCTTGGGCGCGCGCCTCGGTGGTCCAGCCGATATGATAGCCGCCGAGACCGAGCATCGTGACCGCTTCGCCGGTGCGGCCCAGGGCGCGTTTGGGTAGGATGGCGCCGCTGGCATCGGTACTTTTTTCGGCGGCGGTTTCCGCGGCGGCAAGGCGGGACAGCGCGCCCGCGCCCGCGAGTCCAGCCAGGGTGATCAAAAACTCTCGCCGTTCCATAAGTGTTTAGGTGCCCAGTGGCGGTTGCTGACGGTGATTTTTAGCAGCGGTAACTCTAGTGTGCCGAAATCGGGAGATCAAGCGCGCGGGCGCCGTGGATGCATAACGGTTTTCTCGGACGATGTTGGGAACCCCCTTTTGCGGATTCCGCAGGCAGCCCCGCAGTCCCAGTCATGGTCAGTCGCCCGAGAGCTGCCTGCGGAATCCGCAAAAAGATCCAAAAGTTTTGGGAAGGGGGTTGCAGAGTGAACATGTGAACGACCCGGCGGGGCCGGGACTGCGAAGCGCGAAGCGCGGAGCGTGGGGGAAGCACCCTTTTTCAAAAGGGTAGGCCCCAATATCGTCCGACAAGAAGGTCCTGAATCTGCTGCTCTCGCACTGACGCCGGGCATTATAGTAGGCGTCATTGTTGTGGCTTCATTCCGGCAAGGAGTTTTCCGCCCATGACCGAACAGCAGCAGGCCCGTGCCCTGGCCATCCAGGCGCTGGATTTTTCCATTCCCACGGTGGGTGAGCCGACCCTGCCGTCGCCGGTGGCGGCCGGCTATCAGATCCCGGACGACCGGCGGATCAGTTATTTTCACGATTTGGAAACGCTGGCGTTTCTGGGCGGGCGCGGGCCGCTGCCGGCGTTCGAGGCGGCCGGGCCGCGGGGCCGGCTGTTTCATGACCCGGCCTGGACCCGGGTGGGCATTGTCACCTGCGGCGGGCTCTGCCCCGGCATCAATCATGTCATCAAGGCGCTGGTCGAAACGCTGTATTTCGTCTATGGCGTGGAAAATGTCTTCGGCATCCGCTACGGTTACCGCGGTCTGGCGCCCCAGTTCAAGTTGGAGCCCATGGGGCTGGATCCCGAGGTGGTGGACACCATCCACGAGAGTGGGGGCTCGATCCTGGGCTCGTCCCGCGGTCCCCAAGATCCGGGCGAGATGCTGCGCACTCTGGACCGGCTGAATCTGAGCATCCTCTTCACCATTGGCGGTGACGGCACCCAGCGCGGTGCCTTGGCACTCGCCAACGCCGCCCGGGAACGGCGGCTGCCAATCAGCATCATCGGGGTGCCCAAGACGGTTGACAATGACCTGGATTTTACCGACATCACCTTCGGTTTCCAAACCGCCGTGCATGCCGCCGCCCCGATCATCGCCTGTGCCCATGACGAGGCCAAGGGCGCCTACAACGGCATCAGCATTGTGCGCCTGATGGGACGGGACTCCGGGTTTATTGCCGCCTTTGCCTGCCTGGCCAACCCGGTGGTCAACCTGTGCCTGGTTCCGGAATCGCCGTTCACCCTGGAAGGCCCCGGCGGGCTCCTCAACTGGCTGGAACGCCGTTTGGAGAAAAAGCATCACGTGGTGATCGTGGTGGCGGAGGGGGCCGGTCAAAACCTGTTTGCCGAGCAACCGGACGTCAAGGACGCCTCCGGCAATGTGCTGCACCGGGACATCGGCACCTTCCTGCGCGACCGCATCCATGAGCATTTGGCGACGAAGAAGGTGGAGCACGCCATCCGCTATTTCGACCCTAGCTACCAGATCCGGGCCGTGCCCGCCGAGGGCACCGACGCCGTCTTTTGCGGCCACCTGGCGGAGAATGCCGTGCATGCCGCCATGGCCGGCAAGACCGGCATGGTGGTGGGGCACTGGAACGGCCAGTTCACCCACGTGCCGATCCAATTGGCGGTGCAGGAACGCCGCAAGATCAATCTGGATGGCCAGCTCTGGCGCAACCTCCTCAACGTCACCCGCCAAGAAGCCTATCTGGCCGCGACCTGACGGCCGCCCCAAGGGGGGGGCTTTCGATTGCAATCGACTGCGGCCGGTTGCAGTCGATTGCGGTCGGTGGGACCCGATCATCTTCGGGCTGGCACCACAAAAAAACGCGGCCCGGCGCGCCTGGGAGGCGGGCCGGGCCGGCATGAGGCGGGAACGATGGGCGTTCCTGCTGTGACTTACAGGATCTCGCCGAACTTCTTGTAGAAGTCCATGCGATGCTTGGAATCGACCTCGGCCTGCTTGAACAGCGCCTCGGCCTCGTTCGGCGCCACATTCTTGAGGGAGGTGTAGCGGCGTTCGCGCTTGAGGAACTCCTGGAAGCTGAAGGTCGGCTCCTTGGCTTCCCAGACGAACGGCTTCTGGCCGTCCTTGCCCACCAGCTCGGGGTTGTAGCGGTAGAGCGGGAAGTAGCCGCAATCAACGGCCAATTTCTGCTCTTCCTGCGCCAGCATCATGTCGATGCCGTGGTTGATGCAGGGCGCGTAGGCCATGATGATGGACGGGCCGTTATAGGCCTCGGCCTCCTGGAACGCCTTCAGCGTCTGCTGCCGGTTGGCGCCCATGGCGACGGAGGCGACATAGACATAGCCGTAGCTCATGGCCATGATGCCCAGATTCTTCTTGCCCAGCCGCTTGCCGGCGGCGGCGAACTGCGCCACGGCGCCGATCTGGGTGGACTTGGAGGCCTGGCCGCCGGTGTTGGAGTACACCTCGGTGTCGAGCACCATGACGTTGACATTGCGGCCGGAGGCGAGGACGTGGTCCAGGCCGCCGAAGCCGATGTCATAGGCCCAGCCGTCGCCGCCGAAGATCCACACGCTCTTGTCGACGAAATAGTCGGACAGGCTTTGGAGCATCGCCAGCACCGGCTTCAGCTCGGCCGGGGCGGCGGCGAAGGCGGCGGGCAGGACGGCCTGGACGGCCTTCTGCGCGGCATACGCCGTGTCGTCGGTCTTGGTCCACAGCTCCATGGCCTTGCCCAGGGTGGTCTTCAGTTCCGGGGTGACGGCGCTTTCCAGCGCTTTGCCAACCAGGATCTTCAGTTGTTCGCGGTTGCTGTCCACGGCCAGGCGCATGCCCATGCCGTATTCGGCGTTGTCCTCGAACAGGCTGTTGCCCCAGGTCGGGCCGCGGCCGTCCTTGGCTTTGCAGTAGGGGATGGTCGGGAAGGTGCCGCCGTAGATGGAGGAACAGCCGGTGGCGTTGGCGACGACCATGCGTTCACCGAAGAGCTGGGTGACCAGCTTGACGTACGGGGTTTCGCCGCAACCGCCGCAGGCGCCGGAGAACTCAAACAGCGGCTTGCGGAACTGGCTGCCCTTGACGGTGGTGACGGGGGCGCCGTCGAGCACGTTGTCCGGCAGCGCGTCGAAGAAGGCGGCGTTGGCGTTTTCGCCGGCGGCGCGTTCGGTTTCCAAGGTCTTGAAGACCAGGGCCTTTTCCTTGGCCGGGCAGGTCTGGACGCAGACGCCGCAGCCGGTGCAGTCCTCGATGTACAACTGGATCTTGTACTGGAGGTTCTTGTCGTTCTTGGTCTTGGAGGGGACCGGCTTGAAGCTGGCCGGGGCGCTGGCCAGATCCTTCGGGTCGATCTGCTTGGCGCGGACGACGGCGTGCGGGCAGGAGAACGCGCACATATTGCACTGAATGCACTTGTCGGACAACCAGTGCGGGACGCGCGGGGCGATGCCGCGCTTCTCCAGGCAGCTGGTGCCGCTCGGCAGCGTGCCGTCCACGCTCATCTTGGAGACGGGGATGCTGTCGCCCTGCAGGTGCATGATCGGCTTGATGATGTCCTTGGCGAAGGCCGGGGCGTCATCTTTGATCAGGGTGGCCGGGGTGAAGGACGTGGTGACCGTGGCCGGAACCTTGACTTCCTGCAGCTGGGCGGCGGTGTTGTCCACGCACTGCCAGTTCTGCTTGACGATGTCGTCGCCCTTCTTGCCGAAGGTCTTCTTGATGGCCCCTTTGATCAGCTCGATGGCCTGCTCCTTGGGCAGCACGCCGGAGATGATGAAGAAGGCGGTCTGCATCACCGAGTTGATGCGCTTGCCCAGGCCGGCGGCTTCGGAGATCTTCAGCGCGTTGATGCTGTAGAAGCGGATTTTGCGCTGGATGATGATCTCCTGCATGTCGCGGGTCAGGTGGTTGAACACCTCGGCGCCGTCGCATTCGGAATTGAGCAGGAAGACGCCGCCCGGCTTGATGCAGGAGAGCATGTCATAGCGGCCGATGTACGCCTCGTTGTGGCAGGCCACGAAGTCGGCCTGGGAGATCAGGTAGGGGGCGCGGATCGGCTCCTTGCCGAAGCGCAGATGGGAGATGGTGATGCCGTAGGACTTCTTGGAGTCGTAGACGAAGTAGCCCTGGGCGAACTGGTCGGTGTTGTTGCCGATGATCTTGATGGCGTCCTTGTTGGCGCCGACCGTGCCGTCCGAGCCCAGACCCCAGAACATGCAGCGCTTGGTGGAGGCGGGTTCGACATCGAGGTCGGGGCCGACCGCGAGCGAGAGGTGGGTCACATCATCGTCGATGCCGACCGTGAAGCTGTGGAACGCCTTGCCGCTGAGGTGGTCGAACACCGCCTTGACCATGGCGGGGGTGAACTCCTTGGAGCTGAGGCCGTAACGGCCGCCGATGATGGTGGCGTCATCGCGGTGGCCGCGCAGGACCGTGACCACGTCCTGGAACAGCGGCTCGCCGAGGGCGCCCGGTTCCTTGGTGCGGTCGAGCACGGCGATCGCCTTGACGCTCTTGGGCAGGGCCGCCAGGAAGGCCGCCGCCGGGAACGGACGGTAGAGGCGGACCTTGATCAGGCCGAGTTTGGCGCCCTTGCCGTTGAGGTACTTCACGGTTTCTTCGATCGTTTCGCAGCCGGAGCCCATGGCCACGATCACTTTTTCCGCGTCCGCCGCGCCAACATATTCAATAAGGCTGTACTTGCGGCCGATCTTGGCGGCCAGGCGGTCCATGCAGGCTTGGACGATGCCCGGGCAGGCGGTGTAATAGGCGTTGGAGGTTTCGCGGCCCTGGAAGTAGACGTCGGGGTTTTGGGCGGCGACCTTGATCACCGGCTGTTCCGGCTTCATGGCGCGATTGCGGAAATCTTCGATCGTCTTCATGTCGACCAGCTCGCGCAGGGTCGCGTAATCGATCTCTTCCACCTTCTGGACTTCGTGCGAGGTGCGGAAGCCGTCGAAGAAATGCAGGAACGGAATCTTGCTTTCCAGGGTGGCCAGGTGGGCCACCGCGGCCATGTCCATCGCTTCCTGCACCGAGTTGGAGGCGAGCAGGGCGAAACCGGTCTGGCGCACGCTCATCACGTCGGCGTGGTCGCCGAAGATGGAGAGCGACTGGGCGGCCAGCGAGCGGGCGGAGACATGGAACACCGTCGGCAGCATTTCGCCGGCGATCTTGTACATGTTCGGGATCATCAGCAGCAGCCCCTGCGACGCCGTGTAGGTCGTGGTCAGCGCGCCGGCGGAGAGCGAGCCGTGCAGGGCGCCGACCGCGCCCGCCTCGGACTGCATCTCGATCACCGAGAGCTTCTTGCCGAACATGTTCAACTGGCCCTTGGCCGCCCAAATGTCCGCCAGTTCGCCCATGACAGACGACGGCGTGATCGGGTAGATGGCGGCCACCTCGCTGAACGCGTAGGCGACGTGGGAGGCGGCGGTATTGCCGTCAATGGTGACCATTTTGCGGGACATGATCCAGGCTCCTTGTGGGGGATGGGTAATGAGGGAAAAGGTGGGTTGTGAATTTTTTAACGGATCAGATTAACATATAGCGTGGCGCCCGTTTTTCAACCGCGAAACCGCGGTCCACGCGGGCCGCGCTGGAACCTCAGACATCCTGACCTGATATGAATTGGGCTTGGCACCATCCGACCCCATTCGAGTGGGATGATCGAGCGCGAGCGCGAGCGCGAAAAAACCAAAACCAATCGGCACTTCGCGCTCAGCGTAGCGGCGCTCGCGCGTCGCCGTCGAATCCGTCACCTTTCCCCAAGCCTGTAAAGAACCCATGGAACCCGATAGCCCAACAAATACCCATACGGTCACCAAACCGCTGAACTGGTATCGTACGTCTCTGGGTCAATAAGTTCCCCGCCGCTTGGAATGGGGGGTCGGAAAACCTAATCGGCTCCCACCAGCGCATTCATTCCTAAAACCAAACCGCTTGGAAATTTTCTACATTTCCAGCGGTTTTATGGCTTGTGCAACGGGTTTTGGCGCACTATTTTTCATGCTTCACATGAAATACTGACAGGAATTTTGATTTCAGGGATTGGGTCGGGCGGGGGAAATTTGGCTGATCGCTTTCGTGCAAGCTACACAAGTGAATTTGAGAATTGTTGAATGATAAAAAGTTTGCATCAAAATACCACAAGGGAAAAAATGAAAAAATTAAAGACACCCAAACTCCCAGAATCGATAACGGAACTGAACGAGACGCAGGCTAAGTGTCTGTCTTATCTCTATGATGAGTCAGATCGTGGTTGCGTGCTTGTTGCGAGTGGACTCATCGATGTGGCACTTGAGAGTTTATTCAAAGTTAAGTTGTTCCCAACGAAACTTAGCCAAGACAATGAGAACGCCATATTCAGCCCCATGGGTCCCTTGGGTGCGTTTTCGGCAAGAATCAAATTGGCCTATGCTCTGGGTTATGTCACCAAGATTATCCATGACGATCTGAATTTGATACGTGCGCTTCGGAACTATTGCGCCCACAGTTACGTTGGGCCAGATTTTGATGATAACGAGTTTGCTCTGAAAGTTTCAGCCATTCAGACTGGAAAAACGATCTACAACTCCGTTATCGCTCAATTTCCATGCACCGAGAATTCAGCGTCTGACAGCTTGAATGACGTTGATGGAAGAGAGTTCTTGCCATCACGATTTCAATTCATGATATGCGCAGCCGAGATCGCGCACCAGATATTAGATCTTATACGCACGTCGGCTACTGAACACAATGTTCAGCCGACATGACATAAGAACCTGATTTCCATGCCGACATTTTCTTGCAAAGGTCTTCAGGCGAACGGGGCGATGGCGGTGGGGCGGATTGATACGCCGGGGACTGATAGAAATTTTAATTTCCTGGATTGGGTCGGGCGGGGGGAATAAACGCAAATCATGCTATCACATTGGTATGGCTAGTCTTCCAGAATTCCCACTCGGACAACGGCTTCACCAAGAATAAGCATCAATTCCAAATCAGGGGGTTGTTCGTATTCCGTTTCACTCAGTTTGGCCCGTGGTACTCGAAGATATTTTCCCTCAGATCGACCAGTCACATACTGGCCAACATAAGTTTTGGAAGCGGCAAATTTTTGGCACCTTTTCCCCTTCATTTTAGTGCAGCTTAACGCTTCAGGGATTTTTATACAGCCATAGTTTTCGGGATGGCACGTAAAAATATCCAATTCTTCTTTGTCCAAGTAACGCCACCAGCATTCGTTTTCTGGGGTGTTAATTGAGAATTGTTTGTCCGTTGGTAGTGTTTTTCTTTTTACTGATAATGCTGACATATATATCCCTGTCGTTAGCCAAATGAAAGGGCTCAGTTTTGAGCCATCTCAGTTGGCACAGTTTTGGGCCATGAGGGTGCCCATTTGATGCTTCGCGTTTTGCTTCTCCCGACTTCATAACAAAAATCGGATTCTTCTGTTTTCTTGCTTATCTTCTTCCCCTCTTCACCGGTCATGGAGTTGCCAGTTTTGCACAAAACCGATCCAATACAGCTTGCTTAAATCGCATGCGAAGCCTGCCATGGAGTGCGTTGAGGATCACCACCATGGTTTTGGGCGCTGGAAGCGCCCCTCCTGGACGGAAAACACGGTCAGGACAACGAAAGGCGGCTCCGCCGCCAACCAAGGCGGCATTCCATGCCGCACTCCAAGGCGCGTATCATCCCATAAAAACGGTCAAAAATTTCACCCCAATGGCTGGGCACTCGAATGGCTAAAACGGTGCCAATCCCATGGCTCAAATCTGAGACTTTTGAGAGGATCGCCACACCCCAACGGTGGGAAATCTAGCGCTATCCCCACAAATCCCCCATAATGCCCCAGTATTCCCGCACTCCTCATTTAAAGCCGCTTTAGCTATCACAATACACCCTTATCCCTACGCCCTCGCATTTGGTTCCTAAAAGACAAGTTTGATACAAATTGTTTACAACCCCCATTCGCGAAGAGGTATACTCGTGCCGTTTGGTTTATCCGGGCCAGGCTGATCCGGGTACCGTGCGTTTTGGCCCTCAGACCACATCACCCGCAAGAAATCGTGATCGTACTCATCGAGATACTGCCCCCGCGCCCAGTTGTGGAGACGGTCGATGAGTGTTTTTGCAGCGGTCGTGTCGCCACCTCCGGTGCCTTTCCACTTGAGTATCTCAATGGTGGCGTGCGTCATTGCCTCAGCCATTACTTTTATTCGGGGACCAAAGACGAGGTCGGGTCCCGTTTCTCGCCCGAATATGTGCATGATCCCTGGATAACCACCATCGCAAGAATAGAAGACAAACGTACAGGCATTCGGTAGTTTTCCTCTAAGGAGGTGCGCAAGATCATGCCAACGCACAGGGTTTTCCCATACATTGAACCCCATTAACGAACCGTGACCATGCCCACCGACAATAAGCACATTTAGGGACGTCTTGTCGAGAGCCAGTAAATGTGTTTTTAACTCATCCGGTGTCGTCACCTCATGCACGGTTAGATTCTGATTATTTTGGTCGCCCCATAAATTCAATTCCCGCCGTAAAGGTAGTTCTGCGGCATCGTTGGGAGGAAAACAACTCACATAATGAATTTTCATGGCATCTCCTAATCTGGATTATTGAGGCACAAGTTCACCATCCTTGAATTGGCCAACTTCCGTCGTTCCGTCCGGTGACGTCACTGTCACTTGGCCGTTGAGCTTGTCATCCTTCCATTCGCCGGCGCATTTCGTCCCGTCCGGTAACGTCCTTATTCCTTGACCATTGGCCATGCCGTGTTTGAATTCACCACCGTGTTTGGTTCCGTCCGATAACGTCAAGGTTCCGTGTCCATGCATCTTACCCTCCTTCCATTCACCGACGTACCCCATCCCGTTAGGAAGCGTCGTAGTTCCCTGGCCATTCCTCATGCCGTCCTTCCATTCACCGACGTATTTCTGCCCGTCCGAAAAAATGATCGTTCCCTGGCCATGCATCGTGCCATCCTTCCATTCACCAACGTACTCCTCTCCGTCAGGAAGCGTCGTTTTTCCCTGGCCATTCCTCATGCCGTCCTTCCATTCACCGACATACTTCGTTCCGTTCGGGAACGTCATGGTTCCCTGGCCATTGGGCTTGTAATCCTTCCATTCACCGACGTACACCTTCCCATCAGAAAGTGTCATCGTTCCTTGGCCATTTTTCATCATATCCTTCCGCACACCGACAAAAAATTTTGACCAATTATGAATTGTGCCCAATAACATCAAAACGCAAATGACAACAGTACAAAACCTAAGAATCCAGTTCCATTTCTTAAGTGTCCCATCCGTATTCGTCTTCTTGGTGTACACATTTCCCGTGATAACTATAATGGAGGGGAATATCATGGCAAGAAATGCTAATGGCATTCCTACAAGCTGAAACGGGAAGTCGCCGGAATAAAAAAGGGCGGGGATACAAGGGAACAATACCCAAAAAATAAAGCACAACAGTGCAAAGACATTGTGGGATTCAGCTCGTCGGCTCCATGGAACCTCATTATAATTGTAGTAGTTATTTTTACCGGATACTGGCACCGCACCACTTTGAAGCTTCTGGCCAGAAAGAAAGTTCCGCCCGCACATGGTACACAACACGGCGTCCGACTTGGCTGCGGCACCGCAAGACGGGCAGGTCTTTGTGCCACCGGACGCTACAGACGGATGGGACACGCCCGTGATCTTGAACTTGGGCTTAATCGCCTCTGGCGGCTTTTCCGGAACCAAGTTTTCAATATTGCGAGCGGCGGTCCATTCCGTCAGATCTTCTGTCCAGACCAGTGTGTCGGCGTTTAGCCCGTCGGTTTCAAGCAGGTGAACCAATTCATCTTCGCTAATCGGCCCCTGTTTCTCACCACCTTTTTCATAGTACCATGTCCGCATATTAGTTCCCTTCCATCAAACACCGTTGTTTTCATCATAAACGCATCAAGTTTACGCTTCGCATGTCGTATGCAATAAAGGCACATGCAGTTGTCTACATCGTTTTTTTCTTCTCTTTCTTCCAAACATTCATCAGGACATTAAGGAATGTCTCGCCCTGGTTAAGAGGCGCGATCTCTATCTTAATTGTTTTGCCGGCGATCGAGGTTATTTCGATGACATCTCCCGTTAGCATTCCGTTGCGGTGACGGATGTTCTCGATATCGGAGATATTGATGGAGTCATTATTACCGTCCTTATGGTAGATGATACGTTTTGTCGACAGAATCGCGGCTTCTGTTCCATTGAGCGACACTGTCACGTCGTAATAGGCGAGAATATCCTCGGAATTATCAAGAATCTTGTTATCCATAATGTACTTAGTAGCATATGATTCCATGCTGTTTGGAAGTTGGACTCCGCTTTCGGGATATTCGGGGCCGAAAAATAGCCACACCACCCCGACGACTACGGCAATCGTCAAGATCAATATCAGCGTTCCACATCCTACTAATAGAAATTTTAATTTCAGGCGCCGGATTTGGAGGGGGGACGAAATAGCATCCGATTTAACCTCAGCATCGCAGGATGGGCAAATATTTGTGTTAGCAACAACCGCCGACGGAGGGGGCACGTCTGGAATCTTGAACTGGGGCGTTATCTTCTGTGGCGGCTTTTCCGGAACCAAATTTTCAATATTGCGAGCGGCGGTCCATTCCGTCAGCTCTTCTGTCCAGACCAGTGTGTCGGCGTTTAGCCCGTCGATTTCAAACATGTGAACCAATTCATCTTCGCTAACCGGCCCCTGTTTCTCACCACCTTTTTCATAGTACCATGTCCGCATATTAGTTCCCTATTCATCAAACGCCGTTGTTTTCATGAACTGGTTTCATTGTTTTTCTCCGACGTACTTGTCATTCCTCCATATCCCGTCCTTACTTTCAGAGCCATCAGCGGCGATTATCTTTCCACGGCCATGAAATTTGTCGTCTTGAAATTCTCCAACGTATTTTTTCTTTCCATCCCACGATGTCAACGTCCCATTCCCATTAAATTGGCCATTTCTAAATTCACCAACATACATCTTTCCATCCGGAAACATCTTTTCTCCCAGGCCACTGAAATTGCCGTCCTCGAACTTGCCGACATATTTCTGTCCGTCCGGTGACGTCATCGTTCCTTGGCCATTTGGCAAACCATTTTTAAACTCGCCAACGACTTTTATTCCGTTGGGGAAACTCAATGTTCCTTGGCCATTGAGTTTGTTATCCTTGAATTCACCAACGCATTTTGTTCCATCTACTAATGTTTTTGTCGCTTGGCCACAGCAGATGCTGTCTTTGAATTCCCCAATGTACGTCGTTCCTTCCCGCGTGGTCAATGTTCCTTGACCATTAACTAATCCGTTTTTAAATTGACCAACGTATTTATCTCCTTCGGGCGTAATCAATGTTCCTTGACTAGACCGTCCGTCCTTAAATTCACCAATGTATTTTCTTCCATCTTTAAAAGTGAATGTTCCATGGCCATTCATTTTGCCGTTTTTCCATTTTCCGACGTATATTCCGTCGTCCTGATAAATCATTGCTTTGATCTCATTAAACTTGGCCAAGGCAGCCGCATAAGCGTTCTTGCCTTCCTGGTACCGGGAGGAATGGCTGACGCACTCCTCGCCGAGCTGTTTTTGTGACTCCACTTCCGCCCATTTTTCGCCCCCCCCCTGGCTGAACGTCACAAGATCTGCCTCTTTCAATACGCTCTCAAACGCCTGCCGCGCTTTCCAATACTCCAAAAACTTGGCCGCCGGTTCCCATTTCGGTGCCAGTGTTATCGAGATACGTGCAACCTCCTCATAGTTTTTTGTACTCAAAGCGTTCCGATAGTCCGATTTCTGTTTCATCCGAATGCCGAGACTGCATCCGCCCCAGATCACAAGAATACCAACTCCCGCCCATGCACAGCGCTTGAAGGTCAGATACGACATCAGTGATATTGTGGGTTTAGCGTCCATGGGACTAGTCCCAGCGCTGTTATGTGGCACAGCCACCATGGTTCCAGTAAAACCGAGGAGCACTTTAGCCGTCCGATCTGCAAAATTATCCCATTTACCCAGTAGCTCGATATTATCGTTCAGCTTATTCTGGTCGGCAGCCTCCTTTATGCTTTTACGTATTTCCTCAATGGTTGTGGTGGGATAAAGGGCTTCAAGCGCCTGCCGCACCGGTACGGGGGCGTTTAGCCAAAGTCGTGACAGGAACGCAAGACGATTATAGATAAATGATTTCCATGGGATTCCATCCGGAGACAACCAACCTACAGTAATTACAACAATCAAAACCCCAAGCCATGAAAAAATGAACGTTAGTATTCTACTGCCGGCCAAAAATTGCTGGGTATCGTCTCCAAATAACGCACAAAATGGGGCAAATATCGTACGAAGAAGGAAGTTAATTTCAGCACCTTCACCGTTTAAATAATAACCAATCGATAAAAAAAGTGCGATGACTGCATATGCGAACCAGATCCAAAAGTATATTCCATTAAGGGTATCAATTTGTTTTTGTTTCTGCCAGGCTAGCGCAGCTTCATTGGCTACAGCCGACACATCCAAAGGAAAATCCCCGGAGATGTTGCCATTCTGCAGATTTACAAAATGACGGAAATCGGAACCTTCCACGGCGTATCTCACAACGGCAAATGGAAGATATATCAGCGTGAAAGAACGAGACTGTAACTGTGGACTTACATGCCTGAGCCGACACACACAAGGCTCGCTTGCTTTTCGCGCCATGTCATCCAAAATCGATTGCGACCAAATTTTTTTCTGGGAGATCGAAGGCGATGTAATAGAGAAGCCTGTATCAGTACGGGGGGGATCACTGGGGTTAGCCTCGGCATCAAACCCGTCCTTTACCACTTTGACTTGCACATCTGAGAGGCCGTGCGCCGCAGGAAATCCGACGGTCTCGTCGAAACATGCCTGTCCTGAACTCGGCGTCCAAACAGTCCTGGTTTTTTGAACCGGCTCGTTTGTCTCATAGCTGCGCCCATCCACATTTTTGGTGACTTTTTGCCATTCAGTGTAGGTCTCTTCGTGAGGATTATCTCCTGTCCATGCGCAAGTCCCCTTAACGCAAATCTTCCAGAAGGGAAAAAAAACGCCTTTTATGTCCATCGCCAACGCATCGGTGTTCTTTAGCCCACATTCGTCCTTTTGGATGGTATCGATTATCCGATTCCGGACATCCTGAAGCGATAAGGCCGGTTCGATGTAGCCAATGTCCAGTGTCGGCCCGTTGAGATCCAGGAGCGATGCGTCACGCGTCTTGGGTGTATGCACCATGCTCTTGCTGCCACAGAAAAGGCAACTGGCGATTTCTTCATCACGACGCAAATCCAATTGCGCACCGCAGCTTTTACACGCAGCCACTTCCAGAACTGACGAAGGCGGAGCAGCGGGGGATTTAGGTGCCCCCATGAAGACTTGTGATTTGGGTAATGGCGGTGGTTGCGCTGTGCGCGCGGACGGTTTTGGCAAGGGCGGTGGTTGCGGGGGCGCATGCGGTTTTACGCTTGGAACAACAATGGGTTGCTGACAGGAAGGACACTCAACGGTCGTCCCCCTGTCGGAGTCATCGACTTGCAGGTTTTGCCCACAGTGAGCGCAAAAGAATTTTAAATTTCCCATTCGGATATCCCCCTACGTCTTTTGTCGAATTCAGCCCTTGCCGGGGTCGGTTTTTTCGGCATGCAGCACGCTGAACCCAAGAAGCAGCGCAGTGATGGCGCATCCGACGAAAAGGACGATTTGGAGCACGAGATGAATCCGCTCCGGGAACCAGTGGTTCGGCAGGACGCTATCCAGCAGGAGCAGGATCACGCTCACCGCACAGTAGCCACAGACGCCGAGGGCGACACCGGGGACCAGGCGGGCCAGGCCCCAGCGGTCGTGCGTGACCGCAATCGCGCGCAGCCAGAACCCCTGGGCGCCCCAGAAGAACAGGGACAGGCACAACAACCAAAACATTTTGCCCCAGAAGAGACCAGTTCTCTCACCAGCAGCGGTCAACAACAGCGGAACCAGAATCGCGACCACGGCGGTCAGCAGGAACCCGGCCACGCACACCACCAGGCTGTAGCGTAACGCCGGTGCGGAACCGCTCGGACAGGTGGGCCGGTTAGATTCCATTGAGAATCTCCTTCTTCTTGGCCTCGAATTCCTCTGGCGTGATCAACTGTGCCCCAAGCATGCGCTTGAGGGTGCCCAGCCGCGCCACGGGGTCGGCGGGCACCCCGCTGGTATCGTCGAGCGAAACATGGAGCGCCTCACCAACCTGTTTCCCCAACGGCACGCCGGCGCCGACGCCGATGCCGAGTCCGAGCCCACCGGCCAGCAAGCCGCCGGCGCTGCCGCCTTCGTTGGCCGCCGCCTTTTCCAAGGTGTCGAACGTGCGCATGGTGGTATAGGCGACGCCGACCTTGGCCTTGCTGATCTGATCGATCTCCATGCGGCGGCCCAGCACATCCTGAAACCGCGTCATCTCCGCCTCGGGAATGCTGATCCGTTCCACGTTGAAGTTGATCACTTCAATGCCGAACCGGGCCAGTTCCGGGGCGATCTGCTTTGCCGTTTCGGCCGAAATTTCATTGAGGCGGGAGTTGATCTGAAATACGGAAATCTTCTGTTCGGCGAAAAAAGTCGCCAACAGGTCGGAAAACTTCTGGTGTATCTCCCCGGTGAAGTACTCCATGACCTTCGTGCTATCCGCGCCCGCAAGCGTTCCAACGATCTGAGCCACAAAAACCTGGGAGTCTTGAATCCGCAATCCCCAGCGACCATAGGCTCGCACGGAGATGGGAAAGTTGTATTCCGGGTCAATCAGGGGGATCGGGGTTTTGGTGCCCCACTTGAGGTCGCGCTTGACCGTCTTGCTCACAAACCAGACTTCAGCCGTAAACGGGGTTTGGTTGCCAAACGGCAGGCTCACCAGCTTCCCGAGCAAGGGGAGATTGCCGGTGGAAAGCGTGTGTGTCCCGTTCGTGAAGAGGTCGAGGGCCTGACCGCCCTTGACGAAAATCACCTCCTGGGTGGGATGCACGATGAGTTGACCACCAAGCTTTAAATCCTCGCTTGGATACTTCCAAACAAGTACCTCGTCGGATGGTGAGTCAAACTTGATTCTGTCGAGGAGAGCCATAAGCGTGGGCTTTCTTGTCTATCGATTGGCAAAAGGAGAGCGTGCGATATCTTTGCCGTCCTTGAAGCCGACATCGTTCGTCCCGCCCCGATTTTCACGATCAGCTGTCGTACAGTACACGGGAGTGCCAAGGTCTGCAAGGCGCATAATGCGACAGCGGCTCCGGTTGCGGAGTCCACGCCTTTTTTGCGCCGCGGCGCAAAAAAAGGAGGGCGCGAACCCCAAGTTTGCGCCTCCACGGAAGGGCTAGCACACCCCGGAATGGAAACAACAAACGAGGGGAACGCGCCCAAGTGAGCGCGTCCCCTCGCAAGTCGCCGCTTCCATTCCATTGAAAAGTGCTAGTTTTCCGTGGAAACGTTGAATTGCGATGAACGCAAACCTATGATACTGATAAGAATTTTTATTTCATGGATTGGGTCGGGCAGGGGTAATAAACGTATCGATTCTAGTCCCCAAAATATTCATAATCAATCCATGTTTTTCTTCTTCTTCGCCGTCATCCTTTTTGTTGTGATCCGTCATACTGACCTAACTCAAACCGAAACACCGCAAGGCGTGTTCAGTCAATCCTCGCTGCCAATCGATATCTGAGCGGGAGACTGCGATCTCCGTGATCCTGATCCAATCGGGGCTACCGTAGTGCGCTTTAAGGCCGGGTATTCCGATCAGTGGCTTCAGAAAGTCAGTTGTATCGGCATCTTTGTCAAGCGATGTCCCGCCAAAGACCCTGGAAAACGACTTTAATAACATTTCGTACTGGCAATCCAACGGTGCATGTCCGTCGCCGTCCAACATAAGCAAGCACAGTCCAACAAACGTGGGATCATGATTCGCGTTATAAAGGTATGTCTCTACTTTGCGTGCAACCCGCATGGTCGTCTCATTCTTTCCGCACACATCCACTATATATTTCTGCCCTTGATATTCCACCGCAACATCGGGGTGACTCCAATGCAAGTCGTCCGCACTGATGCAGGTCATTCTGGAGAAAAGGCCACGGGTGGGCACGAGTGCCGCAAGAGCTAATTCTGGGGTGCGGGAAAAACTGAAAGACGATTCAAAGCCATGTTTCGTTCCCAGAGCGGCATGAATCGTTACGCCCTTGGCTGGAAGCGCGGCTCGCAACGCCAGTGCTACGCGAAGCACGCACTGATGATGAGTCATGGGATCGTTAGCCGTTTTGTGCTGATTCAAAATAACGCCTGTTTGTCGATCTTGATCGTTGAACCACTACGTCTGATAGGCATTTTGATTTCAGGGATTGGGTCGGGCGGGGGGAATAAAAATTTATAGGTAATTTGAATTTTAATGCTTATTGGATTGTTCCGGTGGTGGAACCCGTAAAGAAACTATCTGATAATTTTTAGTCTGCGGAAATCCTCTTCTCCCCATCCAATATCAACAAATAGTGCCTTTAGCAATTTTGGCCCGTAGGTTTTTCCAGGGTGGAAGTGAACACTCACGCGCCGTCCGGATTTATAAAATAACTGCTGGGAACCGCCTCGTTGCTCACAAACCCAGCCATCACGGACAAGAGCCCGGATTAATTCATCCGCGCTTATGCTTTTGAGTTGGTCCCAAACATTTTTATTCATGCAAAAGCAGGGACTTGAACATCTTCGGTAATGTAACGGATACGGTTTTTGGGTACATCATAGAAAACGTCCCGGCTTAAAACCGTACAACAGGGGATCGGTTCCCCATGCTCCATCATAGACAAGACATAAAGATTAATCGCATCACGGGCGTCCACCATGGCATCCTTGATGGTATCCCCGCAGGCATGCAACCCTTTAAAAACCGGGCAAAAAGCATGGTAACCATCACCATCTTTTTCAATGATAACCGGGACCGAGACGCGAAACATAATTTTATTTTTTTTCATATAACTGATACGGACTTTAGCATGTCGGAATCCAGATGGCAAGTCCGCTAATCGTAGTCGTGCGGCCCGGCAGGGTTGTGGCGGGGGGTGGCTGGCGTTATGTTGACCCAGCGCAAGCGAAGCGGTAATCTGATCCTGCCGCTCGCCTCTGTCTGAACACGGTCATCCGCTTCCGGGTCTCGGATAACGCCATGACGGAAACTCCAATCATCCGCCTCGAAGGTCGTTTGGACACCCGGACGGTGCCGGCGGCTTGGCTTGGGGCCATGGCGGTGTTGCGGCGGCATTCCGCCGTTCCGGTCGTGGTGGACGCCGCCGCTGTCGATTATTGCGACGGTGCCGGCGTGGCATTGTTGTTGCGCCTGTTGAGCCATCGCCGCCCGGCCGGCGCCACCGTCACCCTGCGGGGGCTTTCCCCCAAATACCAGGCGTTGCTTGCCCAGTTCAAGGTGGACGACTACCGGGGGGTGGATGAGCTGGCCGGCGGCGTGAAAGCGGAGTCGTTGCCGAACCGGGTCGGCCGCATCACCCATGCCATGTGGCGTGATCTGCGGGAGATGGTGGAATTTACCGGTGAGTGCCTGGCCGCCTGCGCCCGCGTGGTGGTCCGGCCGACCCGCGTCCGCTGGGGCGATGTCCTGTCCATCGCCGAAGAGGCCGGGGTCAACGCCGTACCAATCGTGGTGTTGCTGAGCTGGTTGCTGGGGGTGATCCTGGCGTTCCAATCGGCCATTCCCATGAAAATGTTTGGCGCCGAGTTATATGTCGCCAATCTGCTGGGCATGGCGGTGTTGCGCGAATTGGGGCCGATTATGACCGCTATCATCTTTTCCGGGCGCACCGGCGCCGCGTTCGCCGCCGAGATCGGCACCATGAAGGTCAACGAGGAAATCAACGCGCTGGAGACCATGGGGTTGGACCCGGTGCGGTTTCTGGTGGTGCCGCGCCTGTTGGCGGCGGTGGCGGTCATGCCCCTGCTGGCCATCATTTCCGACCTGGTTTGTCTGGCTGGCGGGGCGATGGTGATGTCGGCCATGAACGTGCCGGTGACCACCTATGTCAACCAGATCGTCGGCTTCGTGCATCCCCAGGATTTCGTGGGCGGCATCGCCAAGTCGGTGGTCTTCGGATTGTTGATCGCGGGGACCGGCTGCCTGCGCGGGTTGCAGACAAAAAGCGGGGCGAGCGCGGTGGGGCAGTCCACCACCCGCGCCGTGGTCACCAGCATTACCCTGATCGTCATTGCCGACGGCCTGTTCGCGGTGCTCTCCTACCAGCTTGGTTTGTAATTCCAATCACACATCAACTTGATTTCAAAATTAACCGCAAAGATCGCAGAGATCGCAAAGATAAAACAATCTAAAAATGGCAATTGATCTTTGTGATCTTTGCGTTCTTTGTGGTAGAATATAAGGATCAATTTGAAGTTTAATTGGAATAACAACCTTATGTCTGACCAGGACCCCATTATCCGTGTCGAAGACCTCACCGTCGGTTACGACGGCGATATCCTTTTGGACCATCTTCACTTCGAGGTGCGTCCCGGCGAGGTGTTTGTCATTTTGGGCGGGTCCGGCTGCGGCAAGAGCACCTTGCTCAAGCACATGATCGGGCTTTACCAGCCGATGTCCGGCGGGGTGCTGATCGGCGGCGACGACATTGTCACCGCCGCCGGGGAGGCGCGCCTGGCGATCTTGCGCCGGTTCGGGGTCATGTATCAAAGCGGGGCCTTGTTCGGGTCCATGACGTTGTTGGAAAATGTGCGCCTGCCCCTGGAAGAGTTCACCCATCTGGATGACGAGGCCAAAAATCTGGATGCCCTGATGAAACTGGACCTGGTGGGGCTGCGGTTGTTCGCCGGACACTTGCCGTCGGCCATCAGCGGCGGCATGCAGAAACGCGCCGGCATCGCCCGCGCCATGGCCCTGGACCCCATCATTCTATTCCTGGACGAACCGTCCGCCGGCCTGGACCCCATCACCTCCGCCGAGTTGGACCAGACCATTCTGCGCCTAGCCCGCAATCTTGGCGTCACCTTTGTCGTGGTCACCCACGAACTGCCCAGCATCTTCACCATTGCCGACCGGGTGATCATGCTGGACAAGGTGCGCCAGGGGATTGTCGCCGAAGGCAAGCCCCAGGACTTACGCGAGCACAGTCCGGACCCGTGGGTCCGCAATTTCTTCAACCGGCACGTGGAAGGGACCGCCCCATGAGCGCCAAAGCGAACTATTTCCGACTGGGCCTGTTTGTCCTGGTCTGCCTCGGCCTCGGCGTCATGATCATCATGATGCTGGGGGTGTTCAAGTCCTTCGAACCGAAAATTCTTGTGGAAACGTATGCTAACGAGTCGGTGCAGGGGTTGGACATCGGGTCCAAGGTCAAGTACCGCGGGGTGCGCCTGGGCCAGGTCAAGGAGGTCGCGTTTACGTCCTGGATCTATGAAAGTCATAAAGAACCCGTGGATCGCAGAGGGTATATCTACATTCTCATGGAACTGAACCCGGTAAAGCTGAAGGGAATGGCGCCGAACGGGGATCTCAGCCAACAAAAATTGGACGACGTCATTGCCCAGGGATTGCGGTGCCGGCTCAAGAGTGAAGGCATCACCGGCCTGATGTACTTGGATTTCGACATGATGGATCCCGCCACCAACCCGCCGCTGCCGATCGATTGGAAGCCGGAGGATCTTTATGTGCCTTCCGCCCCCAGCACCGCCACCAAGTTTTTGGACAGTGCCGACCGGCTGCTCCGGCGGCTGGACCACCTCAAGATCGAGGAAACCATTCAAAACCTCAACACCGTCCTGACCACCATGAACAACAAGCTGGCGGCGATGCAGACGGAACAGTTGAACAACGAGGCCACCAAGCTGCTGGGCGACCTGCGGCACACCAACCAAGCCTTGTTGGATGTCCTGCGCAACCCCAATAATCAGAACATTCAGAAGGATGCCGCCGCCTCCCTGGCCGGGGTGCGCAAGATCGTGGATAATCCCAAGATCCCGCAAAGCATCGACCTGTTCTGCGCCAACCTGACCAAGCTCGACCAGATGTTGAACAAACGCGACAACGATCTGGCGGTGTCCCTAGACAATCTGCGCCAAGTTTCCGAAAACCTGCGCGCCTTCAGCGAACATCTCAAGCAGTATCCCACCGGTGTCCTGCTCAGCGAACCGCCGGCGCCCTCCCAGTTGCCGTCAAAATGATGCGTGATACGTGAAACGTGACGCGTGATGTGTCTTTGACCTACAGCCTAATAGCCTACAGTCTACAGCCTAACGAGAGAGGTGTGCCATGAAGTTTATCCTGATGTCGTTCCGGGTGTTGTGCGGAACCGGAATTCTGGTGGCGGTCACGGCGGGCTGTTCGCTGATGCAACCGGCGGTGGTCAAACAGAAGTTTCTGCTGCCGGCGGTGCCGCCCGCCGCGGGCGCGGCGGATGCCGCGGCCCCGGTGGTACCCGCGTTGGTGCGGGTGAATCTGATTGGCGTGGCGGTGCCGTTTTCCTCCACCAATCTGGTTTACCGGCGGGATGACCTCCGGTATGACACCGATTTTTATAACGAATATTTTGTCGCCCCGCGCGACATGCTGACGGAGCGCGTCCGGGCGTGGGTCGGGGCGTCCGGCGTGTTTCGCGGCGTGGCGCCCGGAGGAAGCCCGTTGTCGGCGACTTACGAACTCAACGGGTTCGTGTCGGAGTTTTATGGCGACCTGCGGCCGGGCCGCGCCCCGGAAGCCGTGGTCGCCGCCGAGTTTGTCCTGTCCGAGGTCTCGGTCTCGCCGGCCCGCCTGGTCTGGCATCAGGCGTACAGCCGCCGTGTCCCGCTGGCCGGGACCGGCCCGGCCCAAGTGGCCCAGGGGCTCGACACCGCCCTGACCGGCGTGCTCGGCGACCTTTGCGCCGGCCTGCGCACCGGCCTGGCCGCCGAGGCCGCGGCTTCCAAGTAAGCCCGCTAAGCGTGATGTAACCACGCGCCTATCGTCAAAAGTCCCCATCAAGGTGGCACCGTTTTTGGAGTGCGGCAATTCCTTTGCCGTTTTTTAATATCGGCGTTATTTCATGACCGGGAGCCGCCCGTCCTCGGGCGGAACTCGATGGCGTCACACTAGTTCCGCCCTTTTATTGGGCCATCGTCCATCAAGCCAATGATGCACGTCTCCGACGATGACGGGTTCGTCCGCCCGAGGACGGGCGGCTCCCAGGCGTGGGAAAACCGGAAAACCGAAAATCCTGAGGTTAGCCCCTCTGGTTGACGGCGGGCATTGCGCGGCTATTCTTCGGGCGGCCTTCCGCACGCTTTTTTAGGAAAGAGTCCCATGGATCGTTTGACCTTCATTGTCTTGCAGTTCGGCAGTCTGGCGTTCGCCATTGTCTGTCATGAGGCGGCCCATGGCTGGATGGCGCGCCGCTGCGGCGATCCGACCGCCGAGCGGGCGGGCCGGATCACCCTCAACCCGTTGGCGCATGTGGACCTGGTCGGCAGCATCATCCTGCCGGTACTGCTGGTGGTGGCGAACAGCCCGGTGCTGTTTGGCTGGGCCAAGCCGGTGCCGTTCAATCCGATGAATTTCCGCAACGTGCGCAAGGGCGTGATGCTGGTCGGAGCCGCGGGGCCGCTGGCCAATTTCGCACTGGCCCTGCTGGCGGCGGCGGTGGCGCGCCTCATGATGTTGTTGCCGGGGGCGGCGGCGCTTCCGGAACCGTTGGTGGCGCTGCCGGTGCTGTTGTGCCTCACCAACCTCATGTTGGGACTGTTCAATCTCATTCCGATTCCGCCGCTGGACGGATCGCGGGTGGTTTTGGGGCTGTTGCCGCCGGCATTGGCGCGGTCTTACCTTCGGTTGGAGCCGTTCGGTTTCCTGATCGTCTTCGGACTGCTGTGGTTGGGCGTTTTCGACCGGATACTTCACCCCCTGATGGGGCTGTTCTCCGGCCTGCTGCTGGCGCCGTAGGGCGTTTAATCCGGCAGGCATCGGCCGCAATCGACCGTTGCCGATTGCAGTCGGTTGCAGTCGAAGAACGGGGAGGCCGGTCCGGCAGCGAGCCCCGGGCGCTTTCGGGGCGGGGGGGAAACCCCCATAAGCGCTAACTTAAACATCAACCGCGCCAGCCAGAAACTGGGCTGGCACTTTAGAGTGTCGCCGGCTTGACGGCGCTTTCATGCTGTATTTAAACATGTTACATGAAAAATACAGTATCAAAGCGGTGTCGAGCCACCGCCACTCTAGAGATTTCGGCCGCAGCCGAAATCAGTCAAAAACCAGCTCCCCGTTAGCGCTCATGGGGGGACCCCCGCCCTCTATGGGTTTTCCAGCGCGCTCTCGATCTCGCCGCCTTGGTTTTGCAGGTCTTCAATTTCCTGCCGCCACCAGGCGCCGCTGCCCCAGTCGGGGGCGAGGCGGGTGAAGCCGCCGTCGGCCTTTTGCCGGGCGCACCAGGCGGTGAAATGCAGGAAGCGCAGGGCGCGCAACGGTTCGATGAGGCGCAGGGACGGGAAATCGAAGTCGCGCATCTGGCAATAGCCGTCAAGCAGCAGGTCGATCTCCCGGCGGCAGGCGCGGGAGTAGCCGGGCAGCAGCATCCACAAGTCTTGGACGGGCGGGCCGACCGCCATGTCGTCGAAGTCGATCAAAAACAGCGGCTCGCCGGGACGGCTGAGCAGGTTGGCGCCGTGCAGGTCGCCGTGAATGCGCAGTTGTTCGCGGTCGTCAAAGAGCGGTTCGATCAGTTCGAGCACATTGCGGGCTGCGGTCTCGTACGGGCGTCGCCACTCGCTGGGCAGCACGTTGCTGCGGAGGATGTACTCGAGGTGGTCGGCGGCGGAGTCCCGCGGGCCGATGGTGATGCGGTCGTTGGGCGGGTGCTGGGCGCCGACGCTGTGGACGCGGGCGAGGAGCCGGCCCAGTTCCGCCCACTGGTCGGCGAGGGGTTCCTCCAACGGCCGGCCGCCACGCTTGGGAAAGAGGGCATAGGCCAGCCCGTCGTGGAGATGGAGTGTGGCGTCGTCCGGGCCGTCGGCGGCGGGCAGGGGGGCGATGACCGGCACCTCGGCGTCGCGGAGTTCGCAGAGAAAATCGTGCTCGTCCTGCAGGGCGTCCAGGCTCCAGCGGTGGGGCCGGTAGAACTTGGCGATCACCCAGCTGTCGTCGGCCATCCGCACTTCATAGACGCGGTTGATATAACTGGTCAGGGAGCGGCACATGCTGGTGGCCGGCCGGTCCAGAGTGTCTTCCACCAGGGCGATGACCCGCCGGGGGTCGAGGCTGGAAAAGTCCGGCAACGCATCGGGTTGGTCGGCCGCATCGGGTGTGTGTGTGGTCATGAAAACGTGGCCACCGCGTTCCGGCGGCCAGGATGCCTAAAACTCATTCGCGTGTTTCAGGCAATGTAACGACGGCGCCGGGATTGTCCAGCAACAGGGTTTGGCGGCAAGCTTGGGGCTGATGCCATTGGGAAGGACGTGGGGGGAAAGGACCAAAAGGACCTAAGAGACCTAAGGGGAGACTGTTAAGTCCCCATAGGTCCTTTAGGTCCCTTAGGTCGTTTTGGTCCCTTGTTGCAGTCAGCTCCGCCGGCGGCGCAGGACGCACAGGCCGCCGAGGGCCAGCAGGGCGAGGCTGGCCGGCTCGGGGACCAGTGAGATGTTCATGTCCAAGCCCCAGGCTGCGCCAGCGTTGGTCCGGAAAATCTGCTGGTCCAGAAACCAGGAGTTCAGATTCGAGTTGTACAGTTCCGCCATCAGCATAAAGCTGTTCGTGCCGGCGACGTACGTGGTCAGGTTGTTGATCGTACCACCATCGGTTACACTTGGGCCGCTCGGTGTGGTTTGGATCAAGTCGTATTGCGTCCCTGAACTGCCATTGTTGGTGGAGACGGACCACGCGACGGTCCCTACGCCGCCCGCCGCCGCCGCTAGTGACGCGTTGACGACCGTCGCCGTCGCGATCGGCGCGGTGTTGAAGTCAAACTCCCAAACCAATGTTGCGCGAGTCCCTGCGGCCCGACTGATATAGAGCGTTCCGTTGCCTTCGTTTATCTTCAGCCAATTAGCGGAAGTCGGCGACAAGCCCGCCTCAATGGTTGATTTCCAGGCGGTTGTCGTGTTGGTGTTGAGATAATAAGCGTCGGCAGCCCTCTCGTAACGGATGCGGACGTCCGTGCCGTTGGCATCTTGGTTCCACTGGACATCGCCGGAGTTGATGGTGACGGTGGCGGCTTGGGCGAGGCCGGTGGTCAGGACGGCCAATGCCGCCAGCTTGCCGAGCCCGTTGAGTTGTGCTGTGCGTTGCATGGTCGATTCTCCTTGGGTTTTTATCTCCACACCTGACGGACCATCCGCCAGGGCATGAACGGGGATCAGGGGTTGGAATTAGCCGGTTTCACCGGCAATCATCTCGCTGGTGTTGGCGTGGTGGATTTCGGGGGCGCCGGCGTACCCGGCCAGGCGGCGCCGCAGCAGTTCGCCGGCGCAATAACCGACATCGTAATGCTGGTGGTCGATGGTGGTCAGGCGCAATGGCGATACGCCCTCCACCTGGCATTTGAGCATGGAGACGACCTGGACGTCCTCCGGCACGCGGCGGCCGGTGGCTGTGGTGCAGGCCGGCACCCTGCAGGACAATGCCGGCGGGGCGCATGGCCACCGCCTGGTCGATCAACTTGTGGTACAGGTCAAAATCGGCATGGCTGCAATAGGCGCCCAGCATGTAGTGGTCCGGATCCAGGGCGTTCTGCAGGCCCCGCCCATATTCCACCACATTCTCCGACAGGCCGGTGGTGATCCAGGCCACCTGGTTCCGGGTATCGCCGTTGCGGGTGTCCGGCACCACCACTCCGCGCTGGGGTTGTTTGATCAGGTGGCCGTCGTTCACCAGCCACGCCACCACGCGGCGGCATCCGTTGGAGATGCGGAGGCGAACGCGAGCGCCGCTACTCTGAGCGCGAACTGCCGGTGTTGTACGTTTTTGCGGATTTTGCAGACCGCTTTAGTGCAACACCCCACACCGGGGATAACTGGGGTGGCCTGCGAAATCCGCAAAAGGCACAAACAGGTTTGACGGAGGGTTTGGGAACCGCCTTTGCTCAAAAGGGGGTTCCCAACATCAGTCCGCCAAAGCCGTCATGTCTTTCCGGTGCGCAGAGGCAGCCAGGCGAGGAAGCGCTGGACTTGGCGGTCCCAGTACCCCCATTCGTGGGTGCCCGGGCCCTCTTCATAGGTCAGGGGCAGGCCGAGTTGGGTGACATGGTTGCGGAAGTGCTGGTTGCCGTCATACAGAAAATCTTCCGTGCCGCAGCACTGATAGAGTCGCGGTTGGGGGGCGGGCGAGGCCGCCAGGCGGGTGGCGAGGGCAAACAGGTCGTTGTCGGAACCGGCGAAGCGTTCAGGGCTGCCGAAAATGTTGTGGAAATCCAGGTTGTGGGCCGGGTCCGCCGCGGGCCACCAGCGGGCGACATCCAGGGCGCCGGAAAAACTGCCCGCCGCGGCAAACTGTTCCGGACAGCGCAGGGCGAGCTTGAAGGCGCCGTAACCGCCCATGGACAGGCCGGCGGCAAAGGTGTCTTCGCGGCGGTCGGAAACGGGGAAGAAGCTGCGGCAGAGGGCCGGCAGTTCCTGGCTGAGAAAGGTCCAGTACGGGCGGCCGCCGCAGGCCAGGTCGGTGTAGTAGCTGCGGTCCACGGCCGGCATCACCACGGCCAGGCCGAGGGGGGCCGCGTAGCGTTCGATGGAGGTGCGGCGCAGCCAGATGCTGTGGTCGTCGGAGAGGCCGTGGAGCAGGAACAGCACGGGGTGCCGGCCGGCGCCCGTCCGCCCGTTCATGCCGATCTGCGCGGTCGTCGGTTGCGGCAGGATGACGGTCATGGAGCAACTCAGCCCCAGGGTTTCGGAAAAGAACTTGCAGTCGATCAGCGCCATGGCATGCTCCCGTGGGTGGGATGAAAATAACGGAATAACGGAATAACGGAAGGACGGAAGGATGGAAGGATGGAAGGATGGAAGGATGAAAGGATGAAAGGATGAAAATGTGCCATGCCATGCCCCCATCTGCAATCCGGTTCCAGATGACGGGTTCGTCCGCCCGTGGCCGGGCGGCTTCCGGTCTTGGGCCAACCTCATGCGCCGCCGGTTTTGGGTGACGGCGGCTTGCAAAGGGCTAAAGTGGTTGTGTAGTGGGCTGTGTGTGGTGGATGAAGGGGTGGCGGCGGCCGGAAACGGCCAGGGTGGGCAGGCGATGCGCAAGAACGGCGATAAAAAACGGGTGACGGTCAAGGCGGACCTGCCGTTGTATGCCCAGGTCCAGGAAAAGCTCCGCGGGCATATCGCCCGGATGAAGACGGGCGACCGGCTCTCCTCGGAACGGCAGTTGTCTGAATATTTCAAGGTCGACCGGATCACCATTCGCCGGGCCATGATGGACCTGGAGAACGAGGGCTATGTCGTCCGCCATCAGGGCCGGGGCACCTTCATTCGCCAACTGGCGGCCCAGGACCGGCGCCAGGTGACGGGGGTGAAGGCGACCGGTGCGAACGTGATCGGCTTGGTGGTGCCGGACTTGGAACTGCCGATGCACGCTCAGTTGTTAAAAGGCGTTGAGGAGGCGGCGGCCCGCCAGGGAGTGAAGGTCTGGGTCCGCAACGCGCTGTTGGATCCCAACCGGGAATATGAGTTGCTGGAAAGTCTGGGCCGGGAAAATCTGGCGGGCATCATTACCGCCCCGCTGTCCGGCAATGTGTTTGCCAAGCCGTACGTGGAACGGATCAACCAGTTGGCGGCGGCCGGCAAGAAGGTGGTGCTGGTGGACCAGTACGTGCCGGGCACGGCGGCGGCGGTGGCGATGGTGGACAAGTTCAAGGTCGGCTACATCGCCGCGGAGCATCTGATCATGCTCGGGCACCGGCGCATCTGCTACGCCTCCACCCACACCTACGACACCTCGGGCGACGAGTCCTACCGCGGCTACCGCCAGGCGCTGGCGGATTACCGGGTGACCTTCCATCCGGAGCTGGAAGTCAATCTGCCGGTGGAATTTTCAGCCCAGCCGGCCGGCGACCGGGTCTGCCAGTTCCTCCGCGAGCATCCCGACCTCTGCACGGCCATTGCCACTCCGCAATTTTCCATGGGCTACGGCATTTACAAGGCGCTGGTGAAATTCGGCGTGAAGATTGGCGAGGAGATCGCCCTGGTGGGCAACAACATGGGCTACAACCAGGAACTGGCGCACATCACGCACACGGATCAGCCGTATGAGGAGGTTGGCCGGCGCGCGGTGGGGCTGCTGTTCCCGGACGAGGGCGCGGCCGAACGCGTCCAGCGACATTGCCTGGTGGATCCGGTGCTGGTGATCGGCGACACCTGTGGCTCCCAACGCAACAACGGAACAACGGAATGACGGAATGACGGAATGACGGCCAGCCCGGCGGCTGACGCCGCCCCATGAAATTCCTGGCCACCGGTGGCCCATGCCGGATCAGAATAACCACACGCCCCCCGCAAGCGACAAGAAACCCAAGGAGAAAGCCAATGAACACGCTGACCAAGATGATGTCCGTGGCCGCTTTAACCCTGACCGCCGCCACCGGCTGGGGCGCCGTGACCCAGTACAACGAACCGCTGCCCGCCGGCATGATGCCGTACCGCACGTTTTTGGACGGGTATGTGGCGACGGCGGTCTCAGGATCGACCGGCGCGATTGCCTGGGCCGCCAACACCAATGCGTACGGCCATACCGTTCAGAACATCAACATGAATCCGGGCTGGAAGAGCACGCGAACCTGGGTAAATGGCTCCGCCATACAATGGAGCAATGTGAACTTCACCTCGACCGGCACGCAGGAGGTGTGGATGTCCTGGATCTTCTTTGCGGACAAAGCAAATCAGACCGTCACCTACACGCTCAGCGCCGGGCCGAACGCCGCCAGCCTGACCACGCGCGGCACCTACAACCTGACGACCGCCAGCTATAACACCGGCATGTATTGGACCAAGATCGGCAGCAACTGGAACTTCAATACCACGGACACGGTGGTGCGCCTGACCTTGACCACTCCCACGGATTATCTGTTTTATGTTCAGGGCGTGGACGAACTGGTGTTCGCGGTGCCCGAACCGGCCTCCCTGTGCCTGCTGGCGCTGGGCGGGCTGGCACTGCTGCGCCGGCGGCGGTAAATGGTTGCGCTGACCAACAAGGGGTAGATTAGGGGGGGGCGGTCCGACAGGTCCGACCCGTCGGACGTGTCGGATATGTCTGACATAAAACGCCCCCCGGTAACCCGGCTACATGATGCACTCTCCCATGAAACGCTTTACCCTCATTGAATTGCTGGTGGTGATCGCGATCATCGCGATCCTCGCGGCCATGCTGCTGCCGTCGCTGAACTCGGCGCGGGAGAAGGCCAAGACCATCTCATGCGCCAACAACTTAAAGCAGTTGGGGCTGGTCGTCTATTTCTACGCGGGGGACTATGATGATTTCATTGTCGCGGAGCAGCAGGCGGATGGCTTTTTATGGTCGTTCCTCCTGGGCAAAAGCGGCGGCTGGATCGGCCAGTCGCTTGATCTGGCCTGGGCCGATCCCGTGTTCAGTCTGACCCCCAACAATCACTGGCTTTCCGGGAACGATCGCATCATCTATTGTCCGAGCGACAAGCGAACTACGGTGTATCCCTATTGCTATTCGTCGTACGGGATCAATATCGGCGTTTCCGGAACGGATTTTACCGCCGGCGCCTTTCCCGCCCAATATCTGTTCCGCGGCCGCCTGTCCACCGCCAAGAAAAATGCCATTTTATTGGCCGAAGCGGGGCAGGGCTATTTGTTTGTCAATCGGACGCAGCTGTCTTCAAACCATGCCAACCCGCTTACCGTCAACACCCTCTATTTGGACGGACATGTCCAATTGTGGCGCAATAACTTGGAAATCCCCGAGGCGGAGATTGAGCCGTAATTAAATTTCATCATCGCAATTGTTCTTGATTTTGAACAGGAGGCCGCAGAGGCCACGGAGAAGTTTTTCTCCGTTTTCTCCAGACTTCTCCTGTTCAAATTCATGAATCATTCAGGCTGCCGGGGCTGTTTCTCCCCGTGGCTGTTTTGCCGGCTGAAGCCGGGACAACGAACTTAAAACGTCCTTTTTATGCACTGGAGAATCATCATGTCTTTGAGCCGTACTTTGTTCTGTCGTGGCTGGTTGCCGCTGTTGGTTTTGGCCGTTGCGCTGGCCGGGAGTTCCCCGGCCCCGGCTGGTGAGACGGCGGCGGCGGACAAGGGCGGTTGGCTGCGCAGCTGGCTGGTGGGCGGGCCGTTCGGCATGGCGGGGCTTTCCAGCATTGCCCCCCATTATGAGCGGCACTTCATTCCCGTGCCGGGCCCGGAATGGAACCAGTACTGGCTGGACACGATCCTGCACGTGACCTGGAAGGAATACGCCAGCCCGACCGACCGGATCAACCTGGACCTTCCCGGCACCTTCGGGGGGCGGCCGGCCTTTGAATGGCCGGTAGGCAATCCGGGGTGCGCCTACGCCGCGCTTTACGTGACGTTTCCGGGGCAGATGGACGTGCTGCTCGACTTCGAGGCGTCGGGCAACGCGGAACTGTTGCTGAACGGCAAGCCGGTGCGGCCGGACCAGGCCATGGTCGGCGGCGACGGCCACGGCGGCTTTGCGCGGCGCGCGGGCGATCCGCCGCTGCGCACCGCCGTGACCATGCCGACCGGCACCAACCTGCTGCTGGCCAAGCTGTTCTTCCCCCAATCCCAGTACCGGGCCGGCAGCGGGAACGCCACCTGGTTCAAGTGCCGCTTTCTGAACCTGGACGGCAGTCCTGTCGAGGGGGTCGTGATCGGGGCCAGCTATGCCCAGGCCAACCTGCCGGGCGTGGTCCGTTATCAGACCGCCCCGCCGGACTGGCTGTTGCCGCCCGGCGGCCCGGCGGCCAACCGCCGCGGCATGCGGCTGGGCGAACTGCTCGACTTCACGCTGGCCAGCAACCGGGACATGAATCTGTTTGTGAGCGGGGAGCCGGTCCGGCTGCAAGGGACGTTGAAACTGCTCAATCCCGCCGAACGCCAAAAACGCTACGGCGTCAATCAGACCGCCTATGACCAGGCGCCGCCGGCGGTGACCGTTAGCTGGCAGTTGTATGATTTCAATGAAAAACTGGTGGCGCGCCGGGTCGTCAGGGTGGCGCTGGCCCTTGGTAAGGGCGGCTCGTTCGACCTGGATCTGAACAAATTGGGTCGCGGCCACTACACGCTGTTCACCGAGGTGTGGCAGGGGGCCAAGCGGGTCTGCCAGCCCCGGCCCAAGATGATCACCGTGGTGGATCCGCCGACCCTGCCGTTGCCCGGGGTCCATTCCAAGTTCGCCCACAGTGCCTATTACATCCTAAATAGCGACGATCCGCGCGCGCATGAACGCTGGCTGCGGCTACTGGCGCTGGCCAAGATCCGCCTGCAGATCGGCAGTGTCCACGACTGGTGGCTCACCCAGGCCGCGGCGGAGTGGGTGGCGTTGCCGCCGGAAAAGCGGAGCTGGCCGCGGGCGCCGCAGGCGGCGAGCGTCCAGCGGGCCCGGCAACTGGGGATCGAACTGGTCGGCCAGGTCGGCGGCTATTACCGCGGCTCGAAGTGCCGGCTGTTTGCCAACGACCCGGCCAAGGCCGACCATCTGATCATCAATGAGTGGATGGACTGCGGTCCGATCGACGGTCCCGAGGCGGAACGGATCATTGACACCTATGTGTATGAGACCGTGAAAAAGTACAAGAGCCTGTTCCGTTACTGGCGGATCGGCAACGAAATGAACCTGCGCGGCTTCACCCCGGCGGAACTGCTGCACGTGCAGGCGGTGACGTCCAAGGCGATGAAGCGGGCGGACCCCAATTCCAAGCTGTGGAGCGGCTCCATTTCCGGCTTTGATCTGCCCTATGTGGAGGCGATGTTGAAGCTGGGGTACGACCAGGTGGTGGATGTCCACGATTATCATCACTACATCTGGCCGCAGGCCGACCAGACGTATCAGGACCTGGGCGGTTTCAACGCCCTGGACAAGCTGTTCAAGGATTACAACGCGAGGCTGCCGATCGCCAACGGCGAGATTGGCTGCTACCGCTCGATCTTCCCGGACGGGGCGCGGGTCGAGGCGGCCATGGATGTCCGGGCGATCACCGTTGCCCACACCTACGACTCGCTGCAATGGATCGCGCCGCACACCTTCACGCCGCTGGACTGGACGCTGCTGGAGGAGGACGGCCTGGCGCCGTCCTATCTGGCCTATCGCACCGCCGCCGACTTTCTGGAAGGCGCCCGCCACCAGGGCGGGGTGACGGGGGTGGCGGCCGGCGTCGGCGCCTACCGCTTCACCCGGCCGTCCGGCAAGACCGTTCTGGTGCTGTGGGACGAACAGAATCGTCCGGTCACCCTTCCCGGCGTGAGCCGTTCCTGGAAGGTTTATGACCTGCTGGGACGGAAACTGGCGCTGCCGGCCGACGGCCCCCTGCCGCTGAGCATCTACCCCATTTATGTCACCGACGGCGCCCTGGAAGAAGGCAAAACGCCGACGCCGCTGTGAACCGGGCACGCCAATCCTCCGAAGTGCGTGCGACTCGGCAAAAATGGCCGCTGGCGGAACGGTGAGTCTGTTGGCGGCTTTCGTCCCGTAGGGACTGAACGACAATAGGCAGGGGCTTCAGCCCCTGTTCCAGTAAATCAAAAAAGGCGTGCCGTAGGTACGCCGCGAACCGTACGGCCACTCTGACCGCGA
>CAITYL010000339.1 GCA_903896595.1 uncultured Lentisphaerota bacterium
CTCAACCCCTCAACCCCTCAACGGTTTTCCTTGACTCCCCCACCCACGCGTTTTTCGTGGCGCCACTCGCGCTGGACGGCGGCGGCCTTGCTCCTGGCCGTTCTCGCCGCCGTGACCCTGTTGGCCGGTTGGGCCGTGGCGCGCGCCGACCGCGAGCTGCGCGCCGAACTGCTTCAGCAGGCGAAATTGGTGGCGCAACCGATTCAGATCAAGATCAAGCCAGTCCAAGCGTTTTCGGGTACGGCGGCGGATCTGGCGCTATCCAGTTACCAACAACTTAAAATGCTGCTGACCGCCACGCGCGCGGCCAACCCGCACTGCCGGTTTGTCTATCTGCTGGGCCGCCGACCCGATGGCGCGGTGTTTGTCCTGGTGGACAGCGAACCCGCCGAATCGCAGGATTACTCGCCGCCCGGACAGGTCTATGATGAGATTCCAACCGAGAATCGCCGCGTGTTCGACTCCAAGACCGCGATCGTCCGCGGCCCCAGTCGCGACCGGTGGGGGACCTGGGTTTCAGCCCTGGTCCCCTTGGTCGACCCGCAGACCGGCACGGTGGTCGCGATCTTGGGCATGGACGTTAACGCCAGTACGTGGAAATGGGAGGTCGCCAGCCGTGCGGCCCTGCCCGTGGGACTGATGTTGGTGCTGCTCATCGGCGCGGCAACCCTCTTCGCCGCCACCCGCCGCACCAACGCCACGCCCAAGCCGGTCATGCGACGTCTCTTGCCGCCCCTGGCCGTCATGGTGTTCCTGCTGCTGGGCGGCGCGGGCCTGCTGCTGTTCCGGCAGCACCAGCAGTGGTTGGCGGCGGAGATCGCTGATCAGGTCGCCGATGCGGCCGGCGATTTGCGCGTGGTTCTGGATCAGCAGGCCGAGAGCCTGATCGCCACCGCGCAGCCCATCGCCGCCGATGCGAAAGTGAAACAGGCGCTACGCACGGGCGATGCCGCCAGTCTGTTGGCCGCCCGGCGGCCGGTGTTCGAGACCCTGCGCCAGAAAAACCACTTCACCCACCTTAGCTTCATCACCACCGACCGCGTGGTCCTGCTACGTGTGCATCAGCCGGAATTGCGCGGAGATCGCATCGCGCGTTTCACGCTCATCAAGGCCAAACAGACTGGCCAAACCGCCTCCGGTCTCGAACCGGGACGAATCGGCGTTTTTACCTTGCGGGTGGTGCAACCGGTCGTCAGCGGCGGCCACTGCGTCGGCTATGTGGAACTGGGCAAAGAAATCGACGAGGTTTTGCAGACCTTGCGCGAACGTAGCGACCTGGAACTGGCCATTATCCTGCGCAAAGAACGCCTCAACCGGCAGGCGTGGGAAGATAACGTGCGCCAACCCGGCCAGGCGGCCGACTGGGACCGCCTGCGCCATGGCGTCGTCATCTACGCCTCCCAAGGCCGCCTGCCCGACGCCTTCACGGCCTGGGCCGAACCGGTGACCGGCAAACGGGTTCCGAACGAGATCAGCTTTGGCGGGAAAGCCTGGCGGGGGGGCCTCACCCCCCTGAAAGATGCGTCTGGCCAAACGATCGGGGATCTGCTGGTCCTGCGCGACGTCTCATCACAAAATGACGCCTTCTCCCAATTCTTGACCCTGGGCGGCGTCACCAGCGCCGTGCTGGTGGCCCTGCTGTTAAGTTTTATCTATACCCTGCTTTACCGCACCGACGCGGGCATCCTGGCCCAGCAGATAACGCTGCGGGACGCCGTGACCCGGTTCGACCAACTGGCCGCGCAGAGCGGCACGGTGATCTGGGAAGTCAACACGCAGGGCCTCTACACCTATGTCAATCACGCCGCGGAGACCGTGTTTGGGTACCGCCCGGACGAACTGATGGGGCGCCTGCACTTCTATGACCTGCATCCCGAAACCGGCCGTGAGGCGTTCAAAACCGCCGCCTTCGCGGCCTTCGCGCGGCAGAAACCGTTTCGGGACTTGGTCAACGACGTGCAAACCAAGGACGGCCGCCAGATCTGGGTCTCCACCAACGCATTGGCCGTCTTGAATGCCGATGGCGGGTTGCGAGGCTACCGCGGCAGCGACACCGACGTCACCGCACGCCAGCACGCGGCCGCGTATCGCGACCGGCAATTACAGTTTTCGCGCGCCTTGAACGCCATCGCGGAGGTGATCATTAATCACGATCAGGCCGGGGTCATCTTGGAAAGCGCCAACCGCATGATCGGGGAAACCCTGCAACTGGACCGGACGTTAATTTACGCGGTCGACTTTGATCATCATTGTCTGACCGGTTTGTGTGAATGGTTACGAACGCCACATCCAGATGCCGCCCCCACCAAGGGCCGCTATGATCTGACCCTGTTTTCCAGCCCCTTGACCGCCATCAGAAACAGCGGCGCCTATCTTGAAAGTCAGGCCGCCAACGTCAATCCCCATTTTATCCCGGACGGCTCAGGAAAAATCTTGCACGGGCAATTGAAGATAAAAAGCCTGCTCTGGTACCCGTTTGCCTTTAATGAACATGGCTACCATCTCTTTACGTTGAATCAAATTCTGGCGCCGCGGCAATGGACCGCGGAAGAATTGGCGTTTCTTGAATCGGCCGCCAAGCAAATCACCCTGGCGTTGGTTAAACTCGACCTGCTCAAACAACAACAACAGCAAGAACGGCGGGTGCGGGAGAGCGAGGCCCGTTTCCGCAGCTACTTTGAGCTGCCTCTGCACGGCATTGCCATTACCTCTCCCGAGCAGGAATGCCTTGAAGTCAATGACCGGATGTGTTCCATGCTGGGCTACACCCGGGCGGAACTCCTCCGCCTGCCGTGGTCCGAGCTCATCCACCCGGACGACTTGGCCGCGGATACGGAACCCTTCGCCCATCTGCTCGCCGGTCACCTTGGGCAATATCAGAGCGAAAAACGGTTTATCCGCAAGGATGGCACCGTGATTTGGACCAGCCTGGCCGTGGGGTGTGTGCGGGAAGCCAATGGCCGGGTAACTCATGTTTTGACGCTGCTGGACGACATCACCGCGCGCAAACAGGCGGAGGCGGAACGCGAACGGCTCACCGTGGCGATTGAACAAGCGGCGGAAATCATTGCCGTCACGGACCGGCAGGGGACGATTCAGTATGTCAATCCCACCTTCACGACCGTCACCGGCTACACCCGCGCGGAGGCCGTCGGCCACAACATGTGCCTGCTTAAGAGCGGCCAGCAGGATGCGGCGTTCTACCACGACCTGTGGGACACCTTGTCGCGCGGACAGATCTGGCAGGGCCGTTTCGTCAATCGCAAGAAGAACGGCACGCTTTACACGGAAGAGGCGACCCTCTCGCCGGTGTATGGCGCCGCCGGCGACGTGATCAACTATGTCGCCGTCAAACGCGACATCACCGAGCATTTAAATCTGCATGCGCAGTTGGTCCAGGCCCAGAAGATGGAAGCCGTGGGCCGGCTGGCCGGCGGCGTGGCCCACGATTTCAACAATATCCTGCAAACCATCCTGGGCGGCGCGGAGCTGGCCGTCGAACTGACGGTCCCGACCGATCCCATCCGCCGCGATCTGGAGGATATTCAAGGGGCGGCCCATCGCGCCGCCGCCCTCACCCGCCAATTGCTCGCCTTCGCCCGCAAGCAGGTGGTCACGCCCCAGGTTTTGGACTTGAATGCCGCCATGGAAGGCGTCCTCAAAATGTTGCGCCGGCTGATCGGCGAGAACATTGAACTGAACTGGGCGCCGGGGACGGGGTTGTGGCCGGTCAAAATGGATCCCGGCCAGATCGACCAGATTTTGGCCAACTTGTGCGTCAATGCGCGCGATGCCATTAACGGCGTTGGCGCCGTGCAGATCGCCACCCAAAACACCCAAGTCGATGAACTCAATGCGGCGCGGCATGACGAGTTTCCGCCTGGTGACTACGTCTTGCTGACGGTTAGCGACACCGGCGGCGGCATGGACGCGGAAACGCGGAAACGGATCTTCGAGCCGTTCTTCACCACCAAGGCCACCGGCCAGGGCATCGGCCTGGGGCTGGCCACCGTGTACGGCATCGTCCGGCAGAACCGGGGGCATATCAGCGTTTACAGCGAGCCCGGCCAGGGCACGACCTTCCGCATCCATCTGCCCCGGCACACGGACGCCCAAACAACGCCGCGGACGGCCGCGCCGGCCAACACGTCTCCCCGGGGCGACGAAACCGTGTTGCTGGTCGAGGACGACCTCCCCCTGCTGAACCTGAGCGGCCGCATGTTGCGGGGCTTGGGCTATACTGTGCTGGAGGCCAATGTACCGGCGGGCGCCCTGCACCTGGCGGATGAGTATCCCGGCGAGATTCACCTGCTGCTCACCGACATCATCATGCCCGGCATGAACGGCCGCCAACTGGCCGAACAACTGACGGCGCGCCTGCCGCAACTCAAATGCCTGTTCATGTCCGGCTTCACCGCCGACGTCATTGCCCGCCAAGGCATTCTGGACGGTAATGTCCATTTCATTCAGAAACCGTTTTCAGCCGCCGACCTGGCCGCCAAAATCCGCAACACCCTGGAAGCCACCTAGTCCCTCATAAAGAATATTAACCACGAAAGAACGCGAAAGATCGCAAAAGAAAATGCCTAAATGGTCCTTACTTTCGCGATCTCTGCGCTCTTTCGCGGTGAATCAAACCAAGAAGATTATCCACGAGAGAACGCGAAGGAGCACAAAAGAAAGAAATTAAACATGGACACGACCGAAATCATGAGTTTATGCGATCTGGTCCGGGAAACGGCTTATGCGATCCATGACTACCACGGCAATGGCTATCTCGAGAAGGTATATGAAAACGCGTTGGTCAATGAGGTTTTATTGATCGAATTGAAGGCGTGCAGGGTGTTGACCACCGAACATCAATCTCAATTATTGCATTATCTCAAAGCGACTGGAGTGGAACACGGCTTGCTGATCAATTTTGGTTCTTATAAGTTTGAGATCAAGAAATTCGTAAAAACCGAGGAACGATTATTCACCGCAAGGGACCACAAAGAATGTTAAAAATGCGCAATTGCCTTTCTTTCGCGGTGAATATAAAAAGGGAACTCGCCTCATGACCGCAAAAAAATCAGCGCCGGCAAAAGCCGCGGCGGCCCAGATGACCACGCCGCCGAAAGGTGCCGATCCCGTCGCCGCGGCCGGCTTCCCGATTGTCGGCATTGGCGCCTCCGCCGGCGGACTGGCGGCGTTCGAGGCGTTCTTCGCCAGCATGCCCGCCAAGGCCGATCCCGGCATGGCCTTTGTCCTGGTGCAGCATTTGGCCCCGGACCACAAAAGCATCCTGACCGAACTCATTCAGCGCTACACCCGCATGCAGGTCTTCGAGGTCGAGGACGGCATGGTGGTGCGGCCCAACTGCGCCTACATCATCCCGCCCAACCGCGACATGGCGTTTCTCAACGGCAAACTCCACTTGCTGGAACCCGCCGCGCCGCGCGGCCAGCGCCTGCCCATTGACTTCTTCTTTCGCTCCCTGGCCCAGGACCAGCATGAGCGGGCCATCTGCATCGTGCTCTCCGGCACCGGCAGCGACGGCACCCTGGGCGTGCGGGCCATCAAAGGCGAGGGCGGCATGGCCATGGCCCAAAAACCCGAGTCCACCGAGTACGACGGCATGCCGCGCAGCGCCCTCGCCACCGGCCTGGTGGACTACGAACTGCCGCCGGCCGAAATGGCCGCCCAGCTCATGGCCTACGCCGCCCATGCGTTTGCCCCCCCGCTCTTGCCTGCCGCGCCCCCAAGCCACCGAACCGAAAACACGCTGAATAAAATCTTCATCCTGCTGCGCACCCACACCGGCCACGATTTCTCCCAGTACAAGCCGAGTACCATCAACCGCCGCATTGAGCGGCGCATGGCGATCCAGCAAATCGAAACGCTGGAGGAGTACGTCAAGTATATGCAGCAAACGCCGGCGGAAGCGGAAGCGTTATTCCGCGACCTGTTGATCGGGGTGACCCATTTCTTCCGCGACCCGGACGCCTTCCTGGCGCTCGAGAAACAGGCCATTCCCGCCCTCTTTGCCGACAAACCCCCAGGTAGCGTCATCCGCGTTTGGGTCCCGGCCTGTTCCACCGGGGAGGAGGCCTATTCCATCGCCATCCTGCTCGCCGAATACCAGGAAACGACCCAACAACGCTTCCAGGTGCAACTCTTCGCCACCGACATTGACCGCCAAGCCATTGCCACCGCCCGCGCCGGACTCTATCCGGCCAGCATCGCCGCCGACCTGTCACCCAAACGGCTGGCGCGCTTTTTTACGGTCGAACCCGGCGGCACGGCCTATCGGATCCACAAAGGCATCCGCGACCTGCTGATCTTTTCCGAGCAGAATCTGATCCGGGATCCGCCCTTCTCCAAGCTGGATCTGATCAGTTGCCGCAATCTCCTGATCTATCTGAGCGGGGAATTGCAAAAAAAACTAATTCCCCTCTTCCACTACGCGCTGAACCCGGGCGGCATGCTCTTCCTGGGCACCTCCGAGACCGTGGGCGATTTTGGCGAGCTGTTTGCCACGCTCGACCGCAAGCTGAAGCTCTATCAGCGCAAAGAGACCGGGCTCGGTGCGCCACGCACACCCTTGAGCCACCTGCTGCCGGCCCTGACCGCGCTGCAACCGGCGCTCCCGCGAACCGCCGGCAGGAGCGTCCTTCCCGAAAAACGCTCCCTGCGCGAAGTGACCGAACAGGCGCTCTTGCAGCAGGCCGCTCCGGCCGCCGCGCTCGTCACCGGTCAGGGCGATATCCTCTACCTGCATGGACGCACCGGGATGTACCTGGAACCAACCCCGGGCGACGTCGGGATCAGCAATATCCTGAAGATGGCCCGCGACGGCTTGCGGCGCGAACTGGCCACCGCCCTGCACCAGGCCACGGGCATCAACGAGCCCGTTCGCCACGCCGGCCTGCGCGTCAAAACCAACGGCCATTTTACCACGGTCAACCTGACCATCCGCCCGGTGGCCGCCGGCCCCGCCGCCACCCCCAAAGCGCCGCTCTACCTGGTGGTCCTTGAGGAAGCGCCGGCGGCGGAGTCACCGAACCATGATCCGGCGTCAGGAACGAGTGCGCCGCCAGCGGACACCGAGACGAGCATCGCGGCGCTCAAGCAGGAACTGCGGGCCAAGGACGACTACCTCCAAAGCGCCAATGAGGAACTGGAGACCTCCAACGAAGAACTAAAATCCTCCAATGAGGAGATGCAGTCGGTGAACGAGGAATTGCAGTCCACCAATGAGGAACTGGAGACCTCCAAGGAGGAATTACAGTCGGTCAATGAGGAACTGGCCACGGTCAACGCCGAATTGCAAACCAAGGTGGCGGACCTGTCGCGGGTCAACAACGACATGAACAACCTGCTGGCCGGCACCGAGATCGGCACCGTCTTCGTGGATCATCAGTTGCGCATCCTGCGGTTCACCCCCGCCACCACCCGGATCATCAATCTGATCCCGAGTGACGTGGGGCGGCCAGTGGGGCACCTGGTCTCCAACCTGGTCGGCTATGATCGTCTGGTGGCGGACACCCAAACCGTGCTGGACACCCTGATTTCCAAAGAGCTGGAAGTACGGACCACGGAGGGCAAGAGCTACACCCTGCGCATCCAGCCCTACCGCACCATCGACAATGTCATCGAGGGCGCCGTGGTCACCTTTGTGGACATCACGGAAATGGTGCGGGCCCGGATGGCGCTGCGCGACGCCAACGACCTGCTCCGGCTGGCGGTCGTGGTGCGCGACGCCTACGATGCCATGACCGTCCAGGACCTGGAAGGCCGCATCCTGGCCTGGAACCCAGGCGCGACGCGACTGTATGGCTGGAGCGAAGCCGAGGCGCTGACGATGAACGTCCGCGACCGGACACCGGTCGCGTTGCAGGCGGAAGCGTTGGACCGGGTCAAGCAGCTTAGCCAGGCAAAAGTCCTGGAGCCGTATCTGACCCAACGCCTGACCAAAGCCGGCAGGGTCGTGGACGTTTCGATGATTTCCACCGCGTTGATCGATACCACCGGCCAAACCTACGCCATCGCCACCACCGAACGGGCCAGCACCACCGAGCATTAACCAATTGAGGCTGAGGTTCTTGCAAGACAGCTCTACTGAATGTCCAATAATCAACAAGGAATATCCAAGGTCCAAGTCAATGCGCGGGAGCGTGTTTTACCGAACTGAATGGCTTTTTCCTTCATCATTGGACATTCCTTGTTCGATATTGGATATTCATGACAACCATGGTTTTTGTAAGTAGCTCAGGCTATTAGACTGTTAGGCTATTAGGCTGTAGGCTGTAGGTTATTAGGTCGCAAGTAGCCAGTTTTTGGGAGTTCTGGGAGACCTGGGAGTTCTGGGAGCCATGGGAACTGTGCCACCCTCCCATAACTCCCATAACTCCCATAGCTCCCAGAACTCTCAGAACTCCCATAACTCCCATAGCTCCCACCATCACAACCCCCGACACCAGCGCCCTCAACCGCCCCCCCATCACCCTCAAAGGAGGCAGCCCGATGACGGAAAAAGATCAGCTGCGGCAGCAGGCGGAGTCGCGACTCACCCAGGCGTCGGACGCTTCGGCGGCCCTCACTCCTGAGGAGGCGCGGCGGACACTCCACGAGTTGCAGGTGCATCAGATCGAGCTGGAAATGCAGAACGAGGAACTGCGCCGGGCCCAGGCCGAACTGAACGCGACGCGGGCCCGCTATTTCGATCTTTACGACCTGGCGCCGGTGGGCTATTGCACTCTCAGTGAAAAAGGGTTGATTCTGGAGGCCAACCTCACCGCCGCCAACCTGTTGGGCGTAACCCGGAGCGCGCTGGTCAAACAACCGCTCTCCCGCTTCATTTTCACGCAAGACCAAGACACATACTACCGCCACCGCAACGCGCTGCTGGCGGGCAAAAAACCGCAAACCTGCGAACTGCGGCTGCTGAAACCGGATGGCACGCCGTTTTGGGCTCACCTGACGGCCACCACCGCGCCCGCCATGAGCCTGCCGGATCCGTCGCCGGGACGCCGCGCCGACAACGCCCCCACCTGGCACGTCGTGCTCAGCGACGTCACCGAACACCATTTTCAGGAGGAGGAGCGTGAACTGACGGCACGCTTGATTATCCAGGTCAGTGCGCCGGGCGACTTCCGGGCCAGCATGGCCGCCCTGACCGCGTCCCTGCAAGGCTGGTCAGGGTGCGAAGCCGTTGGCATCCGCCTGCAGGCCGGAGACGACTATCCCTATTACGAAACCCGGGGGTTTCCGCCCGCCTTTGTGCATGAGGAAACCCACCTCTGCGCCCGTGACGCGGACGGCAAGGTCCGGCGCGACGCCACCGGCCACCCCGTGCTGGAGTGCATGTGCGGCAACGTATTGGCCGGCCGGACCGATCCCACCCAGCCGTTCTTCACCCCCCACGGCAGCTTTTGGTCCAACAGCACCACCGCCCTGCTGGCCGGCACCACGGACGCGGAGCGCCAGACACCCACGCGCAATCAATGCCACGCCGCGGGCTATGAATCGGTGGCGCTGATTCCCCTGCGCGCCGGGCCGGAGGTGTTCGGCTTGCTGCAATTCAACGACCGCCGCACCAACCGCTTCACTCCCGACCGGATCACCTCTTTCGAGCGCATGGCCGAAAGCCTGGCCATGGCCCTCGCCCAACGGCAGGCGGTGGAGGCGTTGCGGGAGAGCGATCAACGTTTCCGCACCCTGACCACCGTCGCGCCGGTGGGCATTTACCTAGCCAACCCCGATGGTCAGTGCCAATACACCAACCCCGCCTGGTGCGAAATGGCTGGATTGAGTGCCGACGAGGCGTTGGGCACGGGCTGGGCCACCGCCTTGCACCCGGATGACCGGGAACGGGTCTTTGCCCATTGGACACACATCGTCGCCACCCGGGCCCCGTGGGAATTGGAATACCGCTTCCAGACCCGCACCGGCAAGGTCACCTGGGTTTATGGGTTGGCCACCCCCCAATATGACGCCGCAGGCAACCTTACCCAGTATGTCGGGGTCAATCTGGACATTACCGAACGCCGGCGGGAAGAGGAAATTGTGCGGTTTCTGGCGCAAACCAGTAGCGGCCCGGGCTCCGAACCGTTCTTTAACGTGCTGGCCCGCTACCTGGCGAACATCCTGCAAGCCGACTTCATCTGCATCGACCGGCTGGAGGGGGACGACCTGAACGCCCGGACAGTGGCGGTGTGGTGCGACGGCCGCTTCGAGGACAATGTGACGTATGCCCTGAAAGACACACCCTGCGGCGACGTGGTGGGCAAAACGGTCTGCTGCTTCCCCGCCAGTGTCTGCCACTTTTTCCCGCGCGACCAAGTGCTGCGGGAACTGCGGGCGGAGAGCTATGTCGGCGTCACCTTGTGGAGCCACACCGGTCAGCCGATCGGCCTGATCGCTGTGATCGGCCGTCAACCCCTGGCCAATCGCACGCTGGCCGAAGCCAGCCTGAAGCTGGTCGCCGTCCGCGCCGCCGGCGAGCTGGAACGCCAGCAGGCCGAAGAAACCTTAAAGCACAAATACGATGAAATCGAGCGCTTTAACCGGGTGACGGTGGACCGCGAGCTGCGCATGATCGAACTCAAGCAGGAAATCAATGCCCTCCTGACCACCGCCGGCCACCCGCCCAAATACAGAATCGTCACAGATACGAAAAATTGAATATCCAATAGCCAACAAGAAATGTCCAAGGATGAAGGAAAAGGCCGGTCAGTTCTGTTAAAAGCACATCCCGCATTGACTTGGACATTGGACATTCCTTGTTGGTTATTGGACATTCATTGACAAATAGAAAATTGAATATCCAATATCCAACAAGGAATGTCCAATGATGAAGGAAAAGGCCAGTCAATTCTGTTAAAAAGCACCTCCTGCATTGACTTGGACATTGGACATTCCTTGTTGATTATTGGATATTCATTGACAAATAGAAAATTGAATATCCAATATCCAACAAGGAATGTCCAAGAATGAAGGAAAAGACCAGTCAGTTCTGTTAAAAGCACATCCCGCATTGACTTGGAC
>CAITYL010000340.1 GCA_903896595.1 uncultured Lentisphaerota bacterium
CGATAATTTGACACGTCCCCTGGCTTTCGCGGTCAGAGTGGCCGTACGGTTCGCGGCGTACCTACGGCACGCCTTTTTTGATTTACTGGAACAGGGGCTGAAGCCCCTGCCTATTGTCGTTCAGTCCCTACGGGACGAAAGTCGCCAAAAACCTCCGTATTTGTGCCAAACTCCAGCCACGGGCGGCACGCTCGTGCCTACAGGAAACCATTTCCCTCCTGTAGGCGCGCGGGGGGGGGCACTCCGCGAACTCCGCGCCTCCGCGTGAGGCGTCCTGGCGTCAGGGCCGGATGCCGGCTTGAAGTTCCATCAGGCGGGTCTTCAGCAGAACCGACCAGTAGTCGAAGGAGTTCTTGGCGGCGCTCCACTGGTCGAACTTGTCGAACTTGCCGGTGAATTTGTCGCCGACCCGCTTGCTGACGGCGGCTGCCAGCCGTTCGCCGGTCACCGAGTCCAAGGCTTCAAATTCGATACTGCACGAGCCGACGCCGGTGCCGGCGCCGGTGAGGCCGGACTTGAGGACGCTGACGGCCAGGCCGATGGGCACCACCGAGGAGACGGTGTCCAGGGCCACCATGCTGCCCTGGGCGTCGGTGATGGCGATGCGGAAGCGCATGACGCCCGGTCCGGGCTGGTTGACAAAGCTGAAGTTGTTGGCGAGTTCGTTGCGAATGTCGGCGTCCAGGTAATTGACCAGGCTCTGCCGGGTTTCCGGGGAGGCGTCCATGAACGCGCTGCCCTGGGCGGCATAGATCTTGATGGGATCCATCTGAATGGCGTTGTACTGGGCGAAATTAGTCCGGGGATTGATGTAGACCAATAACGTCTGCCCTTCTTTGCCCTCCTGAAGCTGCTGGTAGTTCTGGAGGAAGCCGGAGGTGTCGACGCTGCGGGCTCGGTGGGTGCCCTGGCAGCCGGCGAGCAAGCCGGTGGCGAGGACGGCGGCGCCGGCCTTCAGAATGGTTTGGCGGGTGATGGTGATCATGGGGAGGGGCCTTTCGGTTGTGGGGTTGAGGGGTTGGGAGGTTGGGAGGTTGAGGGGGTTGGGAGGTTGAGGGGGGCGTCATCCCGGAACCCTTGGCCGTCGCCGTCCGCGATGAAATATCCAATATCCAACAAGGAATGTCCAAGGATGAAGAAACGGCCATTCGTTCTGTTAAAAAGTACGCCTTTCTTTGTACTTGGACATTGGACATTCCTTGTTGGACATTGGACATTTTGGGGTTGTGGGGTTGTGGGGTTGCGGGGTTGCGGGGTTGTGGGGTTGTGGGGTTGCGGGGTTTTCCGCTCAACCGCCAAACCACCCAACCGCTCAACCATGGTCAAAACCGGATGTCGTAGGTGAGGGCGACGATGTGGATGTAAAAGGTGTTGAATTCTCCTGACACGGTGCCGCGGACGGGGCTGGACTGGGTCACCGTCGGGCTGCCACAATCGATCAGGGTATAGGTCAGGCCGATGGTTTGGGTGGCGGTGAGTTTGTACTCGGCGCCGACCGAGTAGGCGAGTTGGGAACTGAGCGGCAGGGCGAGGGTGCGGTATTGGTCGTCCACGGGCGAGGTGTCGTAGGAGACCCCACACATGCCGGCCCATTGTTCAGTGAAGGCATACTTGGTGCCGAGGGCGAAATGGTAGGTGTCATTGAAATTGAGGTCGGCGGTCGTGCTCCCATTGATCCGGCCGGAGGCGGTGATGTCGGGGTTGCCAAACTCGCTCCAGTCCTGCCAGCCGAGGTTGCCCATGACGGCCCATTGCTTGGTCAGGTCCTGATAGGCGCTGAACATGACGGCTTGCGGAATGGTGAAATCGACGTCGAGATTGTTGTTGGCGGCGATGGAACCGGGGTCTGACGAATCGATGACGTCGTTGAAGTTGAGGTCGATGGGGGACATGTAGGTCAGGCCAAAGCGGGTGCCCTGGACCGGTTCCACCAGGATGCCGCCGCCGCCACCGACGCCAAAGGCATCGCTTTTGACGACCAACTGGCCGTCGCCCGCTCCCGGGCGGCGCAGCGCGGTGTGCGCCTCCAGTTGCCCGAGCATCAGGATGGGACCGGCACCCAGGGACAACCAGTCATTCACTTTGTAGGCGGCGACCGGTGACACCGAGTAGGTGGCCAGGCTGATGTCTTGCACATAATAGCGGCCAACCCAGCTGTCGCCATAATCCATCGCGGCGCCGCAGTAGGAGCCGGCGCTCAAGCCGAGCCGCCAGTCCTCGGACAATGGCTGCGTGTAGTAGAAGCCGCCGGCCGGCGCGAGGCCGCCCGCGTTGCCGCCATTGTCGCCCGCCACCGTGGTGCTGCCGTTGGCGCCGAAACGGGAGTCCACGTACATCGGCTGGAGGCCCAATAACAACTCGGGTTGGGTGAGGCGGGTCATGCCGGCGGGATTGCCACTGGCGGTGGAGGCATCCAGCGCCGAGGCGGCGCGGCCGGCGGCGGACATGCCGTTGTCGGGGGTGCCGCGCTCATACAACCACAGGCCGCCGCCGGGGGCGCTGCCGGTGCCGGCGACCAAGAGGCTGGCGGCAGCGGCCAGGGCCAGCGTGCCAAGGCGCGGACGCGGGCTGGACTGCCGGGTCGCGGGAGCGCAGGGGGGGGGCATGATGGTGTGGTCCTGGTGGGGATGGTCTTCTGAACGGTTCTTTAGCGTATTTATACCGCGTTAGGCTGAAAACGAACATTCAACATCGAACATTCAACGTCCAACGTTCAGAAAATAAAGCTTTCACCCTAACGCGGTATAGCTTGGATTATTCAAGAGAACGAAGTTGAACAGGAGGTCGCAGAGGCCACAGAGAAGGTTGCCTCTGTTCTCTCCTGATTTCTCCTGTTCAAAGATCTTTTACGGGTTTGGTGATGCGATCTCCGCAGGCTGGGGGGGCGGCGTCCCGTCGCGTTTTAATTCAGCCAGATGTGCGAGCAGAATGCGGCGGATTTCCTCGATCGTTTTGGGCTTGCTTTGGCAACTGTGGCCGCTGCGCACCACCAGTTCCGATTCGACCCCCGTGATGTGCGCGCTGCTGTACTTTACCACGCCGTCGTCGCCATCGGGCGGCATCTCGTCGCCATCGATGGCGATGATCGAGTGCGCCTTGATTGGCGGGCTGACTGGGATCTCCGCCATGGCGAGCAGGCCGGGATTGTCCGGGGCCATGCTGTCGAGGCTGGTGGCGGCCACTTTGACCTGGGGGCCGACCTTGGGGGCGAGATGCATGAACTGGGCGGAAGTCTGCACTGCCTGCCGGGGCAGCCGGATAAACCACTTGATGAAGCGCCGCGCCAGGCCGCCGGCGAGAAAGCTGCCGCGGTGGGGGGTCGAAATGAACACCACCCGCTTGACCTCGGGCAGCGGCTTCAGCAGGGTGTAGGTGCTGACCAGCTTCTCATCCGCCGGTGAGAGTTTCAGCTCGGCCAACGTTTTTCCCGTGGCGGCGAGAATCAGTTTGTCGCCGGTGTCGATGGCCGTAGCCTTGGTCAGCAGCCCGCCCTGGCTGTGGCCGATGACGACCATTTGCCGCAAGGCCGGATCCTTGCCTTCGGGGTCGAGCTGTTTGACGCGGGCCTCAATCGCCTGCCGGAGCTGGACGGCGGATTGCATGACGGGCTTGCCGCTGTCATAAAGATAGAACCAGTACTGATAGTGTTCGCGCAGCGTCTGGTCCCCCATCAGGGTGTTCCACATTTCCGCCCACCAGACCGGGCTGCTCATGGTGCCATGCACCCATAGAATGGGGATTTTGCCAGGCTTGTACGGATGGCTTTGGTAGATGCCGGTCTCGAACGAGCTTTGGCCGAACCGGAAGAGGGCTTTTTCGATTTCCCAATACAGTGGATTGTCCAGCGTGTAGGCGATCGGCGCCGTGATGTCCTGTTCCAAGGGGACCTTGCGGTCATCGATCATGATCGTGCGGGTGGAACCGGCCGAATAGAACTCAACCTCGCCGCGCAGGGTTCCCTTGGCGAGATCCGCCAGCCCCCCATGCACCCGCAGGAACACGGTGGCGGCGGCGCCCACGGGGACCACGCCCTGCTGGATCTTCCGCTCGTTGACGAGGATCAGGGGCGCGCCCATGCCGCCCATGCGGTTGCGCACGGACAGACCGCGGATTTGGTAGCGGTCCGCCGGCAAAACGACCGCGTACTCCGCGATCGGCTTGGCCAGGTCCGAATGGCCGTTTTGGACCTGGATGCTGCCGACCGGCAGCCACATCTTTTGTTCCACGCCCGCCAACGGGCCTTGGCGCAGCGCGACGATGTAGCCGAGACTGCGATTATAGAGGTCGCAGGCGATGCGGAACCGGCGGTCGAAGGGCGCTTCGCCGTCGCCCTTGGCGACACTCTTCAGGAACAGGTAGGAATAGACCGCCGAGGCGGCGAAGTAATTGCGCGCGGTCAGCTTATGCCCCTCCACCGTGTCGGTTCGCCCCTGTTTGCCCTGGAGAAACGAGAGTTCGGCCAGGGCGAATAACGGATCCCGGCGCACGTCGGCGCAGGCCAGTGCATGCAGCTCGCTCAGGCAGCGCGTGGGCGATTTCGCATAGACGCCTTCCAGGTCGTAGCGGTGCAACACGGCGGCCGTGAAGCTGCTGTATTCCTTGGAATTGAGGGCGCAACGGTCAATCTGTTCGTAGCCGTAATTTCGGCCCAGCGAGGTCACGCCGACGGGCGTGGTGCACCCGCCAAGTACCAGCACGAGCAGCACCGCCGCGAGGGCTTGCGCCACGCCTCTGCATCGGGTTAATGTCATCTTGCCAGTCTCCATTAATTCCATCATTGTTTCGTCAAAATCATTCTCTCACAGAGACACGGAGGCACAGAGAATAAAGCAAGGATGCCGCCATTTTGGAGTGCGGCAATTCCTTTGCCGCTTTTAATGTCCGAAGATGAGAGGTTATTTCTGCGTCTGGCTGGGGGTCTCGGGGCGGGTCGTGCCGGGCAGGCCTTCCCGGATGCGGGCGGAAAAGTCCGGCGCATCGCCGGCCGCCTCGGCCCGCGGATTGATGACGCTGCGTTCGCGCAACTCGTCAAAGGGCAGGGTGGTGTTCAGGGCGCCGTTGTCGTAGGCACGTTGGTCCGCATAGCCGTTGAGCAGCACGGACCAGTGCCAGCGGCCGCGGCCCGGAGCGGCGTGCTGGCGGGCGATTTGGAAGAAGCCGACCATGCAGTTTTCGGTCACCGCGTTGTACCATTCCGGCCGGCGGTGGAGGCTGTTGATCCGGTCCAGATAGCCGAGGAAGACACCGCGCACGGTTTGGGGCGTTGTTTTCACCATCCGGTAAAGCCGCACGGTTTCGCCCTGCCGGAAATTGGTGCGCAACCGCACCAGGTCACGCTCGTCGGCGGCGATGAAAATGACCTCGTACTGGCGGAACAGCCCCTTGAACGCCGAGTACTCCTCGCCGACCTCCTTGCGGGTTTCGATGGAAAAACAAAGATATTGGCCGTCGGTGAAGCCGAAGCTGATCATGGTGTGGGCGACGTGGCGCAGCCCCCAATCCACCAGGAAGACATCGGCCGTACGCAACTTGGCGAGGTCATAATGCCGGGTTTCGAAGACCGGGGTGAACTCGGTTTCCGAGCGGTAGGCGCAGTTGCGGACATTGTGGATCGTTATCTGGTCGCCGTTGATCTCGGCATAAGGCGCCTGGGCCACGTCCGCCTGCCAGGGGCGGTCGTTGGCGGGGCGCATCAGTTGAAAGGCGGCCAGCGGCAGCAAGAAGACGGCCAGGCAGCCCGGGATCACCCAGCGCCGCGGTGCGAACAGCGCCACCGCCAGGTGCGCCGCGCCGTAGAGCAGCGCCAGTGCCACGCACACGCCCCGCGGCCAGCTGCCGTAATAAAGGGCCAGCACGCCCCAGGCACAAAGTGGCGCCACCAGCACAAACAGGCCGAGGCGGAGGGCGGCGCGGTGCCAGACGCCGGGACGTGCCGCAGGGCTGGAGGAGATCCGTGTCATGGGAGGGTTGCTCATGATGTCCTGTTCGTCGGCGTCCCGCTGGACGCCCAAGGTGATGGCGGTTTAGGCTGTAGGTTGTTAGGCTCTTAGGCTGAGGCTGTTGCAAAACCCCGATTAGAATGTCCAATAATCAACAAGGAATATCCAATGTCCAAGTCAATTGTCTTTTTACAGAACGGTATGGCTTTTTTCTTCATCCTTGGACATTCCTTGTTGGATATTGGATTTTTAACAGGAGGCCACAGAGAAGTTTTTCTCCGTTCTCTCCGGATTTCTCCTGTTCAAAGACATGACTAATTCAGCTTCTCCGTCCCCTGCGGAACGGGGGTGGGTTTACTGTGCCGGGATGGTGATTAATGGCAATTTTTCCGGGGAGCCGGTTTCCGCCAGGGTGAAGAAAAACATGACGGCGGTGAGCGCGCGCTTGGTTTGCCAGTCGCCGTTGTCGATCCAGAACCAGTAGTTACGGTAACATACGGCGGCAAAGGCGTCCGCCGGCTTGTCCTTGCCGCTGTAAATCCGCACCGTTTTCCGGCGGCTTTCCGGCGGGGTGTTTTCGAAGGCGAGCACCGCGCTATGGTCCTTCAAATGGGCTTCGGGGACATTCAGATAGCTGGCGAAAGCCGTCATGATTTGCAGCATGGAACGGCTGTTCACGGCCAGCTCGCCCTCGGCCCCGCGTCCCGGCGCATAGACGAGCTTGAACGTTTGCACCGTGGGGGGCAGTTTGAGCAGCCGCCGGACTTCCGCCGATTTTTCGACGATGTCCGCGGGCATGTCGTCACGCCGGAAGAACAGCACGGTGGTGTCGCCTTTGGCCTTGTCCACCTCGACCCGCAAGCCGACGGCGCCGGCGGCCTGGATGTCGCGGATCAATTGCAGGGCGCGCACAAATTCCGGATCCGCCTCCCGCACGATGCCGCCCGTCATCGACCGGTTGCGCACACCGTTGAGCGATTCAACGGTCAGGGCCAGGATGAAGTCCGCCGCATACCCGGTCTGGAGCATGAAGAAAATATTTTTCGGGTCAATCGGCGTGATCAGCCCGCGCAGAAACTTTTCCCCGGTCAGCGGCACGTAGGTGATGGTGGGGCGGTCGGTGTAGACGGCCATCCCGCCCGCCGTCAGGTAATTGCCCTGGACGGCCCGGTCCGTGGAGAGGGTGCCGTTGACGGTGCCGCCGGTTTGCAGGGAATAGCCGGCGACCACGGAGGCCACATCCACAAACACCGGCAGGTCCATGTAACGCAATTTGACGATGTTCAGCAGCGTCTGCTGCTTCCACGAATCGGCGATGGCAGTGCTGTAGTCGAAGCGGTCAACCGCGACCGATTTCGGGCCCAGGTGTGAGCAGCCGGTCAACAGCGCCGCCGTGCCGACACCCAGGCCAAACAACGCCGCCGTGAGCCTGCCGAGGCACGGTGAGACGTCGGGTAATTTCATGCGTCGTTCGCCTCCATATACATAATTTTATCATCACGGGGTCTGGATGTTGAACAGGAGGCCGCAGAGATCACAGAGAAGCTTATTTCTCCGCTCTCTCCTGATTTCTCCTGTTATAACTGCGTTAGCCTGAATTATTCACCATCATTCGATTAACCGCGAAAGAACGCAGAGAACGCGAAAGAAAAATCCAGATACGCATGGTTCTTTTGCGATCTTTCGCGTTCTCTCGTGGTGAATATGCATTAAAATCCATCGTTCGGCTCCGAAGCAGGCGCATAGAGGGCGACGACGGAGTGGGCTTCGGCCCGATAGGTCAGGCCGGGAAGCGCCGGGGCGTCGCGCCAGGGGACGATGTCAGCGGGGGTTTCCAGGGCGGTGTCGATCCAGCGGCGCCACGGCGCCGCGCCGTCCGGGCCGGCCGGCGGCAGGGCGAACTCCAGCGGCTCGCGGTAGGCGTTCATGATGATGTGAAAGCGGAGCTGTTCCTGGCGCATCCGCACCGAGAACGCCAGGCTGTGCGAGTGGTCGCCCCAGTCCGGTTGGTGCAGGCGAATCCCGTGCCAGGCGCCGTCCGCCTCCCGGATGATTCGGTTCAGGCTCATTCGCCGGCGTTCGTGCTCGGTGTCGCGCAACCGCCGCCGGGCGATCAGCAGCGTGAGAAAACGCTGGACATCGGCGTGCCGGGTGAGCAGTGTCCAGTCGAACCAGCCGGTCTCATTGTCCTGGCAGTAGGCGTTGTTGTTGCCGTCCTGGGTGCGGCGGACCTCATCGCCCATGACGATCATCGGCACCCCCAGGGAGAGCAGGGTGGCGGTCAGAAAATTCTTCACCTGGCGGTTGCGGAGCCGCTCCACGGCGGGATCGTCACTGGGACCTTCGACACCGCAATTCCAGCTCCGATTGTCGTCACTGCCGTCGCGGTTGTCTTCGCCGTTGGCGTTGTTGTGCTTGCCGTTGTAGGAGACCAGGTCATTGAGGGTGAAGCCGTCATGGCAGGTCACAAAGTTGACGCTTTGCTCCGGTTCGCGTTCCTTGTGGCCGTAAAGTTCCGGGCTGCCGATCATCCGGTCGGCAAAGCGTTTGGGCGAGCCGCCGGCATCGCGGAAGAAATCGCGGGTGTCGTCGCGGAAGCGGCCGTTCCATTCCTTCCAGCTGTCGCCGACAAAAGTGCCCACCTGGTAGAGGCCGGCGGCATCCCAGGCTTCGGCGATCAGCTTGGTGCCCGCCAGCAAGGGGTCCGATTCAATGTCCCACAGCACCGGCGGGTTGGGCAGCACATGTCCGGCGGGATCCCGCGCCAGGATGGAGGCGAGGTCGAAGCGGAAACCGTCCACATGCATTTCCCCGACCCAGTAGCGAAGGCTGTCCAGGATCATTCGGCGCACGATGGGGTGATTGGCGTTGAGCGAGTTGCCGGTGCCGCTGTAGTTGGCGCAACGCAAGCGGTCCGTTTCCAACATGTAATACGTTTCGTTCTCCAGGCCGCGGAAGCACAGTGTCGGCCCGTGTGCGCCGTCCTCGGCCGTGTGGTTGAAGACGACGTCGAGAATGACCTCGATGCCGGCCCGGTGAAGCGCCTTCACCAGGTCGCGGAATTCATCCAGCGGCCCCAGCGGGTCCTGGCGCGAACAGTAGGCTTGGTGCGGCGCGAAAAAAGACACCGGCGCGTAGCCCCAGTAATTCACCCGCCCCGGCGGCGCATCCTGGGGGTCGAACTGAAAAACCGGCAGCAGTTCGACCGCCGTGATGCCGAGCTCCTGAAGATAAGGGATCTTCTCGATCAGGCCGGCGTAGGTGCCGCGTTTGCCTTCCGCAACCCCGGAACTGGGATGCCGGGTGAAGCCGCGCACGTGCATTTCGTAAATGACCGTCTGTGACGACGGCCGGTGCAACGGCGCATCATCTTCCCAGTCGTAAGCCGCCGGATCCGCCACCACGCTTTTCATGGCGGTGGCGGCGGTGTCGCCGGGGTGGGCGGCCGCCTGGCGGTTGTAGGTCGCGGGCACCATCACGCCGCGGCCGTACGGATCCAGCAGCACTTTGTCCGGATCAAAGCGCATGCCCGGTGCCGGTTCAGCGGGGCCATGCACGCGGTAGCCGTAGAGTTGCCCCGCCTTCACCCCCGGCACGAACACATGCCAGTAATGGTAGGTCCGGTGGACGCACGGATCCAAGTCGATGCCGCGGCTGGGTCGGGCGTCGTCCGCCTGGTCAAAGAACAGCAACTCCACGCGGGTGGCCGAGCGGGAGTACAAGCTGAAATTCGCGCCGCCGTCCCGCAGGGTGGCGCCCAGCGGATGGCTGCTGCCGATTTTTACGGGCGTGGACTTCATGATGCACAATTGGGTCTATGGTTGCTGGTCGGCGACATCGTCTTAAATACGAATTTTGAACAGGAGGCCACAGAGGCAACGGAGAAGTTTTCTCTCCGTTCCCTCCTGATTTCTCCTGTTCAAATGCGGCTTTTTTTACGTTATGCTCACGGTTTCTCGACCGAAATGGCCACGGCCGCGGTGGTGCGGATCACGACCTCCGCGCCCACGGTCTGTTTGGTCAAATCCACGTCCTTGCGGACCTTGTAGGTTTTGCTGCTGCCGTCGGGAAACAGCAGCGTGGCTTTTTGGCGTTTCACATCAATGGATTTGACCTTGGCGGTGACTTCCTCGGTGTTGGCCATCAGGACGCCGGGTTTCTCACCCAGCGGCGTCACCGCCACCACGGCGGCGGCACCGTCGCCGGACGGTTCGCCGGGCTTGCGCACGAAGACGACGAGCTGCTCCGCCAGGACGACTTTGACCTGATCACCAACTTCGATCTGCGCGAAATTGGCCACCTCCGGGCCGGCGGTGAAGGTCGTCTTGGCGCCGTCCTGGTCGACCAGCGTTACCTTGCGGGCGGCTTTGTCAATGCCCGTCACGGTGGCGGTTTGCGTGTAGGTGTCCACGGTGACCGCGCCCGGCACTCCGGGCTGAATCGTGGTCAGTTGGCTGTGCTCACCTTTGGGTTCGGAGCAGCAGGAGGTGACGGCCAGGGCGCTCATGAGGGCAATGGTGATGAGCTTGAGTTGATGTGTGATGTTCATGACGGTTTCCTTTGTTTTAGTTGCTTGGTTAAGGGCGGAACTGGTGTGACGCCGGCGATGTCCGCCCGAGGACGGGCGGCTCCCGTTCGGGAAATAACGCCGACGGTGCTTTCGGAATGGGTTTCTGCATCCTCCTTTCAGTTCTCATGCATCATTCGGACCAGCGGGATCACTCCTTGCCTGCGGCGACTTTTTTCATGCCGTCTTCAAGTTTCTTGATCTCTTCGGGGCTCAACTGCGGACGGTTCACCTTGAGCGTCAGCTTGTTGAGTTTGGCGGTCAGGGGGAACGGCGGCCGGTAGTCCGCGTCATCCACCCCGGTCAGGGCGTTGTCCTTGATCACCCCGCCGAACGCCGGGTCGGGCGCCGGCAGCTGCCGTCCGTCAATGGAGGTGGTGGCGCTGGGCGAACCCGGCACCCCCGTGGTCTGCCCGGCCCAGGCGGAAAGCGGCGTTGCGGCGAGCGCGATCCCGCCCGCCAAGCCCAGCCGGGCCAGCCAGCGTTTTGACCGGCCCACGTCTTCGAGAAGATCCTGGGGCAGGGGTTCTGGTGGGGTGTGCATTGGCGTTTCCTTATTTTGAGGGTCGGGTGTGCTTTCATGACCCGGTTCATTTGGTTTTGCGGTCACGCCTCTATTTCGGTCAACTCCCCGGCATTAAAAAACGGCCCCAAGGAGCTTGGTGATCAGCTCCTCCAGCGGGATCATGGTCAGCACCAGCGGCAGTACGGGAAGCAGGGTCAGGACGACCAGTTGGATGACCGTGTCTTTGCCGAACGGGAACGGCTTGATCTCGCGGATCACCTGGAAACTATTTCCCAAATCGGCCAGCGACTGGAGGTCGCCGCTGCCCAGGAGCGGTTCATCGGCGGGGGCGCCGCCGCGCATCCATTTGCGGTCGAAGTCACGGACATACCGGCTGGCCAGCATGCCGTATTCGCGCAAGCCGGTCCGTTTGGCGCCCATCAGGCAGGGCGCAAAGAACAGCAGCGGTCCCAGCACGATCAGCAGGAGAAACACCACGACCCCGAGGATTTCCATCTTGAACCCGGTCAGTTTCGCCCCGGCAAAAAAAATCGGGTTGGCCATCAAGCCCGCCAGCAACGCCCCATGCGCCACCAGCAGCGGCGTAAACGCGGCGCTGCTCATGCCCAAAAAACCGAGGCCGGCGGCCCGGTCGGGATGGGTGGGGATGAGGTTGAGATCGAGCCGCGAACTCTGCCATAGGAAGCGGGCCCAGATGAACAGCCGGAAGTACCAGCGCACCATGATGAACTGGAAGAGCGGCCGGCTGATGAAAATATACCAGTAGCCGGCCGGCGAGAGGGTGGTGCCGCCCGGGACCACGGTGGCATACCAGGTTCCGGTGCCCGCCGCGATTTTGGTTATGCCGCTGGCTGAGCTCCAAAGGTAATGACCCCCGACAAAGATGAGGATGAACAGTGCCAGTTCAATGGCCACCGAATTCCGTAGCCTCATGGCCGAGGCAAGGCTTTCCTTAAACTGCGGGAGGACGTTTTTGGGGATGATCTCCCGCTCCATGAACTGCCCCACCACCAGGCGCAGCCGCTGATGCACCAGCAACTCGGCGGCGATGAACAGCGGCAGCGCCACCAGAAAGCGGGCCTGCATCTCAAAGTCATACAGGAACGGCAGTCCGCTCCCCCCCCAGGCTTTGCCTGCGGCCAGGGAGAGGAGCAGCAGCGGCAGCCAGGCAAACAGGCTGATGAAGACGATTCGCCGTTTCACGAGTTCGAGTGCCGGAGTGGCAAGGTGCGACCGCACCAGCAACTGGTACAGGGGCCCGCCCAAAACCAGCGAAAAGTTCTGGGGTTCGGCGGGAAAACCGTCACCGGCCGCCGGCGGCCGGGACGGTGTTGGCGATCCGGGTTCCTGGCTTTTATTCATGATTCCCCCCCCTGCGGTCATGCTTGTGGATTCGTTTCATACCCGACAGGTTATTTTTTGACCACACTCCGCGGCCGGATATCGACACCCCGTATATGCCGAATCAAGCCAGATGGCGAAAGATACACGTTACCGGTCGGTTTTGCCAAGAAAGGCGACCGTCTTAGGTGGTTCATGACTGTTTGGATGTCTTGCCGGCACGACTCCGGAAAAAGAGCGCCTGTATTTTGTCCTGTCCCAATACCCGTCCCAATTCCTTGACCCCGAAGAAGGGGAGAAAAGCCACGAAAACAACCAGGGAATTGGCGATAAATTCATTGGGATTATTCCCCAAGAACTGGACGAGTTCCCCGGTGAGCCCAGTCCCCTTCCAAAGACACTTGGCGACATTTTCAAGTACGGCAAAGACCGCGAGGAAGAGAGTGAAAATGGCCGTCTTATAAAGCGTGGGATAAATCAACGGCTTGTCTTCAAGGCCGCGACCGAGGCGCAACACCGAGCCGATCATGATGACTTTGGCAAGAATCAAGGCCTTGATCACAGCCACCCCGTAATTTTCATAAAGAATATCATGGGAAGCCAAAATGAACCTTCGGTATTGGACAAAAGAAGCGAAGACGAGGGTTAGATAAATGACATTTATCCAGTACTCGGTCAACTCGTGGATTACCTTTTCTTTCAGGTTGCCTTGGCGCTTATTGAGACTGCTCATGATCGATGGCCCTCCTGTGCATCTGCGCCAGCCCTGCCGGGGCAATGGGTGGATTGTGTGAAGCTGCCCGTGCCCCATCCTCAGCTGGTTTTGAGCATCGATCGTGACAGTATGCCACCGGAGAGGTTCCTGTGCCGTTCGTTCGTTTGGTCATGAAGACGGGGCGGTTCCCCGTTCTTTCTGCACGCGGCGCTGAATCTCGGGCATGTCCCGCTGAATGTGGGTGTAAAACCGCTTCATGCCGGGACAGAGATAATTCAGCCCGGCCTCGCCGTCCGGCGTGCGCACCAGCCGGTTCTTGGGACACTCGCCCCAGCACAGCTTCAGGTGCGGGCACTCCCGGCACTGTCGCGGCAGGGCGTCGCGCTTGGCGAAGCCGAAGTTTTGCTGCCGCCCGCAATAGGCCATGGTCCCCAGATGCATCTCCTGAATATTGCCGAGGCGATAGTCGGGGTAGACGTAATGGTCGCAGGCAAAGACGTCGCCGTTGTGTTCGACCGCCATGCCTTTGCCGCAAAACTCGGCCGTGACGCAACGCTGCGAGGGCAGCCCCAGCGACTGCGCCACCGCGGTCTCGAACAAATCCTCATGCACCTTGCCGTAATCACGGGCGTACCAGTCGTCCCAGATCTTGCATAGGAAGGCGCCCCAGTCGTCCGGGTCCACCGACCAGTCGGTAACCACTGAGTCGGGCGCGCCCGGCCGGGCCTGCGGGGTGCCGACGACCGGCAAACTGGCGGGATCCCAGCGCTGCGGCGCGACATCGCGGAACACCTTCGGCTCGACGCAGGCGATCAACTGCACCCGGTTCACACCGAGGTCGCGGGTCAGGAAACGGTACACGTCGAGCGGGTACTTGACGTTCTCGCGGTTGACCACGCACAACGCGTTGAACGGCACGCCGTGCTGTTTGAGCAGGCGCGCCGCAGCCATTACCTGGTCATGGGTTGGCTGGCCGCCCTTGGTGACCCGAAAGCGGTCATGCAGCCGCTTGGGCCCGTCGCAGCTCAGGCCGACCAGGAAGCGGTGCTGTTTGAGGAACGCGGCCCACTCGCCATCGAGCAGCGTGCCGTTGGTCTGCAGGTCGTTTTCAATGCGCTGGTGCGGCTTTTGGTATTTGGCCTCCAGCGCGACGACCTTGCGGAAGAAGTCCACCCCGAGCAGGGTCGGCTCGCCGCCCTGCCAGGAGAAAATCACCTCGTCGCCCGTTTGCGCCTCGATGTATTGGCGGATGTGCTGTTCCAGCAGGGCGTCGGACATCCGCGGTGCTCCGGACTGGTGGAGCAGCCCTTCCTTGTGCAGGTAGTAGCAGTAGGTGCAGTTGAGGTTGCAGGCCGCGCCGACCGGCTTGACCATCGCGTGGAAACGATGGGTCATGCCGGGCGGCTGCGGCGCCAGGGTCACCGTTGGTCTGGCCCTCAGACTCATGGCGTCACCCTCTGAAAGAACACGTCGAAGGTTTGCCCGAGGGCGGCCTGGAAGTAGCTGCCCGTGAGGCGGTCCTGCGCCGGGTCATAGGCCAACGTGTAGGTCGAACCGGGATAGTTCACATCGCGCAGTTCGACGAACACCTTGAGGGTCGCGCCCTCCCGCGCCGCTGCCGCCTTCGCCACATGGATCGGCCGGGGATTGAAATAGCCCGCTTCCAGCTTCCCGTCGGCGGCCACCCCCTGAAGGTCGAGGAGGTAGCCGCCGTCAGGCCGCTGCCAGCGGCCCTTCAGTTTCGCGAATCCAGGAGGGGCAACCGCCGCCGCCGGGGGCTCGGTGGCGGCCACCGTCACTGGCACGGCCGGGGGGGACGGGGCCTCGGCCATCGCCGCCACCGGGACCGTGGTGGCGTCCGGCCGGGCAACCGCTGGACGCCACCGACTCCACCAAACGCCGCCGGCGCCGAGCACGGCCACCGCCAGGATGGCCACCGTCAAAGGGAGCCGCCATCGTCCACGGGGGGTGGCCGTCGGCTGCTGTTTTTTGCGTGCCTGCCCCATGTGTGTGATCTGCCTTGGGAGCCGCCCGTCCTCGGGCGGACGAACCCGTGCTCGTCGGAGACGCGCGTGGTTTGGTTTGGAATTGGTTTGAACAGGAGGCCACAGAGAAGTTTTTCTCCGTTCTTTCCTGATTTCTCCTGTTCAAAGGCCTGAATAATTCAGGCTGGTACCCCGTATAACATTAAATCTTTCACCACGAAGACTCGAAGGACGCGAAGTTCGATCGACGCGTTTCAATCGCAAATACAGCTCAAAAAACACCGTCGATTTATCTTCGTGTTCTTCGTGACTTCGTGGTGAATCAGAAAGTCACTACCGTCCCACAGGTGCTTGAAAAACGCGAGTTTTCCTGAGATTCCAAGCGTAAGGCCGTTTGTTTTGCTACTGACCCATTTTGCATTTTTCCTGCCCGTGCCCGTGCCCGTGCCCGAACACCGAAAAAGGTGTGCCCATGGACGGCTTCGACCACGAAAGAATGGCTGGCCGTTCGGGCACGGGCAGGGGCACGGGCACGGAATGAATTATGGCATCCCATGGGACGGCTTTGTCCGAAAGTTTAAGTATTACAAGGTAACGCAGTTGGGGCCGTTATTTTCCGCCGCGCATGGCGTCGATTTGGGCAATGTCGGCGTCGATCTTCTCCATGATGGCGTTTTCATACTTGAGCGCCGCCTTGATCCGCGGCGTGACCACCTGGACGCCGGCGGCGGTGGTGTCGGTCTGCAAGTAGCGGGAGACTTCCAGCAACGACAGCATGAAAGGACGGAATTCCTTCTTCAGTTCCTGCGTCCGCGCCCTCAATTCGGCGAAACTCTCCATGCTCTCGACCCGCCGTTCCCGCCCTTTCTCCGCCAAGTCTGCGGAGAGCTGCGACATCTGCTTGTCCCAATGGGCAAAGTACGCGTCGGCGCGTTCCTCGGCGGTGGTGAACTGCTGCCGGTGGTTGGTGGCCAGATCGCCCAGGGCGGCGATATCCCGGACCAGGGTGGCGACCTGCGGTTCCATTTGGGCCTGCGGGCGCTGGGTCAGGTCGCGGGCGGCGTTGCAGGTCGTCTGCACCTGGGCCTTGCCCTGCAGCAGTTGTGCCCGCAATTCCCCCAAGTCACGGGTGATTTGCGGCGGCAGTTCGGACGTGGTGGCGCATCCCGCCAGCCCCACGCCCAGCGCCGCCACGAGCATGGCCATGAAGGTGTGGATCAACGTCACCGGATTGCTGAGAGTGTTCTTGTGGTTCATGGGACCGATCCTTTTCGGGGGCTGGTTATGGGTTTGGGCAGGGAAACACGCGTAAGTTCCGCAGACGCTGTGAAAATAACCCGTGCGGGCGCTGCCGTCAACTTCTGCGGTATCCCCAAAAGAGGGTAATCTTGGAAACGCGAACCGCAGATTGACGCGGGGAACCGCCAAAACCGTCAAAACGCGCCCGTAAGAAAATTTGAACAGGAGAAATCAGGAGAGAACAGAGAATAACGTCTTTGTTGGTGCGTGCCGGGGAACCGTGCCCCGTCTTTCTCCCCGGGAGCCGCCCGTCCCGGGCGGACAAAATCGCACCCTTTTCCAAAAGGGTGGCCCCAACATTATCCGACAAAACGGTTGTGATTTGTCAATCCGCGGATTGCAGGGCTTGGGCGAGGTCGCGGCTGACGGCAGCCAGGGCCCGGCCGTAGGCCGCCACCAGGGCGTCATAGCTGCCGTCGCCGGCGGGTTCGTGGATCACGGAGCGGCCTGTTTTCGTTGCCTGGTCTCCGGCGCGGTGGATCGACCACAGGGCGTCTACCGTCACCTCCTTGCCCGGGCCGGCTTCGAAGCGCTGGACATCCACCCGCACCCGGCAGCCGGCATCCGTGCCGGCGTTTTGGAGATAGGCGGTCACCCGGGCTGAGGGGAGCAGCAGCGCCAGGTCTTCCGCGAGGATCCGCGGGATTTCGCTTTTCAGCGGCGCGGCCCAGCGCTGCATTTCGAGGATCTCGACCCGATTGGCGGCGACTCGTAGCACGAGTTGCGGCCGGTCGGTTATGTCCGGCAGGGTGACCGGTCCGACGGCGATGGTGGCCGGGGTTCCGGCCGGCGTCGCCGCCGCCGCGGGGGTGGCGGCGGCGTTGAGGGTGTAGAAGGTGACCCGCGGCGACCGGCAGCCGGTCAGCAAAACGGCGGCCACGCAGAGGGTTTTCAGGGCGGTGAGGGAATGGTGTGTCATCATGGTTGGTCCTCCTGTTTGCCGCGGATCAGCGCCTCCGGGTGGCGGTCCAGATAATCGGTCAGCACCCGCAGGGCCTGGGCGGTCTTGGCGAGTTCGTGGAGCGCGTCGCGCAGGTCCTGCTGCACCGGCGCGTCGGGCGCCAGCGTTTGTTTGGCCGCGCCGAGGGTTTGGCGCACCTCGACCAGGGTCGCCCGCACCTCGGGCACGATCTCGGCATCCACCCGCTGGACCGTTTTGTCGGCGCTCTTGAGGGTGGCGTCAAGGGTTTGCACCGTCTGCCGCAGGTCGGCAACCACCGCGTCCAGGGGCAGCTTGTCCAGCTTTTTCATGATTTGCGCGAGGGTGGCCTGCAGCTCGACCAGGCTGCCGGGAGTGGTGGGGAGCTGGGGCGGGTTCAGCGCCCAGTCAATGGTCGCCGCCGGGGCGTCGGGGAAGAAGTCGAGGGTGATCAGGAGCTGCCCGGTCAGCAGGCTGCCGCTCTTGAGCTGGGCCCGCAGGCCGTGGGCGACCAATTCGTTGAGCGTGGCCTGCTGGTCGGCCGGGGCGGGCAGCGCGCCCGCGGCCCGCGACCGGAGCCGTTCCGGGTAGAGCCGGGTCTCGACCAGCATGTTGATTTCGCCACTGCCGCGGTCAAGCTCCACTTGGATGTTCGTCACCTCGCCAATGACCACCCCGCGGAAATCGACCGGCGCGCCCACCGACAGGCCCCGCACCGATTCCCTGAAGACCATGGCATAGCGCTGGCTGATGGTGTCGCGGTGCCGCATCGCCTCTTCCCGGCCGTTGAACAGGGTGAAGGTGGTGTCGGCGCCGGCGGGTGCCGCGGCGCCCCCTTCGTCCAGCGTCTGAAAGGCGATGCCGCCGATGAGGATCGAAACCATGGACTCCGTGTCCAGCTTCAAGCCGCCGGCGTCCATGGTGAGGTTGATGCCGCTGGCATTCCAGAACCGGGTGTTCGTCCTGACATAGCGGTCATACGGGGCGTTGACGAAGACGGTGAAGGCCACGCCCGCGCCGTTCGGGTCGAGTTCATAGGAGATCACCTGTCCCACCTGGATGCGGCGGAAGTAGAGCGGGGAGCCGATGTCGAGGGAACCGAGATCCGCGCCGTGCAGCCGGAAGCGGGCGCCCGGCGTGTCGGTGGTGATGGCCGGCGGCATTTCCAGCCCCGCGAAGGCCCGCCGCGATGTTTTGGCTTTGCCGATTTCAATCCCGATGTAGGAGCCGCCCATCAGCGTACCGAGGCCGGTGACGCTTCCCCCGGAGATGCGGGGCCGGACCACCCAGAACCGGGTGTCCTCGGCCAGGTACGACGTCGCCTCCTTGTTCAGTTCGGCGGTGGCGATCACATGCGAGAGGTCGGGGGCGATGGCGATGTTGTTGACCACCCCGACCTCGACATCCCGGTACTTGATCTTGGTCTTGCCGGCCTCCAGGCCGTCGCCGGTCCGGAAGGAAATGGTGATGGTCGGGCCTTTCTGCAGATAGGTTTTGACCGCCAGGGTCCCGCCCGCCACCGCCGCCACGATGGGGATGAGCCAGACCAGTTGGAGGGAATGCCGGCGCTTCGGTTCGGCAACCGCCTCGGGGAGGTCGGAAAAGTCTGGAGGTTGTGGCGCGTCAGTCATGGTGCTGGCTCTCCTGGTGGAACGGATCCCAGATCAGACGGGGGTCAAATTGCATGGCGGCAAACATGGTGAGGACGACCACGGCGCCAAAAGCCAGCGCCGCCGGTCCGGCGGTGATCGTTGCCAGGGAGCCGATCTGCACCAGGGCGGCGAGGATGGTGACCACATAGATGTCCAGCATGGACCAGCGCCCCACCTGCTCGACCAGCCGGTAGAGCCGGGTGCGCTGGACCGGCAGCCAGCGGGCGCGGCATTGCACGGAGACGAGGAGCAGGGTGAGGGCGATCAGTTTCATCAGCGGCACCAGGATGCTGGCGATGAACACCAGGCCGGCGAGATCCCAGGACCCGGAACTCCAGAGGAAGATCACGCCGCTCATGATGGTGTCGTTTTCGGAGCCAAACAGGGAGCTGGTTTCCATGATCGGCAGCAGGTTGGCGGGAATGTACATGATGTAGGCGGCGATGAGCAGTGCCCAGGCGCGGGAGGTGCCGTTCGGCTTGCGAAAATGCAGCCGGGCGGAGCAGCGCGGACAGTGGGCCGTGCCGCCACCCGTTCCCGGCGCTCTCGAGACGAGACCGCAGACATGGCAGGACAACAGCCCGCAGGCCGCGGCGGTAGCCGGCGTTGCGTTCATGCGCGCACCTCCCCGCGGGGCGCCGGGTACGCCCGGTCCCAGACGTCGCGGACATTGAACGAGGCCGCCGCCGCCGCCAGCAGCAGGGTGAGGACGGCGAACGACCACAAGGCGAGGCCGGGGACGACGGTGGCAAAATGGGTGAGCTTGACCAGGGCGACGATAATCCCCAGCATGAAGACTTCCAGCATGCCCCACGGTTTGACGCTTTGCAGGACGCGCATGATGACGGTGAGCCCGGCGGGCCGCCGCCCCAGCTTCAACGGCAGCAGCAGATAGATCATGACGGCCAGATTGACGGCCGGCATCAGGATGGTGGTCAGAAAAACCAGGGCGGCGATGGGGCGCATCTCCTGGTTCCACAAGGCCTGGACGGCGCCAAAGAGATTGGTGACATTGCGGATGCCCTGGATCTCGAGGCCGACAATGGGAAAGGCATTGGCCACCGCGAACAGCACGGCGGCCGCCAGGACCAGGGCGAGGGTCGGATCGAGCCGGCGGTGGGCGGCGCGGTACAGCTCCCCACCGCAACGGCGGCAGCGCGCCACCCCGCCGGGAGGCACGGCGATGGCCCGCTGCAGCAGATCACACTCATGGCAGGCAATGACGGGCCTGGCCGTGATGGTTTTTGCCACGGTGGGGTGGGGGGACATGATAGTGCCTTATACCGCGTTAGGGTGAAAACTTAATTTTTCGAACATTGAACATTCAACATCCAACGTTGGACGTTGAATGTTCGATGTTGAATGTTCGTTTTCATCCTAACGATTCATGAGAACGGATCGGTGTCTGCTGTGGACGGAAAGGCGGAACTCCAAACCGGGAGGGTTCGGGTTCGGAGTTCCCACTTCAGTGGGGGCGGTTGAATTCGCGGGTGGCATCAGCGGGCGTCGCCGGTCAGGTCCCGGATGACTTGGGGCTGGTCCAGCGGGATCACGGTGATGGCGGCGGCGTTCAGGTCGGCTTTCTGCAAGTCAACCATGCGCACGTCGGGATTGGTGTAGGTGCGGATGTAGTACCGGCCGTTCCGCAGGTCCGCTGCGGCCGTCCATTCGGTGATTTCGTAGCCGTCCACGCCGCCGCCTTCACCGCCCCCCTTGGCCGAGGTCTTGATGGAGCCCGGCGGCAGTTCCAGGCCGCCCATGAGATGGAAAGACATCTGGACGGCGGCCGCGGCATCGTCCAGCGGCGGCGCATTCTGCTGGGCAAAGAAAGCGCGCACAAACCGGGCGGGCGCCAGGAAGCCGCCGGGCAGGCCGTTCATGCCGTCCCCGGAACTGGGGGCGGCCAGGCTCGTGGAACCGGCTTTCAGAGGCGGAACAATGTCGGCGGTGAGGTACTGATATTGCGCCAGATTCGCCAACTGATAGGGAAAATCCGGGGAATTGGTCAGGACATGGGTTGGGTTGTCGTAGACATGCAACTGGCCGCCCTGGGTGTACTCGATGACGATGCTCTTGCCGGCGGCGTCATGGATGGAGAGGTGGTAGGGCGACGGCATGTCGCCGAACTGCTTGAGCTTGCCTTCCGTCACATAAATGCCGGGCAGCGCCGCCTTGACCTCCTCCACCGTGGCAAAACTGGTCAGCAGATAGGTCACCAATTCAAAGGAGGCGATGGATTTGCCCTCCTCGCCCGGCGGCGCCTTTTGAAATTCGGCATAACCGGGGAAGTTGAATTGGCCGCCGGCCAGTCCTTTTTCGTTGACGCCGTCGACCAGAATCGGCAGGCCGAGGGCATTGGCGCCGACGGCCGCATACTTGGTCTGCCAGGTCATGCCGCCCTGGCCCACGACCGGCGCGGCGGGGCCGGTGGCCGTGATGCGGTAATTGCGGGGGATGATGACCAGCTGGGAACGGAGCGGCAGGGCAAACTCCATGGTGCGCCCGTAGACATACGCGCCGTCCTTGGCCGGCAGCAGGATGGAGGTGCAGGCCTGGACCGGTCCGGCGGCGGCCGCCATCAGGGCGGCGGCCAGCAGACCGGTGTGAAGCACGGCGGTTGGTGAACTGGTTTTGATGGTCATGTGAGGCTCCTGTTCCAATTTTTTTCGGCGTTATCTCGCGACCGGGAGCCGCCCGTCCTCGGGCGGACAGCGACGGCGTCACCTAAGTTCCGTCTTGTTTACTGAGCCGCCGTCACGCCAAAGCAGTAATGACGCGCGTCTTCGACGAGCACGGGTTCGTCCGCCCGAGGACGGGCGGCTCCCAAGGCACATCACACAAGAACACAACACCGAACACCACGCTGGCAAAACGAGGTTTTGCAAGATCCTCGCAGGGTCTAAATTTTTCTTTTCCTCGTGTTTTCCTCGTGCTGGAGGCTCACCGGCGTCCCCCGCCGCCGCCGCGTCCACCACCGCCGCCCCAACCACGGCCCCCGCCACCCCAACTGCGTCCGCCGCCGCCCCAACTGCTGCGGCCGCTCCAGCCGTCGTCGCTGATGTGGGTTTGGAAGGAACTTTCGGCATGGTCGTCGCCGCGATCGCGGGAGTCGGAATCGCGATTTAGCGCCGCCTGGTCGCGGGCGAACCAGTCGTCGTTGGAGGCGGCCTGGCGGGGCTGGTCGTTGTTGAAGCCCGCTTGGTCGCGGCTGAACCAATCGTCGCTTTGGCGGGCGGGCGCAACGGTCGCCGCGGCATCGGAACCGCGGGTCACGGTGGCGGGGGCGACGGTGGCGGGGGAGGTTCGGGGCGCCGCCCGGTAGTTCTGCCAGTCGCCGTTCTGATGGACCTGCCACTGGCCGGGGCTGGTGCGGCGGTAGACATTGCCGTCACGGCCGGCATAAAGATCGCCGTTGGCGCCCCTGCCCGCAGTGCCGCCGGCGGCCCGCTGGCCCGCGGAGTTCCGGGCCCAGGCGGCGCGGCCGGCCGGACCGCTGTCATGGCCGGTCACCGTCCATTTGCCGTCGTGATAGACCACGGTCCGGCCCCAGGACTGGTAGCCGTTGGTGCCACCGATATGGCCGGCAAAGGTGTCGGTGTAGGGGTTGTAATAGTCGCGGCCCCACACCGCGCCATGGGGGCCGTAGGCGTAGCCGCCGTGGGTCCAGGCGCCGGTGGCCGGGTTGTAGTGCGAGCACCAGCCGGCGCCGCCATAGGGGCCGTAGGCGTAGCCGCCGTGGTAATAGCCGCCGTAGGCATAGCTGTACCAGGCGGAACAGCCGTACGAATAATAGGCGGGCGTGCAGGGATACCAGGTGTAGGCGTCCGCCAACGCCACGCCGCTGAGGACGCCGGCGCCGTACACCAGCACGCCGTTGGGGGCCACATAGCCGCCGTAATAACCGTCCGAATAGGTGTAGTCGACGCCGTCCGGGTCGGCGTCCGCCACCGTCACGTAGGTCACGTTGTAGAGGGGGTTGCTGGCGGGGATGGTGTAAATGGCCGCCGGCACCGAGGCACAGAGGCTCCAGGGGCCGGTGGGGGTGGGCGCCTGGAACCAGGCCGCCTGGTAGCAGCAATAATAGACGCCGTCGACCAGCAGCACCTGGCAGCGCGTGTTGGTGGCGAACTGCATGGCCGTGCCCTGGACCGGCGCGAAGGCGGGGGTGCCGTCATAGGTGACGTCGATCTTGGCATCGGCCTTGTTCACCGTCACCCGGCGGGGGACCGAGGCCAGCAGGACGGCATCCCGGGCCTGCTGGGTGCCGGGAACAGTGGCCAGTACGTCGGCGAGCGGACCATCTGACGGGAGGCGGGCAAAGTCGGCGGGCAGCTTGGCCACCGCCGTCCAGGGGCCGCCCAGGCCAAGGGCGCAGGTGAACCAGCGGCCGGCGACCTGGTAGTAATAGGCGTTGTCCGTCATGTCGAGAAACAGCGGCTGAATCGGGTTGTTCACATACAGAATGGAGGTGCCGGCCACCGGCGTGAACAGCGGCGCGCCGTCGGTCTGGATCAGTTCCGCCGGGGTGGTGCTGACGAACACCTTGGGCGGGCTGGCCTCCGGCTGTCCCGGCACGTTCTTGCGCACGGTGTCCCAAGCCGGGTCGGCGGGCAGCTTGGCAAAGTCGGCGGGGAGGGCGCCGGCGGCGGTCCACGGGCCGTTGACCGGGTCAGGGGCAGTGAGCCAGTGGGTTTGGTTGAGCAGGTAATAGCGGGCGGTCTTGGTGTCCAAGAAAACGGGCCAGTTGGTGTTGAGCGCGAACATCAGCGCGGTGCCCGTGACCGGTTTGAACACGGGCGCGCCCATGAACACCACCAGGATCGCCGGCGAACTGCTGAAGTAGATGGGCGGTGGCGCCAGGCTGACCGCCGCCTGCCGCGGCGCGGTTTCATTTTTGATGTACGCAGTGACCCGGTCCAGGGACATGGCAAGGAACGAGTAATTGGGCAGCAGCCGGGTGACCAGCGCCTGCAAGTCGGCGGCCTTTTGCGGGGGCAGGCCGGGAAAGCGGATAGTGGGAGTGAGGTTGGTCATCAACACCGAGCGCGCTTCCTTGTCGACCAACGTGTCGGCCTGGACGGCCATGACGCCATACAGCGGCTCTTTGGCACCTTTTGGGGTCACCGCCAGCGCGCTGCGGAAGCGGATCTGGGTGTAATTGGTCCAGGCGTCCACCTGGGGTTGGTACATCACCAAGCTGTCGCCGTCCTTGGTGAAAGTGCGGGGCCAGCCTTGATCCAAGGTGGTGATGGCCGGGGTCGCGGCGGCCGCGCCGGTTGCCGGCGCGCCTGCGGAGTCCGCAAACACGGGTGGCAGCAGGGCGGCGGCGCCCAGCAGCAGGGTCCAGCGTAGGAACGTGTTCATGAGCGGCGGTCTCCGGGGGTTGGGTGGTTGAGGGGTTGAGGGGTTGAG
>CAITYL010000341.1 GCA_903896595.1 uncultured Lentisphaerota bacterium
AATTCGCTCTTACCCTAACGCTTTGCCAGAACAGCTTGTGGCTGAAGCGCCCCTTCGGTTTAGGATACAAAAGTTTTGGGAAGGGGTTTGGGGATCACCCTTTTTCAAAAGGGTGGCCCCAACATCACTTGGGCAGGTTAATGCTGGGGAAGCGGGCGGCATCGGTGTGGGGCAGGAACAGGGCGCCGGTATAGGCGTCCATGTAGGCGGGATCGGTGCTGAGTTCCAGGTAGGTCAGGCGATTGGCCAGGGCCGTCTGTTTTTGCCGCCAGGCATCGGACAGCAGGATCATGTAGGAGCCCATCAGCGACGAATTCCCGATGTACCTGAACTTCTCCACGGGTAGGTCGGGAATCAGTCCGATGACCTTGGCGTGTTCGAGCACCAGGGAGCGCCCGAAGCCGCCGGCAATGTAGAAACAGGCGATATCGCCAAAGGTCATCCCGACCTGGGCCAGCATGACGTCGCAAGCCGCATAAATCGCGGCCTTGGCGCGGATGAGGTTGTCGATGTCGAGTTCGCTGATCGTCAGCATCTTGCCGGTACCGCTGTCCTCGGCGGTGGCGAGGCGGAACCGGGCGTGCCGCCCCTCGCCAAGGATATGCGGCGACGGTCGGGAACGATTAAACTTGCCGGCCGCATCCAGCCAGCCGGTCTGCAACAGATTCGCCAGCAGCGCGATCATGCCGGAGCCGCAGATGCCCTTGGGTTTGCCGCCGCCAATGGTGGTGACCGTGGGTGCGCCGGTGGCGGGATCAATGTCAACGCGGTCGATGGCGCCGGAGGCGGCGCGCATGCCGCAGTCAATGCCACCGCCCTCGAACGCCGGCCCGGCGGAGCAGGCGCAGGCCAGCAGGAACTCCTGGTTGCCAATCACCACTTCGCCGTTGGTGCCAATGTCAATGAACAGGCAAACCTCGGCACGGTCGGTCGCCAGGTCGGTGCAGAGCAGGCCGGCGGTAATGTCGCCGCCGACGTAGCTGCCCACGGCAGGGGAGATGACGACCCGGGCGTCAGGGTGGATTTCCAACCCAAGGTCGCCCGCCCGCAGCTCCGGCACCGTCATCAGCGTCGGGGTGTACGGTTCCAGGCGGATGAATTCCGGCGCCAATCCCAGCAGCAAATGGGTCATGGTGGTGTTGCCGGAGAGGACGGCATTGACCATGTCCGTGGCGCGCAACTCTTCACTTTCCAGTGCCTGGCGCAGCAGGCGGTTGACCGTGCCCAGCACGCGGCGGCGCAATTCCGCCAGCCGTTCGGGCTTTTTGGCAAAATTGATGCGGCTGATAACGTCAAGGCCGCAATCGACCTGGTCATTGTAATCGGTAAAAGTACACAGGATCGTGCCCAGCGGCAGGTAGACCAGTTGCAGCGCCACCGTGGTGGTGCCGATGTCCACCGCAATGCCGTAGTGCCGGGCCATGGTGTCGCCGGGCTCGACCTCGATCACCAAGCAGCGCCCCGACCGCCGGATGACCGTGACCGTGATTTCGCCGTTGTAGGCGCCTGCGGAGTCCGCAGCGGGCACGGGTGGCCGAACGGGCACCGAGCCTTCCGCACCTGCGTCAAAGTCAAACAAGCTTGGGCTCGGCACGCGCAACGCCACCGCCAAGTGGCGCAGTGCGTGCAGGGACAGGTGCACCTCCGTCCGGCCGAAATCGGTCTGGAGTTGGCGGCTGAGGCGGTCGGCGTCCGACAGACCGTCCTGGAGCTGCGGCGCCGGAACCAGCGTGTGATGCTTGGTGGCCAGCGGCGCGTAATCCCGTTCCCGCGGGACCAGCGCCTCCACGACCAGCTTGAGATTGTCGGCGCTGTCGACAAAGCGGCCCTTGCTGCGGCCGATCTGCTCCATCACCTCCACGGTAACCGGGGTCTGTTGCACCGTGGTCTTGCAGGCCAGGACGAACCCTTCCGCCACCGCCATCTGCGAGAGCATGCCGAGACTGTCCGACGCCACCGTGCCGGTGACAATGTGCGCCAGGCATTTGCCGCAGGTGCCCTTGCCGCCACACGGGGCCGCAATCACCACGCCGGCCTGCCGCGCCGCCTCCAGCAATTCCGTGCCGGGGGCGACGTCGACGGCTTGGTGCGACGGTTGAAAAGTGACAAGCGGCATGAGGACTTTCGGCTCTGGGTAAACAGCCCCACTTGTGTGAGACTTGCTCTGGCCATGGGCACAAGTGATACAGCGGGGCATGTGGAATTCGGGTCCCGTGAAAATGATGCTGAATTAATATTTTGGCAAGAACGTAACATGACGGCGTTAAAGGTTATCGAAAGCGACCGGAGGACCCCCGCCCGGAATGGCGTTACAGAAACTCTTGTGTAGGGGATTTCCCGCCCGGAGGCGGGTCTTCGCCAATATGGTTTGCGTGTCCGGGACCAGGCTAAAGAACGGGCAATCCGCACCAGTTGTGGGAGGGTCATGGCTGCGGGGGAGTTTTCTCAGGATGCTGTCACCTTTGCGGCGGTCGGGTTCTCCATGAAGTTGGGATTGCGGAGGTTGGGGCAGTGGTTTATGGGGTGCTGGCGGTGGCGGTTGGAACGAGGATCAACCCGAGGCTTGCCGCCTGCCGGGCCAACCGGGCCCGGCGGCGCTCCTGTTCCGCGCTCTGCCACCGTGCGTCACCACCGGTGGCGTATTCAATGCCGTGCGCCAGGGCGCGGTAGATGCGTTGGGCGAGTTTTGCAGCCGTGGCAAAGGCGGCCACTCCGGCACCTTTGCGATACGCGATTTTGCGGTAATAGTCGCCGAGCACCGTTTTCGAATCGCGCACCGCCGATGCCGCCGTCAGCAGGACGCGCTTGAGCGGCAGGCTGCCCCGGTGCGGTGATTTGCTCTTCCGATGCACCGGCTGCCCGCCGCTGATGGCCAGGCGCGGCGACAGTTTCAGATAGGAAACCAGATGATGTTCGGTTGGGAACCGGGCGGGGATGTCCGGCCCCAGTTCCATGTAAACGCAGGCCGCGGCCTCGACGCCGACCCCCTCAATCACCGTCAGGTCGGTCCCGAAGGTGCGGGCAAGCTCTTGCCGCATCGGCTCTTCGCCGCGTTTGATCATCCGCCGCCCTTTTTCCTTCGACGGATGCGGTGGAACCACGGCGGCAACCGCTTGGCCGGTGGCCTCCCGAATGGCACGAATGCGCGTTAAAAGCTGGCCGATGTTCTGGTCGGTGGTGGCGATCTGAGCGGATAAATGATCATACATGGACATGGTTACCGCCAGGTTCTGCAGGTGCTCATCCCGCCAGTTGCCGGTCAGTTCACGGGCGATTTCCTCTTCGCTCTTGCGACACCGGGGGTCGCGCAGGGTGGCCAGCTTTCGCGGATCGCGCTCTCCCGCCAGGATACTGCGGAGAATCAACATCCCGGTCAGGCCGGTAATGTCAGACACCGCCCGATGCACCCGGACGTTCATCAGGTCAAGCTGTTTTTGAATCCGGCGAATCCAGTCGTCCTGGCTCTGCCGGAGTGTATGGCGCATCCGCTGGAGGTTGCGCAGGGCGGCCGTCTGGTCGTCCGGCAGAAAACAGCCCTTCAATAAACCGCAGGCGTGCAATTGCCGCAACCACTGGCAGTCGAGCACGTCCGTCTTGCGTCCCGGGACGCCACGCACGGCGCGGGCGTCAACCAGATTGACCTCAATGCCGCGACGAACCAGCACCTGGTACAGGGAAATCCAGTAGACCCCCGTGCTCTCCATGGCCACCGAATGAACACTCTCGGCCTCCAGCCAGTCCGCCGTTTCCAGCAGCGACTGCGTGTCCGTGCCGAACGAACGCACATTCGGGCCGCCATTCGCCGTTGGCCGGCAGCCGATGTAGTTCTCGGTCGCGCCAATGTCAATCCCCGCGACATCGGTGCGGATCTCCCGCAGCGGTTGTTCGGTTCCGGCTTTGCCAGACCGGCGATGCTGGCGCTTGATGTTTGCCTTGATCGGTGACATGGTATGATTCTCCGTGACCCCGCCGGGTTGTTTTCGATGATCGAAGGCGGGTGTCACGGCCTAACTTACTCAGGTGAGACAACTAACGTCAAGTCTCTTTCTATCGTTTCAGGCCATTAAGCCGGTGGCCGAGCTAAAG
>CAITYL010000342.1 GCA_903896595.1 uncultured Lentisphaerota bacterium
AGCGATCTGCGGCCGCAGGGCGCCGCGCTGGCCTACGGCGACTGGCGGAACAAGGAGTACAGCGGCCCGTTCGCCAGCCTCGGCGCGTTTGAGGTGGCCTACCTCAGCAACGGCCAGGTGATCAATGGCAGCAGCCAGCAGGATGAGATTGACGAGAATGTCTGGTGGATCCCCGCCCAAGTCGGTTACAAGCAGGTCGGCGAGACCGGCACCTTCATGGGCATGGCCGGTTACCAGAACATCTCCAGCGCCTACCGCAACGCCGCGGCCTGGTACGGCAGCACGTCCCAGGACCCGAACAATCCGTTCGGCGGCGAGAACACCGACTATACCTACAACATCGGCGAGGCGTATCTTGAGTATGCCATGCCGATGGGCGGGTTCGAAGTCAAGCCCTACGCCCACGCCGCCTACAACTTCGGCGCCGATGGCGACAAGGGCCAGGGCGTGAAGATTCCCGCGGATGACATCGAAAGCGATGACGGCAAACTGGGCTGGCTACTCGGCCTGGACGTCAAGCGCGCCAAGTGGACCGCCACCTACAACTACTGCTATGTCGGCGCCAATGCGGTGTTCGGGCCGATGCGCGACAGCGACTTCGGCGAGACCGCCGGCCTCACCGACACCGATATCCAGGGCCATGTCCTGCGGCTCGGCTACAACCTCACAGCAAACTGCAATATCGGGACGAGTTACATGCTTCTCAATCGCATTAACGGCGGCTCGGAAAACATTGGTTCCAGCACCCAGGCCGACCAGGCCCAGCTCCTCCAACTCGACCTGAATTACAAGTTCTAACCCTTTATCCAAAGGGCGCGGCGAAACCTCGCTCTTTGGATAGTTTTTCAACCCCACAAAAAACAAGGAAAGAAACCATGAATTCATTAAAGTCCAAGATGATGCGGCGCGCCGTTCTGAGTGCGGCGCTGGCCGCTTCGGCCGCCGTCCAAGCGGAAGAAATCGCCATTCAGGTCGACGGCAACCTGCCGGTCTATGTCCGGGCCGAGGGCGTGGCCGGCAATCTCAGCAGTGTCGGTTCCGACACGCTGAACAACCTGATGACCCTGTGGGCGGAGGAGTTTCGCAAGCAGTATCCGAACGTCAACATTCAGGTCGAGGGCAAAGGCTCCAGCACGGCGCCGCCGGCGCTGATTGCCGGCACCTCCCAGCTCGGTCCGATGTCCCGCGCCATGAAGCGCGAAGAGAAGAATGAGTTCGAGGGCACCTACGGCTTCAAGCCGACCGAGATTCAGGTTGCGCTGGACGCCCTGGCGGTGTTTGTCAATAAGGACAATCCGGTGACCGCCCTGAGCACCCAGCAGGTGGACGCGATCTTCTCGAAGACGCGCAAGGCCAAAGCCGCCAACGACATCCAGACCTGGGGCCAGGCCGGGGTCACGGATCCGGCGTGGGCCGCCAAGCCGATCAGCAGCTACGGCCGCAATTCGGCCTCCGGCACCTACGGGTTCTTCAAGGAAACCGTCCTGCTCAAGGGCGACTACAAGGACACGGTGAAAGAACAGCCCGGGTCCGCGTCGGTGGTGCTGGGCATTACCGAGGATCAGGGCGCCATTGGTTACTCGGGCATCGGCTACCGGACCTCCGGGGTCAGGGCGCTGCCGTTGTCCAAGGCCGGCGGTGAGGCGTATGCCCCGAGCTACGCCAATGTGTTGTCGGGCAAGTACCCGGTGTGGCGCCCGCTCTATATCTACATCGTCAAGGAACCTGGCAAACCGCTGTCCCCGGTGGTCAAGGAATTCCTCAAGACAATCCTGTCCAAGAAAGGCCAGGAAATCGTGGTCAAAGACGGCTTCTATCCCCTGTCCACCGACATGGTGGCCAAGGAACTGAAGAAGCTCGAATAAGCTCAATAAATTCATGTGGGGCTCTGCCCCAGACCCCGCTCAAGGACCTCCGTTCCTTTGGCAGGGGCCTGGGGGCGGCGCCCCCACATGGATTTGTACAGATTGAGAACGTCCTAGCCATGTACCAGGCGGCCCATGACTACTGACCAAAGATTCACGCGGTTTTAACCGGCGCCTAACAATTGACGCTTAACTTAAAAACATGAACCCTCATGTTCTCAAACGCGCCAAGCGCCGTGACCGGATTGCCCGGTGGTTGATTGGCGCCGGCGGCATCGGCGTGATCGGGTGCGTGGCCCTGATGCTGGCGCTGATCGTGTCGGTGGCTCTGCCGCTGTTCCGGCCGGCCCACGCGGAGGTGACGGCACGCCTGTCGCTGCCCGGTGGCGTGCCCCCGGCGGACGTGCTGGCGCTTGGTTTGGACGAATACCTGGAAACCGGGTATGTGCTGGACCGGTCCGGTCGCCTGACCTTTTTCTCGCTGCTCGCCGGCCGGTTCCTGGATGGCGTCCCGATTCGACCGCCGCAGCCGGGGCTGCGCCTTGCGGCGGTTGATGTCGGCGCGGACGACCAGCTGACCCTGCTGTGGGAGAATGGCACGGCCACGTTGGTGCGGGTGGTGTTCACGCCGGAGTTTTCCGCGGCCGGCCGGGTGATCCGGCACCGGGTGGTACCCCAGGGCAACATGGTGCCGGCGGTTGGGCCGCCGTTGGCGGCCAGCCTGCGGCCCGGGGATGGCGAGGGTTTGATGGGCGTTTTTTGGTTGCCCGGCAACCGCTTTCTGCTTCAGCGCGACCATCCGGAGGCGCTCCCGGACGGCACGGAGCGCACGGTCAGTCAAAGCGCGGTCATTGCGGACGACACGCTGGGTGCGGTGTCCGCGTATGCGCTGGACAAGGCGGGGGCGATCCTGTACGCCGGTACCGGCAATGGGCGCCTGTTGCGATGGGACGTAAGCGGGGAGACGCCGCGCCTCCTGGACCGCCTGACCGCGTTCCGCGACGGCCGCGCCATCACCGCCCTGGGGCTGGTGTTTGGCGATCTGTCGCTGGCGGTTGGCGACGCCATGGGCGGGTTGACCACCTGGATGCCGGTCGTTTCGGAGCCGGGTTTGGAACCGCGCCTGGCCTTGATTCACACGTTGGCCAGGCACGCGGGGCCGGTCGTTCGCATCGAAGCCGCCGCCCACAACAAGTGCCTGTGGAGCCAGGATGCCGCGGGCGCCGTGAACTTGGACTACCTGACCAGCGAACGCAATCTTTTGGTGTTGCGCGAGAAGTTGCCGTTCCGGATTTACCGGGCCAATGCCCGCGGGACCGGCGCTCTCTCTCTTGACGGGGCCGGCCAGCTTCAGCTCTGGCACATCAACAATCCCCACCCCGAGGTGAGTTGGAACGTGCTGTTCGGCCAGGTGCATTATGAGAATTATAACCAGCCGGCCCGGGTCTGGCAATCGTCTTCCGCCTCGGATGACTTCGAGCCCAAGCTAAGCTTTATCCCGCTGATGTTTGGCAGTTTGAAGGCGACCCTGTTTGCCCTGGTGTTCGCGGTGCCGATGGCGTTGTTGGGGGCGATTTACATCAGCCAGTTCGCCAGTCCCGAGGTGCGGGGGGTGATCAAGCCCGCGGTCGAGGTCATGGCGGCCGTGCCGTCGGTGGTCATCGGTTTTCTCATCGCGTTGTGGCTGGCGCCCCGCCTGGAGACGGGGTTGGTCGCGGTCGGGTTGTTTGCCGTGATCCTGCCGCTGGCCTTTATCCTGTTTATGGCGCTCTGGCAGGGGATGCGCCGGTTTCAATGGGCCAAGCGCTTGGAACGTGGCCGCGAGTTCGTGATTCTGGTCCCGGTGTTGCTGACGGCGGTGCTGGTGGCGTGGGTGGCGGGACCGTGGGTTGAGCAGCTCTGCTTTGGCGGCGATGCCCGGCAGTGGATGTACCAGGTGCTGGGGTTGCGCTACGACCAGCGCAACAGCCTGATCATTGCCTTCGGCCTTGGTTTCGCGGTCATTCCCATTCTCTTCACGATCGCCGAGGATGCGCTGTCCAATGTGCCGAAAAGCCTTCAGGCCGCCTCGCTGGCGCTGGGGGCCAGCCGGTGGCAGACGGTGTGGCGGGTGATCCTGCCATCGGCCAGTCCCGGGGTGTTTGCCGCCATCATTATCGGCTTCGGCCGCGCCGTTGGCGAGACCATGATTGTGCTG
>CAITYL010000343.1 GCA_903896595.1 uncultured Lentisphaerota bacterium
CCATGGTTGGGACAACAGGGGGCGGCCTGCGGAATCCGCAAAACGCAACAAAAGTTTTGGGAAGGGGGGTGCAGAGTGAACATGTGAACGACCCGGCGGAGCCGGGACTGCGAAGCGCGAAGCGCGGGGGGAGCACCCTTTTCCAAAAGGGTGGCCCCAACCGACCGCGTTGTCAGGCGCCGGATGCCGCTGGCAAAGCCTTGACCCGCCAGCTACATTCAACCGCCGCCCCAATCCGAGCCCGGAACGTGAGTGACGGGTCACGCGGGAAACCTGAAGACCGGTGGGACACTTGACCGGTCACTGACGTTCCCGGCTCGGATATTCCAAAACGTTTTTGAAATTAGGATTGGGAGGACATGTCATGGGCGTCAGCAAGCCGGGCTGGAGCGCGTTGCTTGAGGGGTGGCCCTGGTTTTCCGGAACCGGTTGCTACCCGATCCAGGCCTATTCCGAATTCATGCCGCCGCCCCGCCTGGGACAGACACCATTCGGTGCCCGCGACGCCATCTTTGCGGAGGAGGACCCCTACGGCTGGCGGGTTTCGGAGATCGAGGAGGAATATGAACTCCGTCCGGGGCTGGAACTCATCGCCCGGGAAGTCATGGACCGCGTGGTCTGCTTGGGCAAAGGCCAAAGCGTCTATCACTTGGCCGGCCACGGCAACGTCAATCTGACCGACAACCCCTGCTGGCCGCCGGAACTGGCCGCGCGGGCAGGCCATCTGGACCACGAACGGTATGTGATTCTGTTGCCGCTCGCCCTCGCCCGGACCCAGGACGACAAGGGCCGCGTCCGTTGGACCCTGTTCGGCGGCAGCGAGCAAGGGCCGGAACGCGCCTTTTGGAAAGGCTTTTTCACCGCCCCCGGCCAGGAACTGCCGGCGGCGGACGCCCAGGCGTTCTTCTGCCAGCTTCTGACCACCGTTTACGGCGAAAACGTGGCCGCCCCCGCCGGGCTGGCGGCCGCCGGCTTCCGCATCCTGCCGTCCCTGCCCGACCCGCAGTTCCCGTACTGGAATCCCGGCCCCCTGCCCTCCTGGACGCACGCCTACCTCGCGGACGACCAGGCGTCCTTCGGAAACGTCCGCTACCTGCTCACCTTCCGGCCGTTCAGCCAGTTGCCGCCGCAGGTCCGGGCGCGTTACCTGGCGGGACAGTTGCACCTCCTGCCGTTTCCGGGCAGCCTGGCGTTTTGGGGCACGCCCGCCTACCGCCATCTCCAGCAGACCCTGCCATTGGCGATGCAGATCCCGCTGTTGCGCCTGGTGGTGCGGCACGCGGCGCCGTTCAGCCTGCGCGTCCCCCAGTCCGGCTGGATCCATGAACCGCATCCCGACGTGGACCCCGCCACGGTCCAGCGCGAGCTGATCTTGGACACCTATCACCGCAGCCACCGCTGGGAGCGCATCCACCGCCATCAGGACCCGCTGGCGCTCAATCCGCGCCCGGACAAGATCGCCAAGGTCCTGTTCAGCACGGCCTCGGATGCCATCGGCCTGTACGACAAGCCGCTGGCCCGCAACGTCCAGATGTGGACCCGTACCTTCGAGTTGCTGCTGAATGGGCCGGCCACCGACCGCGAGCACCTGCGGCAGGCGGAAACCGACGTGATCGAGGGCGGCCTGTTCGGTTACCGTTTCCAATTCCCCGCCATGCGCGTCGGCCGGCACGACGTCTACTGGCACCGGCCGCTGGCGGCGTTTGCCGTCCCCGGCAGTAGCCAGGCCGAACTGCTCCCCGCCGCGCCGCTGGGCTATCTCACGGCCTATGACGCCGCCGCGCCCGACCTGGCGCACCCCGTCGAGCTGTGGCCGCGCCTGCTCCGGCGCGCCCCCTATCTGGAGGCCCTAAGCGACTTCGGCCGGCACGACCATTATGTCCACCAAACCTCGTTTAACCTGATCTCCCTGCTGGACGCCCATACCTGGGCCGGCGGCCGGCAACTGCCGGAACGTTTCGCCCGGGCCATGCTCCGCATCAGCGACAGCGAAACGCTGGCGGACTGGCTGGCCTCCCTGGAAGAGCGGGCCGATGACGCCGCCCAGGGCCGCCGCCTGCGCCAGGCCCTGGCCCCCATCCTTGAACCGGCCGCCGCCGCCGCGCCCCTGCCGGCCGCCATTACCTACGACGCGACCGCCACCCGCGCCTTCGAGGAGGCGTTGTGGAACGACATCCAGTTCCTTTCGCACGGCCACTATGTCAACAAGGACAACGCCGACATGGCCCAGGACCCCGCGAGCCTGGCACGGAAACTGCCCCATCACCGGCGCGACCTGGAACACCTAGGCGATTATCTGCTGTCCCGCCACCGCCAGGCCATCACCGACGCCGGCATGGACGGCCGCGCCGTGGGCGGCGACCTGCCGTTCCGTTGGGAAACCGACTTCAATTTCGAGCTGTTCGGCGGCTGGCGCGACAACCAGACCGGCCGCGCCAGCGAACGCGACCTCCTGATCGTCATTCCCGGCCGAAACCGCGGTGAAGCGGTGGTCATGGCGGACCATTACGACACGGCGTACATGGAAGACCTGTACGAGCGGAACCGCGGCGGGGACGGCGCCCGCGTCGCCGCCGCCGGCGCCGACGACAACCATTCCGCCACCTCAACCCTGCTGCAGGCGGCCCCGATCTTCCTCCGCCTGGCCAAAGAGGGCAAGCTGGAGCGTGATGTCTGGCTGCTCCATCTCACGGGCGAGGAATTCCCCTCCGACTGCATGGGGGCGCGGCATTTCGCCCAAGCGCTCATCGAACGCACCTTGAGCCTGCGGCTGGACGACCAGGCGCGGCTGGATTTGTCGGCCACCACAGTGACCGGTGTTTTCGTCATGGACATGATCGCCCACAACCGCGCCAGCGGCCGGGACATCTTCCAAATCTCGCCGGGCAAAAGCAGCGCCTCGTTCGGGCTAGCCTACCAGGCCCACCTGGCCAATGAAATGTGGAATGCGCGCACCGTCGACTGGAATGCCCGCCCCGAACGCCACGACTGCCAGCGCGGTCAGCGCACCACGGATGGTGTCACCATTCCCGCCGTCGCGCTCCACCCGCGCCTGCATGGCGAAGTCCGCACCATCGACGACCCGGCCAGCTCGCTGTTCAACACCGACGGCCAAATCTTCTCCGATATCGGGGCGCCCGTGGTCCTGTTCATGGAGAATTACGACATCAGCCGGACCGGCTACCACGACACCCATGACACCATGGAGAACATCGACCTCGACTACGGCGCCGCCGTCGCCGCCATCGCCATCGAAACCGTCGCCCGCGCCGCCACCCGGAGCCAGTAAATAAAAATCTTCACCACGAAGGCACGAAGAGCACGAAGCCCGATCGAAGAATACACAGGGCAAGGTCGGCGTTATTTCACGATCGGGAGCTGCCCGGCCTCGGGCGGACAGCGACGGCGTCACCCCAGTTTCGCTCTTTTGATTGGCCACCGTCCGCCAAACTAATCATGCGCGTCTCCGACGATGACGGGTTCGTCCGCCCGAGGACGGGCGGCTCCCGGTTATGCGAAAAGTTACGTTATTTTTGAAAGCGCCTACCTGGCATGAGGATATTCATGAACACGGTGTTGCCTGCTGTAGCTGAGCGCTTGCAGCGCGGCGGAGACATGCCGCCGGGCTGCAAGCCCTAAGCTACAGGGGGGAATTATCCAGGCTAATGCCGGGTTTTTCTCCTCCGTTCTCCGTGTCTCTGTGCCTCCGTGAGAGACTGCTTTTGCCGGCACTTCGCGCTCAGCGTAGCGGCGCTCGCGCTCGCCTTTCGCACTCGAATCGTTTTTGTTTCAATCCCAAAGCGTGCCAAGTAATCTTTCGGTACTCCCCCGTGGTTCAGCGGCGGGCGTCGAGCACCATGGCGTGCGGATAGGCGAGCAGACGTTCGTCCGCCGTCACCAAGGTCAGACCGTGATGGATGGCGGTGGCGACCAGCATGCGGTCGGCCGGGTCTTTATGAAAATCCCCGGGCAACGCATACGCCAGCAGGGCAATCGGGTGCGTCAGGTCGAGTGAGTGGAGTTCCAGAGCCGGCATCCCGCGCCGCACCCAGGCATCCAGGGTGCCGCGCAGTTCGATCCGGCCGACACTGACCAACTGGGCCAGCTCCAAAGTGGAAACGGGGCTGACGTGCAGGTCGTTCTTCAGGTCCGCCAGGGCGGCCCGGCTCGTTTTTCCCAGCTTCTCCGGCGCCTGCAAGGCCCAAAACCACACATGCGTGTCGAGCAGCAGCTTCATTGCAGGCTCTCCCACTCCTCCGCGACGTTGAAGTGGACGATGTCGCCGTGTTCCTTGGCCTCGCCCGCCAGCGCCCCCAGACGTCGCGCAGCAGGTTTCGCGTCGGTCAACGGCACCAGCTTGGCCAGCGGTTTGCCGCGCCGGGTAATGACGACCGTGTCCCCGCCGTCATGCACGCCGTTGACCACCGCAATGCACTTGGCTTTGAACTCAGAGATGAGTAACGTCGTCATCGGCCCACCCGTCGGGTTGTTGAATTCACGGCGATACTTCGTTAGGCTGAAGCGTGTTAGGCTGTAGGCTGAAGGTAATTAAACTCTTACCTTAACGCAGTATAACATGGTCAAGTAAAATAGTCAACATAGTCAACTACAGCGGGTGCATGACATCATTGTCGACTGGGGCCACCCTTTTGAAAAAGGGTGCTCCCCAAGCCCCTTCCTAAAACTTTTGGATCTTAAATCGGATGGCGCTTTCGCCACAAGCCCCCAATGCCCCAAAGTGCGGTTTTGCCAGAATGACTTGTGGCGAAAGCGCCATCCGCACTAAGGCGCAAAAAGGTTTGGCGGAGGGTTTGGGAACCGCCTTTCCTCAAAAGGGGGTTCCCAACATCGTCCGACAAAACTGTCATACACCCACTACAACGGGGGCATGGCCGTTTTGTTAGGCTCAGTTATTTTGTCCACGCGCTAATCCGCGTAATCCGCAGTCAAAAGTAATTTCAATCAACTGCCGACATCCAGCAACTCCGGCACGGCGGCCAGGCCGCTGGGGGCGCCATAGCCGTCCAGCCGGTTGCCCAGGGTGTTCTCGACCAAAAGCTCGGCCTGGCAGTCCCCGCGGAATCCGGCCAAGTCAAAGTCGTAGGGCGGAAACGCCTTGCAACCCAGTTCGCGGCCATTGACCGTGAGTTCAAGCTGGCAGTGCGCCGTGGGGAAGCGCAGGACCGGATGCCGGAAACCGTCCGGGATGCGGAACGCCAAACGATAATTAGCCCGGCCAGAATAAAAGGGATGCCCCTGTTCCGCCCAGGACCGGTCCAGCGCCAGGCGGCACCGGCGCTTGCGCAACGTGACCCGGACCGCCGCGGGCAAGGTCAGGAAGAAGTTGTAATAGGACGCTTCGGAAGTGGCCGCCCCGCCGCCATCCAGGGCTTCCACCTCACAGTCGAAATCGCCTTCCAGATGACAGGGATTGCGCCAGGAGACATACGTCGCCTCCTCATAACTGGCGAAGCGCAACTCCAAAACATGGTCTCCGGCCAGGCCGGAACCGGGCAGCGCCAACGCCTGGTATTCCTCATCGGACAACAGCAGCCGGGGCGTGGCGGCGCCCAACGGCTTGCCGTCGAGCAGGGCGGCCTGCGCCACCATCGGCACCAGCAAAGTCAGATCCGCCAGTTCCTCACGATTCTTCCACCGGAAAAAGAGGGTGACGTTTGGGGCCGACAGCGCCTGCCGGTCCATCAGTTGCCCCCTGGCATCCTCCCAGCGGCACAGGGTGACCCCGTTCGGCGCCTGCCAGGCGACCTCCGCTTCGGCCGCCAGCAACTGCCGGACCAGAATCCGGACCGGTTTCCGGCACTCGATACCGCTGGGCGTGAAAGCGGCCACCTCGCCCGGCAGCAGCGCCACCGGATGCCGGCTCCCGGCGTAAGTGACGTCGCCAATTATTTCCGCCGGATCCTCAATGTTGGCGACCAACAGCGTTTCGCCGTCTTTGAGCTGCCGGCGCAGGAAATGCGGCCGCCCCGTCCCGGTATAGGAACAGGCGCAAGCAATGAGCGCGGGCAAACGGTCCAATTGATTATCCTCCAGCAAGGTCACACCCGCCCGGGCAATCTGCGCCCGCAGGTCGGCGGAAAGGGCCAGCCCCGGATTGACCGCGACCCGGAAGCCTTTGGCGTTGTCCGTCACCGCCGATATCGGGGCAATGACATAGCCATACGGCAGGCGGTTCAACTGGTCGCAAAGCTCAAAGAATTGCGGCACGGGTTTCCGTTCCCGCCAAATCTCCCGGGTCGGATCCAAAAGGGCAATCGGAGCAACCAGTTCGCCCTGGGCGGCGACGACGCAGAGCCGGGCGACATGATCGTTCAGCAGGCGGACCGCCTTGGCCAGGGCGCCGCAGCGCATGAATTCCGGCGGCGCGAAATATTTCATCGGTCCCATCCGGTGATGCACGGCGTGCGGAACCAGGAAGGTGATCCCCTGCATGATTTGCCAGACCGCGATGCGGCGCAGGTCGTCGGGTTCGGCGCTCCAGTTGGTCGCGGCAAAGAGTTCGCAGAGAGCGCCTTCCCGACCGTTGAGGAAAGCCACTGAGCCGGCCAGCTTGGCGCGGACATCGCCATGGGTGTTCGAGAAGGCGGGGGAACGGCAGTCCTTTGCCTCGCCCCAACCAGCACGTTCCTGAACCCACAGCGTGTCCGGCCGCAACGGCGTCCCGCCGTTCAGGCTCCGCAGTTCATGGTCGGCGCCGGGAAAGTCGGAATGCGCGTGCATCTCAAAGGCATCGCCCTCGGAGAAAATGGAACTGCGAATCATCTCCTCGGTGGTGAAGGGGCCGCTGTCGCCGGAGTGGAAGCTGTATTTCAGGTTGTTCTGGTGGCACCAGACATAATTGTTGGCGAACCAGCGCTGGTAGAGGCGGCCGGCGAGCAGCCAGTAATCCACGGCGGCTTGGCAGGGTTTGCGGTTGAGAATGTCGGGCAGATGCGGTTCGACGGAATAACCAAAACCCTGCTCAAACTCGCCGGCGAAATTGCCGGACCACGGATAATACGTCTCCGCCAAAACGCCGTGCGGCATCCGCCGGTTGTCGGCGTCGGAGAAAAAGCCGGTGATGCTTTTGCCGAAAAATTCGCCGAGCTGCCGCTTGTGCGCCTCATAGACGAGTTCAATGAACAGCCGCGAACTTTCCGGTTCCTCGAACGCCGGAAAATGCCAGGGCACCGCCACGACCTCGACCACGCCCGTGGCATTCAGCTTCAGACGTTGCTGCTTGAGATGCGGTGCGATCTTCGCAAGACGCCCACCGACGTCGCCGGGCGGGCAGTCAAAACCGTCGTGAATCCACAGCTGCAACTCCGTTTTGACCGCTTCCTCGGCGAAATACCGAAGCGTCTGAAACCAGCGTTCGCCCAGATAGTCGTCCGCACTGAAGCCGTGAGGCGGCTTGTTGAAGACAATGCATCCCCCGAACCCGGCGGCCTTGAGCCGGTCCAACGCCTCACGAATGCTGGCACGGGTCAGGTCGGCATCCCGAACCCGGTTCAGAAAGTAAAACGGCTTCGGCCGGTAAGCGTCGATCATCATAAGCTCAGCTCCATATCCCATGTCGGGACCATGTTGGGGCCACCCTTTTGAAAAAGGGTGCTCCCCAAACCCCTTCCTAAAACTTTTGCATCTTAAACCGGAGGGCGCTTCCACCACAAGCCGTTCTGGCAAATCTTTGCATTGGCGGTCATGGGC
>CAITYL010000344.1 GCA_903896595.1 uncultured Lentisphaerota bacterium
CGTCGTTCTCGTGGTCGTCCTTCGTACTCGATTCGATGACGACGACGAGCACGAGAACGACGACGATTTTCAAACTAACAAAGTAGAATTAAGCACGTCCCGTGCCACCAAGAACGGAACGTCCCTGAGCAGGCGTCACTTCTTGAATGACATGCCTTGTTTTTCGTGCTATTGCCATAAAAAAACAGCAAAATCGGGCCGGCCGGCGCCGATTGGCGCGCGGGCTGCGGGGGTTGGCACGGATCGTGCTATTTTACCGAAAACAATCCGAAAATGGTCAAAAAGACCTTCACGGGATCAGGAGGGAGATTACAATGCCGCCAAGGCGATAGCGGCGCTATTCCCCCCTTCCGATCCAAAGCCTAAAATCAAAATTCCTATCAGTTTTTAAAAGGGAATAAAATATGTCAGAATCGCATGAAAGAGTGATAAATGCCTTGAGCCATCGTAAGGCGGATCGGACCCCACTGTTTGAAATCTTCCAGCCATATCATCCTATCCACTGGCCCATATGCGGTCGAAATGTCGGAACCGATGCGGCTATGGCCTGGGATGCAAAGGCTGATGGGATCGCATGCGGGGAAATAGTCGAATCCGAGGCTCAGGCTGCCTTTAAGGTTGCTAAATATTTCGGACTCGACATGGTTCGCCTCAACGGCTGCTCCACGGTAAATGATTACATAAGACCTGTTAAACTAGGAAAGAACCGATGGAAGCTCGATAATGTGGAGTACGTGCTGAATGAAAGAATAAAAATGGTCGAGTTGGCAAATCCGGAGGACAAAGATTCTTGGTCCCACAGGACAAATGAGGATGAACTTAAAAAAACAATTTTATCCTATGATGAATCCGGTGAAAAAAACTTCAAGTACGAATCAGACCCTGTTTACAAAAGGGTCCGCGAACTCGCCAAAAAAGACGGACTCGACTGGGTGTTCATGGCGGAAATAGGGGCCGGGACAGGTGTCGCATTCTACCCTCCCTTCATGCTCATGTGGATGATTGACGAAGTTGAACTGTATCTCCGCTGGCTTGAAATCCAGAAGAAAAAAGCATTCTGGCGAACTAAGAAACTCATAGAGGACGGACACGCCGTAGTGGCAATGGGAGGAGATGTCAGCTGTGATAAAGGCCCATTTATCTCTCCAGGCTTGTACCATGAATTCATACTCCCGGCGATTCAAGAGCACGTCAAGATTATCCATGATGCCGGGGCAAAGGCCGTCTATACTTCCGATGGGAACCACTGGCCAATCAAGGACGACTTCTTCTTCAATTCGGGAACCGATGGTTACAAGGAAGTTGACAAGGCCGCAGGAATGACCATGGAAAAACTGATCGACGAGGGAGTCGCATCAAAGGTCTGCATCATAGGGAACATTGATGCCCGACATGTCCTCTGTCACGGGATAAGAGACGAGGTTGAGAAAGAGGTGACAAACTGCCTGAAACTCGGTCTTAAATTCCATGGCGGACACATCCTCCATAACAGCCATTCCGTTCATGAGGATGTAAAGTCAGAAAATTATGTTGCCGCCGTAAACACATATAGGAATTTTTTCGGCATGGATAAGTTAATCTGAACTTCGAACATTCAACTTTGAACATCCGTCGTTGCTAAGAAGCTATTGCCATAAAAAACAGCAAAATCTAACCGGCCGGCGCCGGTTGGCGCGCGGGCCGCGGGGGTTGGCACGGATCGTGCTGACCCCTTCCGCCAAGTTGCAATTGCTCCATATCTTTTCCGCCTATTTTACGATCCATGCAAACCGCGACGGGGCGCATGTTCTTGAATGCCGATTGACGGAGGGCCGTGTCCGGTGCCAAACGAGGAAACTCAAGGGAGAGGATCATTGGGAGACCGCGCTCTGATGTGGGACGCCGGGGGGGGCTTGCCTTTCGGGAACATCCCTCTCGGGAAGGCCGACCCGGTGCCCCGCGCCAGACAAGGGTTTACCTTAATCGAACTATTGGTGGTCATTGCCATCATCGCGATCCTTGCGGCGATGCTGCTGCCGGCGCTGCGACAAGCCAAATCGAGGGCCAATGATATCACGTGCGTGGGAAATTTGAAACAGATCGGGCTCGGGTTTATCATGTATTTGGAAGACAACAATTCGGATTTCCCGATGTACCAACAAGGAACAGAAGAGAACGATCCAACAACATGGACGGTAAGAATAAAAGAATACGTTAATAAAAAGAATGTGTTTGAATGTGCGATAGGAATGAAGGAAACCCCCGCTTTTGGTCAAGTGAGAACTTGGTGTGGTGTTTTTCAACCCTATGGCTATAATGAGCGAATGGGGGCCGTTAAAGATCTTACCTTCCAAGACTATTTTTTTCATAAACTCGCTCGAGTTGACAAGCCATCAGTGACGGTGGTGGTGGTCGATTCATACGGCGAACCGGATTCAGGGGGAGTCGGCGGGTGGTGGTCATGCAATCTTAATCCGGCATACGATCCACGACGTCCCGCGTTCAGGCATGCCAAGCCGCATCCGATCGGGTTTGCCAATGCGTTATTTGTCGACGGGCATGTCGAAAGTTTGGCGACGAATGAATTATTGTACAAACGCTTATGGCTTCCAGGCAGAGTCTGGATGGAATGAGGAGTTTTTTTCATGACTGCTGGTTTGAATCAAATTTTATTGCCTGGAATGGTGCTTACGGGTCTGCTAACCTTAAACATTTCATCCATGGGGGGAGGCCAAGACCCGAAATTTGAGGATCCACCGTTCACCCCGGCCGCTCCGCAAAAAATTGAACCGTCTGCGTCCAATGCATTCCGTATTCTATTTGTCGGAAATAGCATCACCAGGCATGGCGTGGTCCTGGATCCGTACAAATGGGATCATACCGCCGGAATGGCGGCCAGTCGCGAGGATAAAGATTTCGCCCATCGCTTGGCCGCAATGATACAAAACACGATGCCCGCGAGAAAGGTCGAACTTTATTTCGGGGACGTAAATAAGTTGCTGAGGAAAGACAATCCAGGGAATCCGTTAGATGGCGAGAAGGCTCCCCCGCCGCACCTGGTCGTAATCCAGACGGGGGAGCATGAAGGGCCGAAGAAATCAAAAATGGAAGTGGCCACTATCTATGAGGCACAACTCATCAAGCCATTCTATGACGTGACGCCGCGCCCGCTGATTTTATGCACGGGATTGTGGTATGTGACCGATGGAACACCTTATGTCGGCTGGGTTCGTGAGATCAATGACGCCTATCAAGAAGTTTGCCAAAAATATAATATTCCATTTGCCTCTGTCGAAAGCTTGGCGAGTGATCCCAGTTGCCGGGGATGGGGAGAGCATCCGGGGGTGAAATGGCACCCCAATGACAAGGGAATGGAAGGATATGCCAATTTATTGTTTGAGGCATATCAGAAAGCGGACAGGCACACCAGTCCAGCCAATAAAAACTTGGGCGGGGGGAAAAACGCGCCGTTTGTGGTTTCGGAGGATTTTACGGATGGCAAAACGGTCGGTCCGGAATTCAAAATAGATCCGCCGTATTGGAAAATATCGGATCATGTGTTGAAAACAATCAACGCCGCGGAACGAATGATCACCTTCCAGGTCGGGGAACCTAATTGGCAGGACTATGAGGTGGAATTTAAAGTAAAGCGAATTAAACTCAACCCCAAGGATCAGCACTTCGGGCTTTTGGTGAGATGCAATGGTGAAGACTTGTCCACGACGACTAACAGTTTGCGGTTTTATAGCGACGGCAATGGCATTTGCTTTATAGAAGAGAGTGGTAAAAAACGTATCCGACATGGCATTTTGGGCACGTTCCCGAAATCATTGGGCATCGGCGAGGCCGCCGATTGGACCTCGTTTCGTTTTGTTTTAACCGGCACCCAGGCAAAAGGCTATGTGAATAACGTCCTGATTGGAACCCTGGACGGGGTTATTCCTCAAGACGGGAAGATCGTGTTTTACGCCTACAATCTCGAGCTTTGGCTTGATGATGTCAAGGTCTTGGTCATGAAATCGACCGACAGGCCCCAAAACATGCCGGATAAAATTAGTAATATCCTGAACAACAGCGGCTTTGAACAATGCACCCTGGACCGGTTGCCGGATTTCTGGGGATGTTTGGCGTGGGGCATTGTGGATCCGTATTGGGTGGTGAATTACGGGGAATGGGTGAACGGCTATGCGGTGGACGACGATGCGCCGTTTGAGGGCAAGCACAGCATGCGGATTCACAATCCATTTGACAACGTTGACCGTAGCGCCCTTTGCCTCCGGTCGGTCTGCCTCGGAACCAAGGTTGGACAAACGTATACCTTTTCCGCATACCTGAGGAGCCAACCCAGCGGCATGAAGGTCAATTTCAACGGTCAGGAAATCACGCTGACTGACACATGGCGAAGATACAGCAACCTTTTTGTCAATGATGGCAAGGGATTAGAAAGCGACATGCTCAATGTCTATCCCCTTGGGAAAGGCGCCTTCTGGATTGATGCGGTCCAATTGGAGGAGGGCGAGGTCCTCACGCCGTATCGTCGCCTCGCCAGGGACGCGTCGCTGCAGGTGCAGGAAGGCAAGGTGGAAAAGGTTATAACTGAAGTCCCGCGCTACGAGCCGAAACGGTTGAATGCGACGGTCACTCTGGATGGCCGTTTGGATGATCCGGTGTGGGGCACGGTCGAAACGGTGCGCCTTGTGAAGCTAAACGGACAGCCCGCGAGTGAGCGGACAGAGGCACAGATGTGGTATGGCAATGACGGACTCTATATCGGGGTCAAATGTTTTGATGAAAAGGCATGCCAAAATGTCTGCAAGGAAGGGCAGCGCGAAAGCACGGTTTGGAATGATCCGTCGATCGAATTGTTTGTCGATCCGAAACTGACACGGAATTACTATTACCATTTGGCGATGAACCAAATAGGAACGCAATTCGATGCATTTTGCGGCGATGTCTCATGGAGCGGCTCATGGCGAGCCGCAACCCACACCGATCCAAGCGGTAAATACTGGAGTGCGGAGTTTTTCCTTCCGTTCGGCGAAATGGGGATTGATCCTGGGGCCGGCGAATGGTGGGGGGTAAACATTTGCCGCAGCAATCCCAACCAGCAGGAATACAGCGCCTGGTCGCCGACGTTCGGCGGTTTCCACACTCCGGAACGGTTTGGGCAGGTGCGCATTGCTCAGGATGTCCTGAACCGTTATTGCGTGGAGTGCTGCAATGCGGAGCTTCAGCGTGGTTCCGACGACAAAGTCATGTTGTCCGCCGAGATGGTCAATCATTCTGGAAAGGACGGGGACTTCCTGCTGGAGGCGGCGCTGGAGAATGCCACGGACAAAACGACGGTCAATTTCAAGCAGCCAATCCGACTCGCCAATGGCGAGCGCAAAGTCATCACGCTGGGAGACGTTGCCGGCGCCGCGGCCACAACCTATAACCTACGGGTTCGTCTATCTTCCGCAGACGGGGGGACGGTTTATTACACCGGCAACAAATATCTTGAAATGCCTGGTTATTTTCAGCTTTTACCTCAGTACAGTCTTTATACCAATGAAGCTGAAATGGTGATCAAAGCCCAAATAAATTTGTCCACTGACCATCTGAGGGCGGCGAAACTGGAACTTGCCCTTTGTACTTCCGATGGCAAAACGGTTTCGCGCAAAGCACTGTCGGTGTTGGGCCGGGAAATGGACATCACGTTCAACATCAAAGATTTGGCGAATGGAAAGTACAGCTTGAACGCCACCCTGGAAACCATGGCGGGAAAGACGCTGGCCAGCCTGCGGACGCCGTTCCTTAAACTGCCACCCGTCCAGCATGAGGTCAAAGTGGATCACCTGGCCAGAATGGTGGCGGTGAATGGCACGTGTTTCATGCCATTGGGGTTTTGTTGGGAGGGGGAGCTGACGCCCGAGGTGCTGGAATATTTGGCGCGGAATGGCGTTAATTCCATCACGTTCTTCCCCCATGGGAATTTAGTCAAAACACAATCCGTCTTGGACCATGCTGAAAAAGTCGGAATCATGATTAAAATCGGCTTGTCAGCCGAAGACCAAGAGCAGACGATAAAGTTCATTAACCGGTTCAAAACACATCCGGGATTACTGGCCTGGGATATCTTTGATGAGGCATTTACGATTCCATGGGGAAAGGACAATTATCCGCTTATCCGCGACCGATGCGCCGAACTAAAAGCGATCGACCCCTATCATCCGGTCTTTATCAACGAAAACCAGTATGGGATAAGTTACCTGCACGCCAAAAACCTGGAGTTCCCGGGAGACATCGTCTCCATCGATTATTATGCATGGCCTCCGTCCGGAAATCTTCCCATCACGTCGCGGTATACGCAACTTATGGCGGCGATGGGGAGCAAGGACGGCCGTCCCAGTTGGATTTACCTGCTGGGCGCGGGCTACGCCTTTTGGGCCAGCCGTGATTACACTCCCGCCGAGCACGAGTTTTCCGCGTACGCCTCGGTGATCAACGGCGTCAGCGGGATTTATTATTTCGCCTCGCATCCCAAAAGTCCGTCGGCGTGGGAACGCATTAAGGGGGTACTTGGGGAATTGAAGGAACTGACGCCGGTCATCGCGTCTTCGGCACGTGCGCCAGCCGTCAAGTGCGCCGCACCAGAAATTGAGTTTCTCGTAAAAAAATACCAGGGTTCGGTCTTCATTATTGCCGTGAATAGTTCGCGCACCCCGGTCGATGCCCGCTTCCATTTGCCGGCTTTGAACCTGCGTGACCGAAAAACGATCGCCGTCCTTTTCGAAGGTCGGACACTAACCGTTTCCAACCATGCTATCGCCGATACGTTCGCCGGATATCAAAGACATATTTACAAAATCGAAGACCGATAAAATAATTATAGGCAATAACGGCGGACATGAATCCAGGCACACCATTCCACGAGCAGATTCTTCAGCGCACGGTGCTGGAGCCAAATGCCTGGAGGGGCGGCACGGACTATGCCCTGTTCCGGCACGCGGACTCGTTGCACACCTTTACGCAAGCCTATGGCCGCCCGCAGGCGCGATATGCCTGTTGGTGCGTCAATCCGGTGCATGCGCATTTCTCCCTGAATGAGGTCAGTGACAGGCCGAACTGGCAGTCGCGTTACCTGCTCAAAGTCGTTGCCACTTGGCGGGATTGGCGGAGATTCGCCCATCCGGTACGGATCACGGTCAACGGGGTAACGACCCATGACGGCCCGCTGTTTCTGGAGAACGTCATGGTCGGGTGGCCGGCCGTTTATTTCGAACTGGAACCCAAGACGCTGCGCCAAGGCAGGAACGACATCGTGATCGCCAGCGGCAGCGGTGAAGCGAACATCCTGCTGCTGGCGGGTGCGGAGATTCTCCGCCGCCCGGACCGGATCGACTTCACCGTTCATTCGGCGCCGGAGGCGGTGGCCACTGGCGAGGATTTCTGGATTCAACTGCACCTGCTGCACGAGCACGCCGACATTAGGGTCAACACGCCGCCGGAACAGGTTGAGTTTCTGAAACGGGCGGGCGCCCTGTTCCGGTTCCAAGCCACCGGCGAGGGGAAAAATGTTTGCATTTCATTTGATTCTGGAACCAAGCGCTGTGACGCCGTGATTGATCGAATTGGCCGACAGCGTCAGGCCAGCCATCGTCCGGTTCTGATTGGCATGGATGGCGATGACGTGCGTCACGATTCCTCCGGCGAAATGGAACGCGTGCTGGAGCACTTCATCGGTTCCCGGGTCGGCAACTACATTGGCTTTCGGACCGGCTTGAACCGCAATTTTTGCTACGAACAGCGTCCGGACCGGGAACGCTGGAGGCGTTGGATCAGCCGGTGCCGGGCACACGGTGTCTTTATGCATTATTCCGGATCGCCGGAGGTTCTGGACGGCCTGGACCTGCCAGCCGAAGCGGGAGAATATTTTTCGGGATATCAGTTTCATGAACCGTACCTGATTTTCCAGCCGTGCGCTTCGGCGCTTTTTATGACGGAAAAGCTCAAGGCGGCCGACAATCTATTGGAAAAGAAAAACGCCTATGTCGACTACCTGCGGGAACGTGTGCGGAAGGAAAAAAGGGGGGCTGTTGCCGTTTACGGCGGCGAACCATCGCTGACCTGCATCTATAGCGCCGAGGCCGGGGTGGATGGCATCCTCTGCGAACCGGTGAGCAACGTCAGCCTGCTCTACGGCGCAGCCCGCGGAACCGGGAAATTTTCTGGAGCGCACATCCCCGCCGATTGGTATTTCGGCTACCCTCACGACAACGCCGCGTTGCGGCGGCTCCAACTGGCCGTATGGTTGGCATATGCCTACGGCGGCAAGATCATTTACGTGGAGAGTGCGCTGTTCAAAACCAATGCCAACGACCGCAATGACTGGGAAGACCCCTACTGCCGCGGAGTCCGCGGTATCCTCCGGGACTTCCACCGGTTCGCGCAACTGGATGAGCGAGTGGGAAAACCGCTGGTGCCATTGGCCTTCGTCTATGGCAACCTGGAATCCATGTTCTGGATGGATGACGACCGCATCCCGGAAACGGTGGACATGGGAAACTGGGACCGCCTCCATTGGGGAATGCTGGGCACGACAGGGCACCGAAGACTGTGGAACGCCACGGAGGCCTGGCTGCCCCGCGTCCCACTGGACGACCTGCGGAAGGAATCCTTGACGCGCATGTTCACGGGAACGCCGTATGGACCGGTGGACATTGTCACTCCCGCCTCGGAACTGTCCCGCTATCGCGTGGTTGCTTTCCTGGGGTGGAACACGATGACCGGGGAAATCTACGCCAACCTCCTGGCCTTCGTCAAAGCCGGGGGGACCCTCTTCTTGTGCGGCTGCCACTTGGATACTCGTATTGATCTGACGGCCGCCCCCTCGCCAATCTTCGCGGGCAAGGTATCCGAGCTGATCGGCGCGGAAATGGACGGTCCCGGCTCGGAGCTGTTGCCGGGCATCCGGTCCTGTGCTCTGAAATTGATTACGGCCAAACCGATCGATGAACATTTTTGGTTGCATGAAACGGGGGCGGGAAAAGTCTACTTCGGCAACTTCTTCGACTATCCGTCCGACTTCGCCTTGGTTGCCCGGATTACGGATTTGCTCAAGGCCATCGGCGAACAGGTTCGCGCGGCGGATTCATTTCAGGTGGAATCACCTTCCCCCTACATTCATTACAATGTTTGGGAACATCAGGGAAAGAAGAAAATCTACGCCGTGGATGCCGACTGGCGCAAGACAGAAGGGACGTCACGGTTGACGGTGAGGGACGGGGAGCGTGTGCGAACCATCTTCGTTGCGGCCGGCAAATTCACGTCCGTTGACCTTTGAAGGGAGAAAGAGGGCGGAGGTGAAATACGGAGGAAATAGGCGTGCCGTTGCCGCACTTGTGTGTGTGGCGGCACTGTGGTCGTCTGGTGCAAACGCCGCGGAGGACTGGGGCTATCGGAAGGCGCCAAAGTTTGTCGGCGCCGGACCGGCAGCCCCGGAGTTGCCGGCCGTGGATGGCCAAGCGGCCGTCACAACACAGAAAACGCCAGCCGGTCAGGCAAGAATCATAACGGTCTATCTCCGTTATCCGGGCGGTCGCCTGGCGAATGTAACGGCATCGACGGGGCTCATGCTCTGCCTGCACAATTGGGGGGGGCATGCCTTCGACGGCGCGCCATTGCCAAACCCCGCCCTCTTCGACGTTGTAATCGTCGGCGTCGATTATTACCAATCCGGCGACCGGGACAGCGATCCGCTCCCATACGATTTCGGCTATCTACAGGCGATAGACGTCCTGCGCGGGCTACAGTTTGTCTATCAGGGCCTGCACGACCGCAAGATACCGTTCGATCATGCGCGGATTTACGGGATGGGCGGCTCGGGCGGCGGCAACGTGATCCTGATGGCCAACAAATTTGCTCCGCGCACGTTTGCCTGCGTCGTCGATTGCTCCGGCATGGCCAGCCTGACGGACGATATCGCCTTCAACCTGCCGGGCGGCAGTGCCCTGAACGCGCGCTACAGCCGCACCCCGGCAAGTCTCGCCGGCCTGACGCAATCCATGGCGGAGATTCGCGACATGGGCCGCCGCGAGCACATGGCACGGATGGCCAGTTACGGCAATCGGTGCAAACTAGTCGTGATTCACGGCGAAGACGACACGTTCTGTCTTGCGGCGGACAAAAAACGCGCCGTGACTGCGATGCGGGCCGCTGGATTAGACGTCGATCCGCATTTCATCTCCGCAAAGGATGTGGACGGCAAACTGGTCTTGGACAGCGGGCACCGTATCGGTGATCGAACGGCGCTGATGATGCATTATGCGGGCGACTTCATGATGCCGCAAAGCAAAAAAATGCGCCGGTTGACCGGACCGTGCGATTTTGAGCGACACGAAACCATCGTCTATCCGGTGAGCGGTGGCGCTTATACGGTGTCCTACGCAAGCGGTTTTCCAGGCATCTCGTTCACTGAGGCGCGGCCTTAATGGGTTGCCCTATTTTTAGGTCTACTGCCATAAAAAACGGCACCAAGCTAGTGTTAGGACAGGGAGAAGAGAAGTTGGTTGATCTCCGCCGGGCCCGGCCGGCGCCGGTTGATGCGGTGGCTACGGGGGATTGGCACGGATCGTGCTTTATGCCAGAGAACGGGAGGCGCGATGCCGCGCCGCCGTCTCCATACAGAAAAAGCAACCAAGGAACCATCCAATGAAAATGAATCCCGTCGGAGAAAACCACATGACCCGGACGAAAGCCGCCTCGAAGTTCGGACGGGGACTGAGCCGAGCCACCGTGGCGTTCATCCTGGGCTTGGCGCTTGGCGCCAGCATGACCGCCCAATCCTCGATTCTGACGTTCAACCTGCGCGAAACAGGGAGTGCCCAGGGTTCGGTCGGCAGCGGTGAGTATTTCCTTGTGACGCCGACCTCGACGTTGGCCGCGTATCTGGATACGGCCGTCGGCTACGGTAGTCACATCAGTAGCGCAACCGTCGCGACCAGTCTTAACCACGTTGACAAGGACGGGGTAGATAAATATCCCACTGGGATCAGCTACCACTACGACATCAGCAACGGCATCACGCCAAACATCGCGCTCAGCTACAGCAACGGAGCCGACGTGAATCCTTCTTCCGCATGGTCACTGTACAATGATGTCGAGCCCGGCGGGTACTGGACCGATGCCGTCTATCTCTATTCGAGCATAGTCAATGACAACAACCAATTCTATTTCACTTTTATCCCGGAGGGGGGTAAGTTAGTGGATGTGAACTCGTTTGATCTGTCGAGTTACGCTGGAACCATTACGGCCGGTTGGAAGGTGTGGGGTGGAACAATTGGCGGCACGTTGCTGGACAGCGGAACCGCGACCGCAATCTATGGCACCGGCTTCACTACGACCACAATCAGCATGGCGCCGTATGCCGGCCCCGCCATCCTCGAAATCCTTCAGACCAGTGGGTCGCGAGGTGACTTCGCCCTCGACAATCTGAGCTTCAGTGAAGCAGTGCCCGAACCGGTGAGCGTGATGCTGCTGGGGGTGGGCGCATGGCTTGTCCTGGCCCGGCGGGGCAGAGCCGGAGCGGAGGTTCTTCCCCCCGCCCGATCCACCCTCTGAACTTTTTTCATGGGCCTACAAATTCTGTGCTGGTGTCAATGGCTAGCCTGAATTATTCATGAATTTGAACAGGAGAAATCCGGAGAGAACGGAGAGAAACTTCTCTGTGACCTCTGCGGCCTCCTGTTCAAAATCCAGAACATGTGATGATTACGTTGTGTATCTACAGATAGACTGCACGTGCTCGTCACAGCAGGTATCAATCCGTTCTCATGAATAATCCAGGCTAGAGAGATTGGGCGGCTTGGGATAACTCAATTGGAACGCGGCGCGGATTTTTGCCGTGCCAACGATCGTGCCGCCCTCCCCCCCGCCGCCGAACCGGCGGTTGCCACCCACACCGCCTGGACGCGGTTCGATCACTCGCATTAGGCCAAGTGATGCGCCGCCAGGGTCGGCCGCCACGGGGGCAACGGCGTTTCCGGCGCCGCGTGGCGCGCGGCATCCGCGTCTCCGCCCCGGCTTCGTGCCAGTTCCCGGCCGGCTCATCAAACAACGGAGCAGGTGATTTATGATCGATTTTCATGCCCACCTCGGCAGAATGTACCGGGAAGATTATCCGCAACGCCTGCCGATGTCGCCCCATCAGATGGTGGACTACATGAATCGGCATGGCATTGCCGTGAGCGTCCTGCTGCCACTGGAAAGCCCGGAGGGGACGTGGGGATATTTCCTAACTGAAGATGCCATAGCGGCGCGGGATCTCTACCCTGAACGTTTCGTCGCCTTTTGCGGTGTGGATCCACGCTATCCGCGGGTAAAAGAGTTTATCGATTTTCATGTCAGGCACAGTGGCTGCCGTGGTTTCGGCGAACATGTCAATGGCCTTCGTTTTGATGATCCGTTGAACAAAGTCATTTACGCCGCATGTGATGAGCATGCGCTCCCGTTGGTCTTCGGTGACGACCTGGGCTGCTATGATGAGCCGGGATTGCCCCGCTTGGAAGCCTGTCTCAAAGAGTTTACCAACGTCCAATTTTGCGGGCACGGCCCCGGATTCTGGTCCGCCATTTCCGCCGATGACGACCGAAAGACGGCGTATCCAAAGACGAAAATAACACCGGGGGGAACCTTGGATCGCCTGTTGGAAAAGTACGATAATCTCTATTGTGATCTTTCGGCCATGTCAGGTTACAATGCCATGAGTCGCGATCCCGATTTCACCATGGGATTTATCGGCCGGCACTGGCGTAAATTGTTGTGGGGTACGGATTATTTGACTGGATTTCAGGAGATACCGCAGCACGAATGGTTGAGTGGTTTGCCGGTCTGTCCGGAAATCCGCCAAGCCATCGCGGAGGGGAATGCCCGCACGCTTTTAAAATGGCCAACCCGTTCATGACCACGAATAAACTCATGAAAAAACTCGCCATCTTAGGCGGTAAGAAGACCGTTCCGCACGTTAATGACGCCTTGTTTCATTGGCCGATCGTCACGGACGAGGACATTGCCGCTGTGACGGCGGTCCTGAAAAACGGCTCCATGAGTGGCACCGACATCACCAAGGCGTTTGAAAAGGACTATGCGGCCTGGAGCGGCACGACTTACGCCCTTGGAACCTGCAATGGCACGGCGGCACTGGCCGCCGCCATGTGGGCGTGCGGGGTCGGGGCCGGCGATGACGTGATTTGCCCGTCGCTCACCTACTGGGCCAGTTGCGCCGCCGCACTCACGTTCGGAGCCACGGTCCATTTTGCCGATGTCGATCCTGAAACGTTGTGCCTTGACCCGGATGACCTTGAACATCGCATCGGCCCCCGCACCCGGGCGATTATCGTGGTGAACTACGCCGCCATGCCGGCGGCCCTTGACCCCATCGTTGAAATCGCCCACCGGCATGGCGTAAAAGTAATTGAAGATAATTCCCATGCGCAGGGGTCCCGGTACAAGGGCCGCATGTGCGGAGCGATCGGTGACATCGCCGGAACCAGCCTCATGGCGGGAAAGGCGTTTGCGGTCGGCGAAGCCGGCATCATCACGACCAACCACCGGGAACTGTATGAGCGCTGTGTCGCGTTCGGGCATTACGAACGTACCGGCGCCCCCAGCCGTTTTAATCCGGTGGACCAGCAGATCACCCTGGGGGATCTGCTGCCGTTCAAAGGCTTGCCCCTGGGCGGTGTCAAGCACAGGATGAATCAAACCTGTGCCGCGATGGGCCGCGTCCAGTTGAAACATTATCCGGAACGCATCGCCGAGATTGACCAGGCGATGAATTATTTCGCCGATCAGCTTGACCAAATTCCCGGTTTACGGGTGATTCGGCCGGCCAAAGAATCCGGCTTGAGCAAGGGCGGCTGGTATTTCCCCCTATGCCATTACGACACGACCCGGATCAGCAGCCTGAGGGCGGAAAAATTCGCCGCGGCGGTTCGCGCCGAAGGCGTGCCCTGCGGGAACGGGGCCAACACCCCATTGCATCTGCACCCTTATTTCCACCAGGCCGACCTCTTCAACATGGGCAAGCCCACGGCCATTGCCTTTGGGCAGCGCGATGTCAGGCAGGGATTGGGAACACTCTCCGTTACCGAAAGCGCCACGGACAATATTATCCAGCTTCCGTGGTTCAAACGGTTTGACCAGGATGCCATTGACCAATACGCCGCGGCCTACGGCAAAGTGGCCGCCGCCGCAAGGGAACTGGTATGAAAATCATTGACGCCCATAATCATCCGGACTGCCATGGGCATGATCTGGACAAGTTCCTGGCCAACATGGAGCGGTATGGGATTGACCAGACTTGGCTGCTGAATTGGGAATGCCAGGAGAATGAGTACGACTTTCATTATAAGAACGTTCTTGCGGGGCCTGTACTGGGAAGTCCGGCCGGGCCGGTTCCCTTCAGCCGCTGCATCTCCTACAAAGAGCGGGCGCCGGAAAAGTTTGTCCTCGGGTACTGCCCGGATCCGCGGCTGCCGGACGCCTGTGCCAGGCTTAAGGCGGCCCACGACATTTATGGCGCGAAAGTCTGCGGCGAACTGAAATGCCGGATGATGTATGACAATCCGGATGCGCTTCGGCTGTTCAGGCTGGCCGGCGAACTGGGGATGCCGGTGACCTTCCATCTGCAATACGACCGGCAACGCACCTGCGATGATCCGCGCCAGGAATGGTGGGGCGGCACCATTGATACCATCGAACGGGTTTTGCGGGCCTGCCCGGACACCCTTTTCCTGGGGCACGCGCCTGGCTTCTGGATCCATATTTCCAACGATGCATTATGGCGCGACCACACCTATCCTCCTGAAAACGTCAAGGTCGTTTCTGGCGGGCGCGTGCCGGAGCTGCTGCGGAAATATCCCAATTTATACGGCGACCTGTCGGCCGGCTCCGGTTGCCAGGCGCTGAAACGCGATCCAGAATTTGCCAAAGGCTTTCTGACGGAATTCCAAGACCGCGTCCTCTACGCTCGCGACTTCTTTGACCATCAGCATCAGGAAGTCATCAATTCCCTGGACCTTGCAACCGGGGTTCTGGAGAAGATCTATCATGCGAATGCGGAAAAATTAATCAAGGAGTGATTTACTGTGGACACGGGAATCAAGCTGGCGGTCAACGGCGGGGAAAAAGCCATTCCCGTCCCGATAAAAGGACGTTACAACCTTGGCGCCGAGGAACGTGCCGCCGTGCTGGCGCTCATGGACGCGTCCATCCAGTCCGGCAACATGTTCGGCTATCAGGGCGCGCAGGAAGAGGCGTTTTGCCAGGAGTTCGCGGCCTTCCTCGGCGGCGGCTATGCCGACGGCGTTAACTCTGGAACCAACGCGGTGTATGTGGCGCTCAAGGCGTTGCAGTTGCCGCCGTTTTCAGAGGTGATTGTCGGCTGCATTACGGATCCCGGCGGCATGATGCCGATTGTGCTGAACACCTGCATTCCCATCGTCGCCGATCTCATGCCCGGCAGTTTCAATACCGGCGCGGCGATGATTGAACCGCTGATCACGGAGCGGACCCGGGCCATCGTGGTGGCGCACATTGGCGGGGAACCGGCCAACATGCCGGAAATCATGGCGCTGGCGAAAAAGCACCAGTTGAAAGTGGTCGAGGATTGCGCCCAGTCCCACCTGGCGAAAATCAACGGACAAAATGTCGGCACCTTTGGCGACATCGGCGCCTTTTCCCTGATGTTCGGAAAATTGATCTGCACGGGCGGCCAGGGCGGCGCGGTTTTTACCCAATCAGAGGAGTTGTATTGGAAGATCCGGCGCGCCGCTGACCGCGGCAAGCCGTTCAATCTACCGGCAGGCGCGACCAATGTTCTGTCGGCCATCAACTGCAATATGGATGAAATTCATGCCGTTATCGGCCGGGTTCAGCTCAAGAAACTTCCTGACATCGTCGCCAGGCGCAAAGAGGTGGTAAAACTTCTGATTAAAAAAGGCATGAATACGCTAAAGGCGGTGAAAGTCCCGGAATTGCCGGTGTGGGCCGATCATTGCTACTGGTGGTGGAAGCTGCGGATCGAGAGGGCGGCCTTGAAATGCACCCGAGACGAATTTTGCGCGGCCCTGTTGGCGGAAGGATTGCCGATCAATCCCAGCTACCGGGCGGCGATGCCGGCGACGATGGCCTGGTTTAAGGATCGGGCCGGGCAGTTCCCCTGGAATGCGTCCCAGTATAAAGGCGATCCCGGACAGGAATTCCCGTGCCCGAACGCGCAGGCAAGTGTTGAGGAACATTTCATTTTATCGGTGAGTGAGAGCTGGGGCGAAGCCGAGGCGGAGGCGATTCTCAAGGCCATCCGCAAGGTTGAAGCCGTGCTGGCCAAATAATTAAGGAATAATGACAATGGCAATGAAACTTGGCATGGTCGGGCTGGACACGTCGCACTGTGCGGCCTTTGCCAATCTGCTCAACGATCCTGGAAACCCATTCCATATTCCGGGCGCGACAATTGTCAAGGCTTTCCCCGGCGGCAGCGACGCTTTCAGCTTGAGCAAAACCCGGGTCGGAAAGTTCACCGACGAGCTTCGCGCCATGAAGATTGAAATGGCCGGCGGGATAGAAGAGCTGGCCGGACTCGACGGCTATTTCCTGGAGAGTGTTGACGGCAATCAGCACCTTGAACAGTTCACGGCGCTGGCGGAATTCGGCAAGCCGGTTTTCATCGACAAGCCGCTGGCCTGCAAGTATGGGGACGCCGCGGAAATCGTCAAGCTGGCAAAGGCGAAACACATTCCCGTCATGACCGCTTCGGCGATCCGATATGCCAAGGGGATTGACGGGCTGCTTGAAGCGGGTGAAAAAGTCGAATCTTGCGAGGCGTTCGGGCCGATGGCCCTGCTGGAAGACTACCGCGATTACTTCTGGTACGGCATTCATTCCGCGGACGTGCTGTTCTCCTTCATGGGCCGGGGCTGCCGGAGCGTGCAGACGTTCCACACGGCAAAAATCGATGTGATCGTCGGTCTCTGGGAAGACGGCAGGATCGGCACTTTGAGAGGCAATCGGACCGGCGCGGATAATTTCGGCTGTGTCATCACCACCGGTAAAGCCACCAAGGCCGGGCTTGCCTCGGGAGAGATCCCCTATTATGCCTTGCTGTTAAAGCAGGTCATGCCCTTTTTCCAGACCGGAAGATCGCCGCTTGACATTGCGGAAAGCCTTGAGATTATCGCGTTTCTGGAGGCGGCCAGCAACAGCCGCGCCAGTGGCGGCAAAAACGTCAAGCTGGAAGATTAAACCATGGCGAAAGTGAAATTCGGGATTATTGGAACCGGGGCGATTGCAAAATGGCATGCCGCCGCGCTGCGGTTGACGGACAACGCCGAACTGTATATCGTCTATGACACGCTGCCGGAACGCGCCGCCGCTTTCGCGCAAACGAACCACTGCCGGATGGCGTCGAGTCTCGCGGAGTTTCTCGCTTCGGACGTCGCGGCGGTGACGATTGCAACGCCAAGCGGACTTCATGCCGAAGTCGCCATTCCGGCGGCGCTGGCTGGCAAGCATATCCTCTGTGAAAAACCGTTGGAAGTGACCGTCAGCAAAGCCCAGGCGCTGATCCGCGCCTGCGAAAGCCGCAAGGTCCGCCTGTCGGCGGTTTTTCAATCCCGGTTCAGCCGTTCGGTTCAGGCGATCAAAAAAGCGGTGGACGCTGGGCGTTTTGGCGAGCCCGTGCTGGCCACGGCAAGCGTCCGCTGGCACAGGCCGCCGGAGTATTATTCCAGCGCCGCCTGGCGCGGCACTTGGGCGCTCGATGGCGGCGGGGCGTTGATGAACCAAGGCATTCATTCCGCGGATTTGCTGCTGTATTTCAACGGCGACGTGTCGGAAGTGACGGGATGCACGGCCAGGATCATGCACAAGTCGATTGAAGTCGAGGACACGGTGGTGGCCATGCTCAAATTCAAAAACCACTCGCTGGGAACTGTCGAAGCCAGCACGGCGTGCGCTCCCGGGTTCCCGCGCCGGATCGAACTTTCCGGAACCCGGGGCAGCGTCATGCTCGAAGACGACCGCATTGTCCGCTGGTCGTTTGTCGAGGAACGCCCGGAGGACGCGGAACTCCGGCGCGCTGGCGGGCGGGGAGAAGACATGCATGGCGGCTCAAGCGATCCCAATGCCATTTCCTCGGAAGGGCATCGCCGCCAGATTTCCGAACTCGCCGCGGCCATTTTGAGCGGACACGGGCTGAGCACGCCGGGCGCGGAAGGTCAACGCGCGGTTGAATTGATTTGCGCGGTTTATGAATCGGCGCGGACCGGAGCGACGATCAAGTTCCCTTGACCACTGACGGGTCGAGGGTCGCGTCCGACGATCAGGCGAGTTGCTGGCGGTTCCAGGCGACCAGGTCGGCGTAGCGCAGGCCGGTACCGCCGAACAGGTCGAGCGCGCTGCCGACCGTCATGTCCACGCGGCCGCGGCCAAGGGTCTCGACTTGGCGGATGTCGTCCCAATTGCGGGCGCCGCCGGCATAAGTGACGGGAATGGGGCTGTCATTGGCGAGGCGGGCGACCAAGTCCTGGTCAATGCCTGCCTGCCTGCCCTCCACGTCCACGGCGTGCACCAGAAATTCGGAGCAGTGGCCGGCCAGGCTGGCCAGGGAGACGGCGTCCACGGCCAGGTTGGTGAGGGTCTGCCAGCGGTCGGTGGCCACGCGGTAGCTGCCGTCGGCCCGGCGCCGGCAGCTCAGGTCCAGCACCAGCCGGTCGCGGCCGACCGCCTGTTCCAGGGCCGTGAGCCGGGTTTTGGACAGGTACGGCCCGTCAAACAGGAAGGAGGTGACGATCACTTTGGCGGCACCGCGGTCGATCCAGCTTTTGGCATTGGCGGCGGTGATGCCGCCGCCCACCTGCAAGCCGTCGGGCCAGGCGGCCAGTGCTTCCGCCGCCGCCGTTTCGTTGCCGGGGCCGAGCAGGATGACGTGTCCGCCGACCAGATGGTCCCGGCGGTACAACTCCGCATACCACGCCGCGCCATGGTCCGAAACGAAATTGGTTACCGGCGCGGTTGGGGTCTGGTCCGAAAGCGTGGCGCCGACGATCTGCTTGACCCAGCCGCCATGAAGATCAATGCAAGGGCGGAAGCGCATGGGGGGAATTCCTTATGGAAAAGCTTTTGCAGAAGCACGGCAAAAGCTGGTGTTCAGTGTTCGGTGTTCAGGTTCTGCACTTTGGCATCGCAAGGAAAGAAAAGCAAGAGAGTTGCCAAATCAAAGTGGCACCGTTTTTGGAGTGCGGCAATTCCTTTGCCGCTCTTTTAATATCGGCGTTATCTCAAGACCGGGAGCCGCCCGTCCTCGGGCGGACAGCGACGGAGTCACCCCAGTTCCGCCCTTTTCCCACACCTTCCGAATCTTCTGGCTACTTTTGCGATTCCCTTGCGCGTCTCCGACGATGACGGGTTCGTCCGCCCGAGGACGGGCGGCTCCCGGTGATGGGAAAACTGCATTACTTTTGAAAAACGGGTCATGTGATTACAAAATGCATATTATGTAGATCGGCTGCTAGCCCGTCTCAAAGGACTGGACAGGCCCGGACAAAAGCAGTCACGGAATGGTATTTTAAGGAAAAGGCGTTAAATTAAATCTTTTTTGTAATTTTTGGGCCCCGCTATGAACACGCACATCCGCAATGTCGCCATCATCGCCCACGTTGACCATGGCAAGACCACCCTGGTTGACAAGCTGTTGCGCGAAGGTGGCGCCTTCCGCACCAATCAAGTGGTCGAAGAGCGGGTGATGGACTCCATGGATTTGGAGCGTGAAAAGGGGATTACCATCAAGGCGAAGAACGCCTCGATCCACTGGCATGATGTGACCATCAACATCGTCGACACCCCCGGACATGCGGATTTCGGCGGCGAGGTGGAACGGATTTTGGGCATGGTCGACGGCGTGCTGCTGCTGGTGGACGCCTACGACGGTCCGCAGGCACAGACCCGCTTCGTGTTGCGCAAGGCGCTGGAGCACCATTTGAAGCCGATCGTGGTGATCAACAAGATCGACCGCGACAATTCCTACCCGATGAAAGTCCATGACAAGGTGCTGGAGCTGTTCCTGGAACTCAACGCCACGGAAGCCCAGTTCAACGCGCCGTTCCTGTACGCCAGTGCCCGTGACGGCTTTGCGATCAACCACTTGGACGAGCCGCACGAGAACATGATCCCGCTGCTCGATGCCATTGTCAAGCATATCCCGCCGCCGGAGGGCGACCCTGCGGCGCCGTTCCAGATGCTGATCAGCAATCTGGACTGGAGCGACTATGTGGGGCGGATCGCCATCGGCCGCATTTCCGGCGGCCAGGTCCATGACGGCGACAACATTGTCTGCATCCATGGCAACGGCAAGCGCGAGCGCGCCACCATCACCAAGATTTTCCAGTTCAGCGGGATTGGTTCGACGGCCGACTCGGTCGATGGCGAGGCGGGCAATATTGTTGGCATTGCCGGCTTCGAAGAGCTCTCCATCGGCGAGACCCTGTGCGCCAGCGAAGACATGGAAGCGCTGCCGTTCGTCGAACTGGATCCGCCGACCATCCAGATGGATTTTTGTGTCAATGACGGCCCGTTGGGCGGGCGCGACGGCAAGTATGTCACCTCCCGCTACCTGCGTGACCGCCTGATCAAGGAAACGCGCACCAACATCAGCCTGACGGTGGCCGACACCGAGGGGGGTGGCGTCTTCCGGGTCAGCGCCCGTGGCACCATGCAGATCGCCGTCCTGGCCGAGCAGATGCGCCGGGAAGGGTTTGAGATGCTGGTCAGCCGTCCGACGGTGATCGTTCGTGTCGTGGATGGCAAGCGGATGGAACCATACGAAACCCTGTGGATTGAGCTGCCCGACGAATGCCTGGGCAGCGTCATGAAAAACCTGGCTGAACGCAAGTCGATCACCACCGGCCTGAGCAAGCATCACGGCATGACCACGCTGGAGTCGGACATTCCCACCCGCGGCCTGATCGGCTTTGAATTTGACCTGCTCAACTTGACCAGCGGGCGCGGCGTGATGTCGCACCTGTTCAAAAGTTATGCGCCATGGGCCGGGGAATTTTCCGCCCGTCCCGGAGCGTCGCTGGTGAGCATGGAAGCAGGCGTCTGCACCCATTACACCCTGGCGAATCTCAAGGACCGCGGCCGCCTGTTTGTCGGGCCCGGCGACGAAGTTTACGAGGGCATGATCGTGGGGGCCAATCCGCGGCCGGACGACATCCTGGTCAATCCGACCAAGGCCAAGCATCTCACCAACGTGCGGTGCCAGGGCGAGGGCAAGTCGGTGCAGTTGGAACCGCCGACCCGCTTCACGGTTGAGCGCGCCTTGGAATACATCGCCGCGGACGAATACGTCGAGGTCACCCCCTGCGCGCTGCGTTTGCGGAAGAAGATCCTCAACGAGACCCAGCGCCGCCGCTCGGCCATGTCCGGCAAGACCGGCGTGGAGTAAGCCGCCGGGTTAGGCTGAAGCGTTTTCGGCTGTAGGCTGAAGGTAATTCCATCGCGGAATAGGTTGATTTCCTTCAGCCTAACCGCCTTCAGTCTTCAGTCTAACCGGCACGCGTGCCGGTTTCACGCTATCCCGCTTTGAAACGGGCCATTTCCTCTTGCAGGCCGCGGGCGGCCTCGCGGAGTTGGGAGGTGGCGTCGTTGAACTGGCGCAGGGATGCCGCGGCCCGGCGAGCGCCTTCGCTCCAGCCCATCATGACGTCACTGATCTGACGGGCCCCGGCGGATTGCGCGCGCATGCCCTCGTTGACGGTGTCGAAGCGCGGGGCCAGGGCCTGCACCTGTTCGATGACCCCGCCTAATTGCCGGCTGATTTCCCCGACCGCGCCAACGCCGCGGGTGACCTCGCCGGTGAACTTGTCCACTTCCATGACGCCGGAGGCCACGGCGGACTGCATTTCCTTGACGGTGGCGCCGATGTCGAGGGTGGCCAGGGCGGTCTGGTCCGCCAACCGCCGGATCTCGCGGGCGACCACGGAGAAGCCGAGCCCGTACTCACCCGCTTTTTCCGCCTCGATGGCGGCGTTGAGCGAGAGCAGGTTGGTCTGTTCCGCCACTTTATTGATGGTGGTGACCAGCCCGGTGATGCTGGCCGCCTTGTCGCTGATGGCGGCGAGCCGCCCGGAGATGGCCGTGGTGGCCCCGGCCAGTTGTCGCATGGAGGCTTCCATGGCGGCCAGGGAATCACGGCTTTGGCCCGCCACGCCGCCAGTCTGGTTGGCGGTGGCGCGGACCGCATCCATGGTCTGTGACAACTCCTGGGAGGTGGCCGAAATCTGTTTGACCGCGGCCACCACTTCGGTCGAGGAGGCGCCGAGGTCCGTCACGGTGTTTTCCTGTTCCCGCGCCGTGGCGGCGATCTCGGTGGCGGTGGACACCAGTTGGATGCTGGACCGCTGCACCTGGCCGAGCAGGGACGACAGGTTACGGCTCATGGCGCCCATGGCGGCGCGCAGCCGTCCGGTTTCGTCGCTGGTCAGCTGTTTCCCGTCGGCTTCTTGCCCTAAGAGTTCATTGGCGCCCGTCAGGTTGCCCTGGGAGATCCGCTGTGCCGCCTCCACCATCCGTCCGATGGGCCGGGCGATGGCCCGGCCCAGCACCATGGCGGCGATCACCGCCAAAACCAAGGCAATGCCGCCGGCGCCGGCCAGGGTTCGGTAAAGTCGTTGGGTGCCGGCCTCGAACTGGCTGACCACGTCATAATAATCATCCTGATAGGTGCTGGCGGAGACCATCCAGTCCCAGGGCTGGAAATACATGGTGGTGGCGATTTTGAGCCGCGGCGCGGGGTCTTCCGGGTTCTTCCATTCGTATTTTTCCGGCGAGAAGGCCCCGGCTTTTAAGGCCAGGGCGTTGCGGATCTGTTCCTGGACGAATAATTTTCCACTGCTGTCACGACTCTGCCAAATGCTTTCGTGATTGCGCTTGCCGTCTTTGGAGAGAATGTAGACGCCCTGCAGCGGTTCATGGGCGCCGACCAGGGCGATGTATCCGGATTTGCCCAACGGCATGTCCTTGAACTGTTGGAGCAGGGGAGTGAAGACGTCGTCGTGAGATTGGGTGACGCGAAGCAGGGCCACCACGTGCCGTTCCGCGCCCGTGCCGCTCCATAACGGGGCCGTGCAGACGGAGCGCCACCACAGGTCGTGCCGTTCCCAGGTCAGGCTGACCTCACCTTTCAGCGCGGCGGTCACCGCGGGAGAGTCGTTCGCCAGTTCCCCGCCCACGGGCCGCTGGCCGTCGGCCGCCGGGCTGGCGGCAATGCAGGTCCACCCTTGGTGGTCATGGCGTTGCCACAGGCTGCAAGCGGCGCCAATGGTGTCGCTGATCTCGTCAAGCAGCGGCACCGGCGTTTTGCCGTCGCGGATGCCGGCGGTGACGGTTTGGTCACCGAAGAGCAGCCCGGCCCCCGGCCGCGGCGGTGCTTTTCGGGAGGTAACGACATTGGGATCCGTGGCGGCGGCGACCGGGCGGATTGGGCCGCGGTTATTGAGCAATGCCAGGGCCGTGGTCAAATCTTCGCGCGCGTCCGCTTCAGCCGCGGCATGGGCGGTGACGCACATCCGATAGGCGACCCCCACGGCGGCGGTGGTGGCACGCAGGCACATGTCGTCCATGCACGCGGTCATGTCCCGCGTGAGGACGGTCTTCTGGCTCAGAGTGGCAAAAAAAGCCACCAGGATCGGGGCCGCCGCCGCGACCAGCGCCAGCCCGGTGATCTTCATGTTCAGGGAAAGCCGCATGCTGCCAGTATAAAGCTCATTGTCGGCACAATCAAGAGGTCACGCGGGCTGGGTGCATGACATAGCTGTTGGTTAATCTGGCGATGTGGGGGATTTGCGCTTGAAAAATATATAGTATTATATATAATACAATTAAAGCCGCCTATCAGACGGCAGGTAAAAACGGTTATGGTACAAGTTGGGACACGA